>NZ_JAVRCB010000003.1:0-232252 GCF_034530955.1 Nostoc sp. DedQUE05 | reverse complement strand
TATGGACATTGCACAGTAGATGACCTCAATTCATCCCTCTATTATGCAACGCCATCATTTATTACCTCCAAAAGATGCCAGAAAACATTGCAGCCGCCGCTTAATTAGTATTGCATCACCCATTCTTCTGCCTAATTCCCGTTCCAAAGCGCTAACAGGTGCGAGGTTTTGTGGCGCGCGCGGATCTCGTGATGGATGGGAAGCATAATTGGGAATTAAATAGCAAGTTTGATTGGCTATTTCTTGAGCTTTTTCAATGTCAATTTTGCTAGATAATTCCAGGCGCACAATACCATGTAAATCGTGGTAGCCGAGTTGTTGTGGGGAATGTTGATAATTACCAGATTTTAAATACCATGAGTATTGCAATCTATCTTTAATATTAAAAATAGGCGTGCGTTGTCCTGGTAATAATTTCCACAGAAGGGCAGCATATTTTTCAGACAAGTATTGTTTATGCATTGTCTTAATGTAGCCCAAGGTAAAAGTTGGAGATTCATATCGTAATGCTCCATCTCGAATTACCAAAGTATTCGTATCTTTTATATCTAGTTTGCTTACTAGCTGTTCTTCTGCGGCTAGCATGGCATTTTGAACAATTGCACTTCGAGCTTCAGGAGTATTTGGTTGATTGCTTTTAATTGCTTTGTAGAGTAATTCTGCTTTACTTCCTAAAGGACAAGGGATGAATGTTGATACAGCCTCTTGCTCACCGCCAAAACCCAAAACTCGACGAACATCAATTTCAATGCAACTCGCCTTGGGAATAGTTTTATCTACTACCACCGCACCCACAGCAATTGTTCCAAACACACCGTATATTATGGTGTTGCCATTGCCACCAACGAGTCCAGCATCCAGGCGACGACGCCCATCAATAAAGATAAGGCGATTAGGTAGCGATCGCGGTTCAGGCGACTGAAAACATTCCCAATTCTCAGTCTCTACTGTCGGGTTAACATCGCTTTCAGAGAGCGAAAGTTCATCACTGATTTGAATTGGCGGCTCATAGTCATTCCCCCAAGGCTCCAAGCGAAAATTATGCGAGCGCCAGAAGTTACTTACATAGTTCTCCTCAGACATTACCTTGTGTTTTGCGTCGTAAATTATATGTTTTCAATGTTACTCGTAATCTACGAATAATTGTCAAGTTTATGGATTAGTTTTGGCAATTTTTGTTGATGGCTATCAAAATATGAACGAATCCACCTGTAGAAAAGGCGATCGCTAAAGAGCAAAGGAATTTTAGCGGTTCATTACCAGCTAAAATTTGCCCTGTCAAGTTTAAAATACACTTATTTAATTATTTAAAAACGTAAGATTTAATTTCTTGCTCTATTTGGTCACTAATAATCTCAGTTCCCATACCGATTTTATCGAGGTTAACCCTCACAAAATTTGTTTTATCTTCTTTTGTAAACTTTTTATCATTATCCGAGTCTTTAAGAATTTTTAGAAAAATTGCATTTTGACCTGGAACAACAACCCAACTGATGATTCGAGTATTATTTGGGGTAATTTGCTGGAGGTTCTTACCTGATATATCAGAAAGATAGCCAATAGTAGCATCTTCGCTATTAAGTTTTTTATCTATATTTGTATCTTGGTCAATAATTTTATATAACCAAACTCTTGTATTAGGCTTGTTAGCCGCTTTTACTTCCAATAAATCGAAGGAAGCGACAATGGCTTTTTTATTTAATAAAAGATGAGCTTCACCACCTTGCTTTTGATAAAAGATGATGTTATACAATTGATTATTTCTTTCCTTTTCATAAGAACGTGAAAGGTTTAAATCAACTCCTTTATCTTCATTCTGTTCTGCAAGACTAACAGGAATCATTAGATAATCTGATTGTTCTTTAATAATTAAATCGCCATAGATAAGATTTTGTTCTGGCTTCGGTTTCTCAGTTGCTTTTGCCTGTTCTGCATTTTTACTAACAGAAGATTTACAAGAAAAAGAAAGTGCAGCTACAATCATAATTGTAGTAATCTTAGTTAAAAAGCGATAATTTTTCATCAAATTTTCCTCGCAGGATATGTTGCTGTCTTATTTTATTCGCTGCTGGAAAATTAGCTAGAGTCCAATACGCTTTAATACAGTTCAGCTAAGACTAAAAATTATACTGATGTAGGTTGGGTTTATCTGTCGCTCAACCCAACAAAGCCCCACCCATAATCTCTGCCGTACTGAGAAAATCATATTACAATAAAATGCCAAAAACCTGGTCGAGGTTGACCAGGTTTTATCGAGTTTACAGATTTCAAATTTTAAACTGATTAACTAACTGAAGGTTAATAACTAGGGTGGACTAAAAAAACTAACAAACTCAGCATTCTTGCGTTTTTCCGCTTTAGGATTTGGCTTTGCCTTCTACATTAGGCTTTTTGCCACTTTTATCACATTTGATATGCTGAAATTTGCTTGGGCTGATGACGAGGGGACACTAAGTCATTGACCCTTTTGTTTGGTTTATTTTGTTTTGTGTCCTACTATCTAAATTATCACTTACATTTGTGAGTTGCAACCCTTGGTTTACGAAAGTTGATGTTTTGTTAGATTTTGCAATCTAGCCCATAAATTTGATCCCCAACTCTCTTTTGAAGAAAGTTAAAGGGATCTTAGATAGATTAAGCATCGCAACAAAACTACATTGTCATCAATTCCACATAATCTGATTGTCATCCAGACGATCGGTGACAATACTGCTAATGGCATCAATTTCTGCCAATTCGGCTGTAGAAAGCTTGATTTGGGCGGCTAATGCATTTGGCGACAAGCCGCTATGACGCGTCTGTGCGTTTGTTTGAGGTTGATCAATTAATCAGGCTAAAGCTAACTGAACAAGGGTACAATTATTAAGAAGAGTTATAGGACGCAGTTTTTCTAGCGCTTGTTAGGCAAGTTCAAAGTTTCGCCTTGAAACAGTTTATTTTTAGCACGGTTATCTATTGGGTCAAATTTATGACTGAGAGCAAATCTCCTGTTAACAACCCCTGTACTAAAGGCGAATAAGCAAGGATAGAAATATTGTTTTCGATACAATAGGGCAATGCATCTTGTTCTACCTGTCTCCAGAATAAAGAATAGGGTGGTTGTAAACTATCAATACGTCTATAACTTGCTGTTTTTGCTAACTGGACGCCAGAAAAATTGGAAACACCGATCGCTTTCCTAATTTATTGCCTTGGATAGGTTCACACTTTATCAGTCTTAGCTTCAAATTAAATCAGAGTTACAGTAGATGCCGATGGAATTGACTACAACTTTTCATGCTCTCAAAGAATGGGCAGTTGCCATAAATGCCTTGGAAAGTGGCAAAACAATTATGTTGCTCCGCAAAGGCGGTATCCACGAACGAAATGGACATTTCCAAGTTGCTCACAAGCAAATTCTGCTTTATCCTACTTATGAACATCAACAAGCTTTCATGCTGAAAGCTGAATATGCCAATAACGTCTATCCAGTAACATCAGGCTGGCATCCTGAAACAGTTCGCATTGGTAGTTGGGCTGAAATTACAGATATTTTGCCCTGTAGTGACGAATCTATTGTCAACAACTTACTTCCCTTCCATATTTGGAACGAGCATTTTATTAGCGATCGCCTCAAATGGAAGGCACGTCAGCCCCTTTATATCCTCCTCCTACGGACATATAAACTACCGCTTGAGCAAGAAATTCCCTATTACGCCAAATACGCTGGCTGCAAGTCATGGATTGATTTAGATCGAGAAATTCAGTTGCAAACAACACAACCAGTTTTATCTAACTTTGCATACAGCCAACTAGTAGAGACAATTCGCGAAATTGTCGGCGATAAGTTGTATGCTCCATCCTTCTAATAACCCAACTTGTTTGCTCAAATCCCCGACTTTTTTAAAAAGTCGGGGATTTAAATTTAGCTTATAGATAAATACGAAATTGTTTCTCGTCATCAAACGGAAGATTTATACAACCAACATCAAAATAGATTTTATATTGTTTGCTCAAAGTGTTTAATCAACGATTTATAACTAATACTAATTCAATTAATGATTGCAACACATCCTTGGGTAAAGACGCGATGAATCGCGTCTCTACAAATGGTCTGTTTGTCGCATTCTTTTTTCAAATTGGTATAACTTCTAGAATCTGCGCTTATATATCTCAGCAGAAAAACAAATAGTCTAATTCCGAGCCTCAGCTAAAATAGTAGTGATTGTTACACACGATCGCAAAAAACGCGGATAACATGAGAAAAATCTCACCCAATAAACAAGGTGAGCCAAGGCTGTTTATCTTTATGTCCCGTTAGCAGCTGTCTTCCAGGCTATAAGTTATTAAGCAATTATCTCGCAGTGGATAGAACTTAATTACATTTTGTCTAAAGTACTAGGCAAAAATTATCCCCAAGGGTGATAATTAGCTTGACAAAGATCAGCTACTATGCATCATTAGCTAAAAGCAAAGGAGTTTGCAATGCATCGACAAATGTGCTGGTTATCTAAGTCTGGTGGCGATGGAGAGAAAATTTTGTATTTGCAGACAGAACCCAATCAACCTTGGCGTCCTTACACAGCTTTTGGACATTTTGCAGTCCCAGATTATCAAATACCAGGTGGCTCTAAAGGTTGGGCAACTTATCAAAAACTTTTGAAAGCAGGTTGGACACTAGTACCTAGCGCACGGGCAAACGAGTTTGGCAGCAGCAGCTACGCAGAGTCAACAATCCAAAATCAATAGTCATTTGTCATTTGTCATTTGTCATTAGTTATTTTTTGTGTCCCCGCGTCTTCCTCACAGACCTCTGGGGGAACCTTCGCCGCGAGGATCGGCGGCTCCTTCTAAAATTCCATCAGATGTAATAGCGATCGCGTTACCATTACCCCAAGGAGTAGTTTCCTTAATTTTGTGCCCCCGACGGCGTAAGTCTTGCAAAGTCAAAGCATCCAAGCCCCAAGATTCAACGCGCAACTCATCTGGCAGCCATTGATGATGTATGCGTGGAACAGAAATAGCCGCACCAACATCCATGTTGTATTCCAGCACATTCAGGATTACTTGCAAAACCTGGGTGATGATGGTGCTACCACCAGGCGCACCCGCCGCCATCCGAAAATGACCATTTTCTGTGACAATTGTAGGAGTCATACTGGATAGAGGAGTTTTGCGGGGTGCAATGCTGTTGGCATCGTTACCAACTAAACCAAAAGCATTAGGCACTCCTGGCGCAGCGGCAAAATCATCCATCTCATTGTTGAGAATAATTCCAGTTCCCGGTGTCACCACACCAGCACCAAAACTGAGATTAATGGTGAAAGTCAGACTGACGGCGTTGTGTTGTTCATCCACAACATTCAGATGAGTGGTTTGGAGAGATTCGTGCGGAAGACAAGGGGATGAAGGAAGACGCAGACATTTTGAATTTAAATCTCCTGGCTTGACTTCGGTGGAGGGTCGAGCCATTTGCATATTAATTTCTTGACGGCGTTTTTTGGCGTAAGCTGGACTGAGCAGTTCTTGTACGGGGACTTTGACAAAATCAGGATCGCCTAAATATTTTGAGCGATCGCTATAAGCAATTTTCATTGCCTCTACCATTAAATGTATCGCGTCTGGATGATGCCATCCCAAAGATTTTAGATCGGTGTCACCGATAATATTTAAAATCTGCAATAGGTGAACGCCTCCTGATGATGGTGGTGGCATTGAGCAGATTTTAGCTTTGCGGAAGTTGCCACAAACAGGAGTGCGCCAGATTGGTTTGTAGGCTTTCAGGTCTTCGAGAGAAATTAAACCACCATTTTTTACCATATCAGAAGCGATCGCCCGAGCAATGCTTCCGGTGTAAAAACTTTGGGGATTTTCGGCAATTGCTGTTAAAGTGCGTGCCAAATCGCGCTGCACAAGTTTTTCCCTTGGTTGATAAAATTCACCATTGCGAGTGAAAATTTCTCGCGCTGCGGGATTCTTGAGAATTGCTTCCTGGCGCTGGTTCAGCCTTTCGGTTAGCACATTGCCAAGAATAAAGCCATCTTTAGCGAGTGCGATCGCAGGTTTCATTACCTCTTGCCAAGAAAGCTTACCATAGCGGCGATGCACCTCATAAAGTCCCGCCACCGTTCCTGGTGTCGCTACTGCCAAATAACCATTAATACTTGCATTCGGACGCACCTTTCCTGCTGCATCTAGATACATATTTTTTGTGGCTTTTAGGGGTGCGCGTTCGCGGAAATCTAACGCTTTCATCTCGCCAGTTTTCTCAGAGTGCATCAATAAAAATCCGCCGCCACCGATTCCGGCTGAAAAAGGCTCAACTACAGAAAGAGCAAAGGTTGTGGCTACAGCTGCATCCACTGCATTACCCCCTTTGCGTAACATCAAAATTCCCGCTTCACTTGCTAGGGGATGGGCTGAAACCACCATCCCCTTCTTGCTGCGTAGGGGTAAAGTTAAGGCAGCTGATGCAACTTGGCTGTAAAAGAGGACGGTGAAAGAAAAGATTGCGATCGCAACTCGCTTGGGTTTAGCAACAGCAAGCTTTTTTATACCATTACTCATAAAGTATTATATATATAGCATCTTGGTGTACTTAATTTATCAGATTTTGATTACCATTGTTTGCGTAGCTTGCGGCCGTAGACATCACTCTCCTACCCCCATTATTTGAACGATTATGAATATGAAGAGTATGCAAAGATTTTTTTAAAAGATAGACATCTAAGTAAATATTCGGTATTTAGTTATTGTTGGGTTATTTTGATGTTTCCTATTTCCAGATAGAATTTTCAAAGGCGAGGCCTACGGCGGCAAGCTACGCTGATAACGAATTTATAAAGATTTCCTGTTTTGTGCTGTCTCAAGTGTCCCCTACCTATTTTGAAACTAGTAAGACTTATGCGTTGACAAACCAACTAAATTTTGTACAGTGCTTAAGACTTAGATAGTCCTTAATACTCGGATAGTAATGTTTGCCAGTGAATTAAAAAGGAAGTCTTTAATGAACAATTTGCGGCTCTATCTAAAGACTGAATAAGGTATGCCGAAAGCTTCAACTTTTGGCAGATTATTTGTGCCATCAAACAGCATTAACTCGATTATTGACAACTAAAGTTACTCCAAAAATCGATCCAGGTAGGAAAAACTTATGGCAATTATCATTGGAACTAGCGGTAACGACACCCTACAGGGCACTTCCGATTACTACGATAACTACGACACCCTAACTGGTGGCGGTGGCAACGATATATTTCTTTACGGCGGCTCAAACTACATTAATACGATCCCCGATTTCGGTGGAGTAGGTAAAGGAATAAACCCCACAGCAGCAGTTATTGCCGAAGTAGATATCCTAAGTTTCCAGAACTACAGTGGCTTCACTGCTCAAAACTTGCTCCTCACCCAGAATGGCACAAGTTTGTCAATCAACTTTCAAGGGTTTGGTAATACCGGATTTATCCTGGAAAATTTTGCCCTGTCCAACCTTGATAACCTCAGCAAATCTACTGGAGCCACTGTAGATTTGGGCAATATTCTGTTTTATGGGCAAACTACCATCACCGACAGCTTTGATGTCTTCGATGCTAACTCCACTCAAAGCACTGTCTTTAAAAAAAACACAGTTACTTTCCTAAACGACCTAGACAACAATGTTAGTGGATTTGACAATTCAAATGATGTCATCAATGGTCAAGGGGGTGATGACATTATTCAAGGCTTAAGTGGCAATGATATTTTGAGGGGTGGTGCAGGCAATAATACCCTCAACGGTGGTGTTGGTGACGATACTCTGTATGCTGACTCTCCCTCAAGCAATAATCTGTTTAATGGTGGCGATGGCAATGATTTTCTCTTCGCCTCTGGCAGCTACAAGTACTATTCCTACGCACCAGACTACGACGATCGCTCTTTAGGCAATAATACCCTCAACGGTGGTGCTGGTGATGATACTTTAAATGCTAGCGGTTCATTTGGCGATAACCTCTTAGATGGAGGCGACGGCAATGATTCTCTCTCCATCTCTGGGAGTGGAAGCAGTGGGGAGTATTCAGCGTCTATCTCTGGCTCAGAAGGCGATAACACCCTCAAAGGTGGTGCTGGTGATGATACCTTGAGCGCTAGTGGATCGTCAGGCGATAACCTGCTTTTTGGAGCCGATGGCAATGATTTTCTAGACATTTCTGGCTATGTTTACCAATATTCGGACTCCTACTTCGGCTCTCGGTCATCTGGCAAGAACCTGCTTTCTGGAGGCGATGGCAATGATACTCTAACAGCCTCTGGTGCCACTGGTAATAACACCCTCAACGGTGGTAATGGCGATGATAGCCTTACAGGCGGTGGTGGTAAAGATAGCCTCACAGGCGGCGGTGGTAAGGATAAATTTGTTTACAAAGGCTTAATCGGAGACAACACGAATGGCGTAAGAAGCACAGACCCGATTAATACTGGCACTTATACAATCGCCGATTTTACTGGAGTAGGTAAGGGAATAAACCCGACAGCAGCAGTCATTGCCGAAGTGGATACTTTGATATTCCAGGACAATAGTGGTTTCACTGCCAAAAATTTGCTTCTTACCCAGAATGGCACAAGTTTAGAAATCAGCTTTCAAGGGTATGGTGATACCAGATTCATCCTGGAAAACTTTGCTCTGGAAAACTTGGATAACCTCACCAAATCTACTGGAGCGACTGTAGATTTGGGCAATATTCTGTTTTATGGGCAAACTGCGATCGCTGACAGCTTTGATGTCTTCGATGCTAACTCCACCCAAAACAGTGTCTTTAAAAAAAATACAGTCACCTTCCTAAACAACCTAGACAACAATGTTAGTGGATTTGACAATTCAAATGATGTCATCAATGGTCAAGGGGGTGATGACATTATTGAAGGCTTAAGTGGCAATGACATTTTGAGGGGTGGCGATGGCAATGATACTCTCAATGGGGGCGATGGCAATGATACTCTCGATGGTGGCGATCGCAATAATATCCTCAATGGTGGCAATGGCGATGATTCCTTTAATTTCGGCTCCCTATCGACGTTAGTAACTCAAACAGTAGACGGGGGAACAGGTAACGACTTTTTGTCTTTGAGTTATAGCAGTGCTACCACCGGAATTACTTCGACTTTCAACCCTACTAATAACACTGTAGTAATTTCGACGACGCCGGACACAACAGTGTTTAGCTACAAGAATATCGAACAATTAAATATCACAGGTACAAACTACGATGATTATCTAATCGGAAGCAATGGTAATGATACGCTCCGCTCAGGCAATGGTAACGATACAATAGATGGCGGCGCTGGTGAAGATTTCTTAGATATTAGTCTTTCAACAGGGGATCACCTCCTCAATGGAGGCGATGGTAACGATTCTTTAAAGGTCTTGAGTTACATTCAAGATGAATTCGGAAATTACGTTCAGGGTAGCGTATCTGGCAATAACACTCTCAACGGTGGTGTTGGTGACGATACATTAAATGTTAGCAGTTCAACAGGCAATAATCTATTAGATGGGGGCGACGGTAATGATTCCCTGATCGCCTCTTATACCTCAGGTAATAACACCCTCAACGGTGGTGTTGGTAACGATACATTAGATGTCAGCAGTTCAAATGCCAACATATTAGATGGGGGCGATGGTAATGATTCCCTGATCGCCTCTGGTGCGACTGGTAATAACACCGTCATAGGTGGTAATGGTGATGATACTCTCACAGGTGGCAGTGGCGATGGTATCCTCATCGGTGGCAAGGGTAACGATCGCCTCTTTGGAGAAGGTGGTACTGATACCTTTGTTTTCAATAGTTTCGATGAAGGTCTCGATTTGATACGTGATTTCGGTGCCGTTAATGAACCGAATGAAATAATTCAGGTGTCGGCTGCTGGTTTTGGTGGCGGTTTATCAGCAGGTGTACTTAAAGCAAGTCAGTTTACACTTGGAGAATCCGCAACTACTAGTAGCCAGCGATTTATTTATAACTCCACTACAGGTGCATTGTTCTTTGACTCTGATGGTAGTGCAGGCGCATTTACTCAGGTACAATTTGCCGGATTATCTCCTGGGTTGTCACTAACGAACAATAATTTTGTGGTTGTTTAATCGTTATCCTCGATGTAATTGAACGTGAGTTCGATGAACCTCTCCCACGGGGAAAGGGAGGAGCAACGAGATAATTAGGGTTTTGGCTTTCATCTGGGTGTCCAAGAGGGGTTGGGGGAGAGGTCAAAAAAGGGCTTGTCGAACTCATTCTCTAGCAAACTTTGCGGTTCTAGATTTTTTCCCCTTGAGGTTTTGATAGTGCTTGTAGTTCTTCCCAACTATAGTGACTAGGTAATTCAATTGGTTTGCGATCTGCTCCTAATCCTAAGCTTACTGTCGGCTGGAGTTCTTCAATGAATTGCTCGGTGTATCCTGCCAGTTCATTGGCTGCAACTCCAAGTGCGATCGCACCTGCAACGCCACCAATTGCAGCACCAACCTTACCACCAATTGAGCGGCCTAGTGCGGCTCCGGCAATTCCGCCTCCAGCTGCTCCCAATCCTGTTGCAATAGGATGAGTATTTGGGGGCGTTTGATTTTCATGTTCTTGGTTAGAAGTAGAGTGTTCTTCGTTCATAATCTGTTTCTCCTTGAAACTATAATCCAGTATGAAACTACTTCTGGCTCAGGTGTGCCAGAAGCCACGGAGCGAAGCGTTGTAATCCAACTAACAGGGCAGTGATGCCTACAGACAGCCCAAACAAAACTAGGTTATTTTCATTAGGACTTACGCAAAAACTCTCTGAAACTCTTGTTCCTTTGCCTCCTTTGCGGTTCGTTTTTTCATGATTTTGCGTAAGTCCTATTCATTGCCAGCTTTTAAAGCAAAGCTTAAGGATGTAGAAACGGCTGGAGGATGCATCACATCTAACAGGATCATCAGCACAATGGTAACGATCGTTGCGGTTCCACCAGACACATAACCCGAACCTAACAGTCCTTCAGCTATGCGTTAGCGCACCCTCTGGGATCTTGCTACGCGCAGCGTGCTGCAAGCAGATCGCCAACACGCAATGCATTCGCCATAATCGTCAGTGTAGGGTTAACTCCCGAATTTGACGGAAAGAAACTACTATCTACAACATAAAGATTCTCGACATCATGAGTACGGCAATTGAGATCCAGGACTGAGGTTTTAGGATCTGTGCCAAATCGACAACTACCGCATTGATGAGCAACTGCTTGTTCTGGTATATGAGTGCGGGGATAAATGCTAAATGGCAAGACGTGTTTAGCAGAACCAGGGATTGATTTGAGTACAGATGTCCATCGGTGAATTAAGCGATCGCTTGCTTCAATATTATTCAATGTATAGTCAACATGAATCTTGTCGCCTACCACCCGAATCCGATTATTCGGGTCTGGTAAATCCTCTGTTTGCAACCACCAGCCAACCGATCGCTCGGCCAGCAAATGGCGCTCAAAATGAGGAATCAGCTTGACAAATGGAGCCATCAGTGGCGGTGCTTCTCCGGGAATCATATCAGCTAGGACATTACCTGTATTCTGCACCATGCCCATCGGATAAGGGAAATCCGGCTCTCCCCAGTAAAAATCATTGACAGCGATCGTTTTTTGAAAGTTGGCGTGATTCACCTCTAGATGTATGGAAACTATGGCTGTTTCCAACTGTTTCATGAAATTCCGCCCCACTTGATCGGAACTATTTGCTAATCCGTTGGGATGTTTGTCATTAGCAGAGCGTAACAGCAAAGCCGCTGAGTTGACAGAACCACAGGCAACAACCACAATATCGCTTGTGAACCAATGTTGCTCTCCTGCAATTTCAGTTTCTACCTTCGTCACTTCTCGCCCCGACTCACTGATATGCAGCCGCAAGACTTTGGCATTAGTTAAGAGAGTAACATTGGTATACTTTTCACGAGTCGGACGAATGGCGTTGACATCAGCATCAGCTTTTGCATGTACGAGACAAGGGTATCCATCAAAAGTATCGCAGCGAATGCAGGGACTCTTGGTGCGATCGCTTTCATTGAGCTTTAATCCTAGTGGTAAATGAAATGGGTAATAACCTAGTTCCCGAATGCCATCAGCAAGGGACTGCATATCTGGCTCATGACTCACTGGCGGATAGGGATATGGTTCGCTGCGAGGTGGTTCGGTGGGGTCTTCTCCTTCCTGTCCATGCACGTCATACAGCTTTTCTGCTTGGGTGTAGTATGGCTCAAAGTCTTGATACTTCAAAGGCCATTCTGGAGAAATTCCTCCTTTATGAATTACCCTTTCAAAATCTCGCTCCCGGAATCGAATTAGGGCTGCACCGTAGAGTTTGGTATTGCCACCAACCCAGTAGCCTGTCTGAGGTTGAAAGGCTTTACCTTCTTTGTCATACCATTCTTCATGTGTATGGTAACGATGTTTTTGATAGACTTCCTCTGGATTCCAGTTAGCTTTCTCTCTCGGTAAAAAGTCGCCTCTTTCCAGTACTAGAATTTTTTTACCTGTGGGTGCAAGGCGGTGGGCTAATGTACCTCCACCGGCTCCTGTACCGATAATAATGATGTCGTAATGTTCTGTGATACTAGTCATAATTGATAATTAGTAATTTCATATTAATTACGGTTTAATTTATTTGATGCCACAAAGTAATTTGGCAATATTTTAAGTTAATTTATAAGTTTTATCAAAATTTAAATAGCTCTAAAGACAGATTCTTATGCTTAGACTAAAGCTTTAACTACAATCTTGCTTCTTTCTAATGGGTTAATATTTATTTATGTCTAAAGACAGGTTAATATTTCATTTTAATTTCATTTTTTCTTTCTATTATGTGAATTAGCCATATAATCTCTTGAGAAAATTAACAAATAAATTTAACTTGACCTTTTTTGCTAAACCAGCAATTTGATTGTCTGAAAAAATATTTAGTTTTTAATACAAATACTAAATACTTTTGCTGTTAACAACAATAGTCTGTTTTGGTGCAATCTATATCTATGGTGCAATGTTATTTGAGAGTAAGAAAATAGAATTGATTTTGTAATAACTAACTTCAATTTTGTATTTAGTAAGTGATGAAAATAGCTAGAAATTTTACATTCATTTTGTTACACGATATTAAATACACATTTACAGTATTTTAGTATTAATTTAGACCTGCTATTTATCGTCAGTAGCCAAGTTAAATAACAGAAGATTTCTATGCCTGAAGCCATTGAGATTTATGACGATCGCCTGCGTGCTATTGTACGCCCAGGAGCCTCACTTCAAAAGCTTGCCAACGGTGCAGTCCATAGCGAGGGGCCTGTATACTTCCATGAAGATGACAGTGTTGTATGGAGTGATGCTCACGGCAATCGCCTGTTGCGGTGGAGTCCCACTGACAATGTGACTGTCTTACGAGATCCATCTGATTACCAAAGCGGTAATTATCGAGACTTGGAAGGTCGTCTGGTTGCGTGTTCCTCTGGTTTGCGTGCTATTATCCGATGCGAACAAGACGGTGAATGGAAGGTTTTAGTCGATCGCTACCAAAACAAACGCCTGAACAGTCCAAATGATTTGGTAGTCAAAAGTGACGGTACAATTTGGTTCACCGATCCGCCTTATGGGATTACCGAGCCAAATCAAGGGTATGGCGGCGAACAGGAACAACCTGGAAGTTACGTCTATCGCTTTGACCCGGTAACTGCTGAGATTTATCCTGTAGTAACAGACATGGTGCGCCCTAATGGGTTGGCTTTCAGTCCAGACGAAAGCCTTTTATATGTTTCAGATACAGCCGCGTTTAATATTCCTGGGGGGCCTCATCATATTCGCGTCTATGAGGTTGTAGGCAAGCGCTATGTAAAGAATGGGCGTGTATTTGCAGTCATTGAGCCAGGACAACCAGATGGACTGCGGGTTGACGAATATGGCAATGTTTTTACTACCTCTCAAGATAGCGTGCAGATATACGCCCCCGATGGAACTCGCTTAGGAAAAATTTTTGTACCGGAGACATCAGCTAACCTGACTTTCGGTGGTAAAGAAGGCGATTCCCTTTCAGGGACACTTCGTGAACGCCTATTTATCACAGCCGGTCATTCGTTATATGTTATCGACCTTAATACCCGTGGTGTACAACTATGATTTATCAATTTGGGTTGGGTGTAGCGTTAAGCAAAGCTATTCCGAAGGAACTCGCTTTTTTCCTAGCTGCATTTAATTTCCCACAGCTAAGTCCACACTTGTTAAGTTCACTTTCTCCGGTGTATCCTGACGGATTCCCAGGATTGGCACTTTTACTTCTCAGAGTTAGCCTTGGCTGGTTGTTTATATTACACGGCTATCCCAAAATAACGCATCTTCGACGGTGGGCTGAGTCTCTAAAAATGCCTGTCTTTCTTTGCTTTTTATCAGCTGCATCAATGTTAGGTGGCGGAATTTTTTTGATTATTGGATTCCTCACACTCTTAGCAACTTTGCCCATTCTCTGCTCAATGATTTTTGCGATATATTTGCACATCACTGGAAGTAAGCCTTTTGTAGCTCAAGATCCATACTTAATTCCTCAAGAACAGTATCAGGGTGCTTTAGGACAAGGTGAACCCCCAAGTTGGGAAAAGGCTTTTATGTATTGCGTTATGCTGATTGCGATCGCAGTTTTAGGCCCTGGTGCTTATTCGCTGGATACTATGATTTTTGGAAGGTGAATTATCATATTTATGATTCAGTTATTAACAACGCCACATCATAAAATTTAAACTTTTGATCTACAGTAATTATCGTTAGACCTTCTACCAAAGCCTGAGCAATTAACATCCGGTCAAAAGGATCTTTATGATACATTGGCAAATCAGCAACCTTTATTCCATGTGCCAACGTAATCGCTAAAACTTCTAATCGACTAAAGTGCAAAGCCTCCTCTAAATTACTAGGAGCTATTAACTTTCCTAAAGACTGTTTAATCGAAATTTTCCAAGCACTAATAGCACTGACAAAAATTAAATTTTCAGGATTAGTAATTATCTCTCGTACCTGATTTGACAACTTAGAATCATTTTCTAAAAACCATAGCAGGATATGAGTATCTAGCAGAAAACTCATTAATCTTCCCCATAAAAAGCAGCAATCACCTCTTCGGAAGTTTCATCAAAATCATCATAAATCTTAACCTGTCCTTGCCAAAAACCTGCAACTCTGGGTTCTAAGATATCTTCACTAATCATCACCATCGAGCCATGATTTAAACTTGCTTTTTCAACTATAGACTCTGCTTGAGACAGAGGTAAAACCTTTGCCCAAGGAACCCCTTGATGAGTTAGCGTAATTTCAACATTATTTTGGATATCTGATAATAACTCAAGTAAATTATCAGATAAGTAAGCAATATCAAAAGTTTTTTCTGACATTTTTATTTATGTCCTACTCACTACAAGCATTATAGCCAATCAACGACCTACCGCTTCCCACATCAAGATTCCGCAATTAGCAAGATTGCGTGTCCGTCAGGATCTTTAACTAAACAACCTTGCCGATAAGGACTTGTACTATCTGCAAACTGTACAATCTGCGACGATACAAATTCAACCCCGTTACGCCGTAGTTTATCCACTAACTGCTCAAGATTATTTACGACAAGCTCAATTTGCATATGTGCAATATCGCAGCTTTTCCAGTCACTCGGCATTGGGCGGCCTTTTTTAGGCACAATATAGTCTAACAGTTCAATTCCCATACCATCTTGAACAGGTCGTAGTGCTGTAATTTTGACTTCGGCTCCTGGTAAATTATCCAAGCGAGATTGGGTTGCACCCCAGTTGAGACTGCGACTATCAATTTGCATTCCCAAAAGGTCGCGATAAAAGTGTAGACTCTGCTCGGTATTGGAAATAGCGATTGCGTTATGATCGATTCCCAAAAACAAGCGATGTCTACCGACAAGCCGCTCCGCGTCTACGCTGTTTTGATGCCACTTATCTTGTCCTTTATCAGGCGGAAACCAAATTAACTCTAAATCATGACCATCAGGGTCTTTAAACTTAAAAGCGCGGACACCACCAGATGCTTTATTCTCAGGTGGTATTGTCTGGGGAGCAACTGAAATTGGTTCAATGGGAAATGAACGCAAGTGAGCATAAGCACGATCCATATCACTCACTACAATCGCCATATGTTGAAACCACAAATCATTACTTTGTGAATCGCTGGGGATGGATTTACCCTGAATATTAAGATACTCCATCAACTCGATAAATTCATCACCTAATCGCAAAGTGACAATGCGAATTTTTGCCCCAGTCACACCTTCTAAATCGCTGTAATCCTGTCCTTCAACAGTAATGTCAGAAACTAATTCAAAAGCAAGTGCTTGTGTATAGAAATCCAAAGAGCGATGTCTACGACGGGCTACGCCTACGCAGTTTGTCACTGTTAAGCCAATAGCTCTAATTCTTTGTACTTGTACATCGGTTTGACTAGACATATTCAACAGACTTTGTACTTATTATGTACTAGCTTTGCAAAAATTCAATATGAGTCTTGCATAAATCAATCAATATCAAAAATATTATAAAATTTATCTCTAGCTGAAGAAAGACATGCAACTGAATTTATCCTTTAAAGATTTCATCCAATAATGAAATCGTGATGAAATTTTTATAGTTCTTTCGGTAGAGATATTTATTATCCCAATGGCTAGAAGCGTTAATTCTTGCAAATCTCTAAAATCATGCCAGAATTACCAAAATAGCTAGTTAAAGAAAACTTGCCGCTTGTTGGAAACCGGGAAATTAAAACCACAGATTAGTTAATTGAAAATGCCTACAAAAGTTACTGTCAATTTTGGATGCCTGCTGCTGGTATTCCCTGGTTTGTTGCCGTTTTTGGACGTGACTCAATAATTGCCAGCTTGCAGGCGATCGCACGACGGTTGCGGTTGATTAGTGGCAATTATGGCGCAACTCGCGCAGACTCCGACTATAAAGCAATCCTGTTGCTTGAGATAGTGATGGGGGCAGTTAACTGACAGTTCAAAACCGTTATCTTTATCTAATTAAATAGTAACGAAAGATTAAGCATAGCAAATGACTGTGCGCCATCACTCAAAGTAATCTTTCTTCAGGCAAATGGATAAAAGTGAAGCTAGGGAGTAAAATATTTGAACAAATTAAAACTGATTTAATTCAGAACAAATAATATGTTGAGTATACTTTGGGGTATTGTTGTTATACTGGTTGCTTTTTGGGCATTAGGACTGGCACTTCATATTGCCGGAAATCTCATTCATGCAGTGTTGCTTTTAGCTATTGGCCTTGCTATCTATAATTTTTTCAAAACGCGTGATGTGTGAATAAATATAGTATTTCCTCATCGTAGTGAAGGTACATTATAGTCCTTTCCTCGCTTGCAAAGAGAGGTTAAGGATGCAGTTCTTGTACCTCACTCATTATCTTGGCAATTGCAAACAATTAAAGAGGAATTCAAAAGTAAGAATTCGGGATTATTGCAGTCTGCATAATACAGCAAAAATACTTTTGTAAGGCGGGCAAGACTTTGGCTTTGTTCAGTCGAATGCTGCCCACCTCATAAGTAGTTGGATGTTTTTATTTGAAAGTCCCTCTGAGAACTTTTAAACTAGTGCTGCCGTTGCTTTTAATCTAAAAATCTTCTCAATTACATCTTCTACTACCTTATCAGGCGTAGAAGCACCAGAAGTAATGCCTACAACAATTTCCCCATCAGGCAACCAGTTATCTGTAGTTATTAACTGCCCATTTAATTGCCGATGTTCAATAGAAGATACTGATTTAAGGCGTTCAACAGTATCAATATGGTAAGAAGGAATTCCTCGCTCAAAGGCAATTTGTTGCAACTGAGTAGTATTCGAGGAATTAAACCCACCAATTACTACCATCAAATCTAAATTATGTTCCACTAATTCCAACATGGCATCTTGCCGTTCTTGAGTGGCATCACAAATGGTGTTGAAGCTTTGGAAATGCTGATTTAACTCAGTGGGGCCATACTTCTGTAACATAGTCCGCTCAAAAAGCTTGCCGATTTGCTCAGTTTCGCCTTTAAGCATGGTAGTTTGGTTAGCAATGCCAACTCTTTCTAAATCGCGATCGGGGTCAAATCCTGCCGAACAAGCTTTAGCAAATTTTGTCAGAAATTCTTCACGGTTGCCACCATTGATAATATAGTCAGCAACATATTCTGCTTCTTGCAAATTTAACACAATTAAATACTTGCCAGCGAAGGAACTAGTTGCAACTGTTTCTTCGTGCTTATATTTACCGTGAATTATTGATGTATAATCGATTTTTTTGTGTTTTTCTACTGTATTCCAAACTTTAGATACCCAAGGACAAGTTGTATCAACAATTTTGCAGCCTTTATCGTGAAGTATCTGCATTTCTTGAACGCTAGCCCCAAAAGCGGGTAATATGACCACATCACCAATTCCAACAACAGAAAAGTCTTTATTCTTTTCTTGAATGGGGATGAATTCTACTTCCATCTCCTGCATCCGCTTATTTACAGAAGGGTTGTGGATAATCTCGTTAGTAATCCAGATGTGTTCTGTGGGGAAATGCTGACGAGTTTCATAGGCCATGGCCACAGCACGTTCTACACCCCAGCAAAAGCCAAAGGCTTGTGCTAGTCGGATTGTTACATCACCCCGTTGCAGAGTGTAATTGCGATCGCGAATTTCCTGAATCAAGTTACTCTGATACTCAGATTGCAACTGCGTGGCAACTTCTGCTTGATGACCAAAGCCCTTGCGATTGTAATTTTCTGAATGTTGGAGGTTGCGCTTAAAAGCTTTTGTATCCATTAGATTTATCTACTTAAACTCACTATTTCTTATTTTCTCGCGCCTAGACGCGATTGATACAGAGTTGTCTTCAAAGATATTACTTCTTTTTGGGCTTTAGCCTTTTTCTCTCGCAGGACGTTGACGCTGGGGTTTTAATTCAATCTCGCTATAAATCTGCAATGCAGAACGCCAAACCATATAGCCTTCAGGACTTAAGTGTAAGCCATCAGTAGTAAATTCGCGGCGGAGATTTCCTTGCTTGTTGGTAAACAGGGGATGTAAATCGAGGTATTTGACACCTTTTTTGGTAGATATGCTTTGTATTTGCTGATTCAACTCGCGAATGCGACTGTTGGCAACAGCCAATAGTTTATCTCGTCCTTTCCAAGTTGCTTCTTCTGCCCCATGTGGCAAAATCGATTGGACAACGATTTGCGCTGTGGGATGAGTCTTTCGTAAATAATTGATAATTTGCCGCTGATTATCTAAAATTTCTGCATTGCTCATGCCCCGAATTAGGTCATTAATGCCAATCATTACAAAAATCACCTCTGGTTGGGTGCGGTCAAATATTTTTAATCTTTTTAAAAGTCCGTTGCTGGTTTCGCCAGAAATTCCTTGATTGAGCCAATTTTTACCTTCGGGTAATAACTCAGGGGGAAACCACAAACTCAAAGAATCTCCCGCCAGGATGGTTAAATGCGGAGGATGTTGGTCAGCAGCGACCTTGGCTTCTTGGTTGAGGATATCTATCCACTCTTGATAAGTGAGTTGGTGACGGCGACCTAAATCAGGTGTAGCAATTTGCGGTGAATTATTCAGGTTGATTGGCTGTGGGGATGCGATTATCCCAAAAAAAGCGGCCAATCTCTGCTGTTGCCAAATGAGCAGAATGACCGCCAACATTAGGATGCCGTTGGTTAACAGCGAGAAAAATGCCCAGATAGGAAAGGTTTTAAGAGATGTAGACACGACTAGCGAAATTTACCAATTATTTGAATCAAATTTTAACGCTAGCGATCGCAAATTACACAATCTTAAATTGGGGATTGGGGATTGGGGATTGGGGATTGGAGAAGCAAACAGAAAGTTCTTTCCTCCAAACTCTAAACTCCTAACCCCTAACTCCCAACTTCTAACTCAGCACTCTCTATTGAGTAGGACGATCGCCAAACTCGGAGTTGTAACCTTCTTCGCCGTGTTCGTTGATATCCATACCTTGCAATTCAGCTTCCTCTTTGACTCGCAGCCCGACTGTAGCATCGATCACTTTGAGAATAATCCACGTACCAACACCTGCGATTACATAGGCAACGACAATTGCTACTAGTTCAACTCCCAATTCACCCAAATTACCACGCAGTACTCCATCTTTACCTCCTCCGTTGACTTGAGTCGTGGCAAAGATAGCCGTCAAAATCGCCCCTACTGTACCACCAACCCCATGCACGGGATAAGTATCTAAAGCATCGTCAATTTCTAGTTTGTGCTTGAAACTGATCGCGTAGAAGCAAACTAAGGCGGTGATAAAACCAATTAAAATTGCTGATAACGGTGTGACAAATCCGGCGGCGGGGGTGATACCCACCAAACCAGCAACAGCTCCTGTAGCTGCTCCCACGGCGGTTGGTTTACCTCGTAAAACGCTTTCCAAAATTAGCCACATTAAAGCCGCCGCCGCCGCCG
The DNA here is from genome assembly GCF_034530955.1 of Nostoc sp. DedQUE05. NCBI lineage: Bacteria > Bacillati > Cyanobacteriota > Cyanophyceae > Nostocales > Nostocaceae > Nostoc > Nostoc sp. DedQUE05. Next base: position 211,766 of record NZ_JAVRCB010000003.1, on the reverse strand, counting down.
CTGTATTAGTAGCAACAAAGGCTGTTGTTGCTAAATTTGTTATTACATTACCAGAAGTTCCACTGGCAGCAGATAGGGCACTTCCAGCGTTGAAACCGAACCAACCAAACCACAGCAAGCCAGCACCCAGCAAAATAAAAGGAACGTTGTGGGGCGGGCTAAGGCGATCGGGATGGGTTTTCCGAGGGCCAAGGACGATCGCAGCTACCAAGGCTGAAACGCCAGAACTAATATGAACTACTGTGCCACCTGCAAAGTCGAGGGCACCCAATCCACCGTACAAACCTAAAAATCCACCTTTCGCCCATACCATGTGGGCTAGAGGAGCGTAAACAAAGGTTGACCACAGGAGGACAAACAGCGAATAGGCGCGAAAACTCATCCGCTCTGCGATCGCCCCAGAAATTAAGGCTGGGGTGATAATGGCAAACATGGCTTGGTAGATCATGAATGCCTGATGGGGTATTGTGCCGGCATAAGAGACGACTTCTGGCGGGTTTGACCCTTTGAGATAATCGGTTATCTCTAATCCGACACCATTCAAACCCAGCCATTGCAATCCACCGATAAATGGTAAACCTGGCGCAAAGGAAAGACTATAGCCCCACAGAATCCAGGTAACTCCGACGATTGCCATTAACACAAAGCTCATCATCAATGTGTTTAGGATGTTGCGCGATCGCACAAATCCACCATAGAAAAACGCCAATCCTGGTGTCATTAGCAGCACAAGTGCTGCTGAAATCAGCATAAATGCTGTGTCTCCAGTATCAGCAGTAGGTGGGGCAGCAGTTGGGGTTTGGGCAAAAGCATTGCCCATCAACGGCCCTCCTAAAAATAGTAGGGTGATAGCTCCAATCATCACAACTTTCTTCAACACTTTTTTTTCTTCCTAAACACCAAGAATTTGTATCCTTAACTACATTTGATTACTTTTATTGACACATTTTTGTCTTGAAAGTTACTTAACTTGAATTTTCTTGAAATGTTAACAAAAATATATACCTGATTGTAGTTGCCAAGATTTAAATTAGCGTATAAACACGCAATCATTACATTGCATCTTTTTTTTTAAAGAATAGAAGAATAGTATTTTATTCAAGCCGGACAAAATTACGAATTTTTAGTTACTTACTGTTACAAACCAAAATAATTGTGATATGTGACGATTATTGTAAATTATTGTCAGTATTTTCCGATAATTTGCCCAAATATGCAGCAAATTTCAACTTCTCGTGCGATCGCGAACAGGGTGCAAAGACAGAGGCTACGCCAATATGAGGTAGAGAAATATCCTACTCGTGCGTGCGATCGTCATCTTAGAGAAGAGAGAAGCAAGTAGCGTGAGGGTTAGGGAGAACTATACCTCATCTAGTTGCAGAATGCTGCATCGTCAGTTCTCTTTATATTTCCCTCATAAACACGTAGATATCTAGATGCCTGCTTCTAACAGGTTAGTTGCGAAAAAACTTTTGCAATTTTGCGTGAGATTATTATTTGTTTAACAGGGAACACTATAGCAATCTGATTTGATTTCTGAATTAATCGTAGGGACTAGGGACTGGGGACTGGGGACTGGGGACTGGGGACTGGGGACTGGGAAGAAGGAATAAAGCTGTACTGAGTTTTTTTCAAAAATCAAATATGAGTCCTATATAAAAGTTCAAAATAATCTAGAAATTTTACTTAACTTCTGGGGGCAAACATGATAATTAAAACACTTACTAAAGCTAAACATACTCCGATTAAGTCGTAGCGGTCTGGAGTTACCCCGTCTACCTTCCAACCCCAAAGCATTGCCATTGCGATAAACACGCCGCCATAAGCCGCATAGACTCTGCCAAAATTTGTTGGTTGGAGAGTTGCAATAACCCCATAGAAAGCTAAAGCAATTCCGCCCAATATGCCCAACCAGGACGGCTTACCTTCGCGCAACCACAACCAGATTAAGTAGCCGCCCCCAATTTCCAATAAACCAGCCCACAAAAAATACAGCAGAGACTTAAGCATTTGATCGATTATTTAACAACATATAAGTCAGTAAAATTACGCTAACGGTTTTAAGTAAACTATTGTCATTAATTAAAGGTAAGTTTATTGACCAAATTGGGTATGGGGCATTGGGCATGGAGCATGGAGAAGAGACAAGGTAGACAAGGAAGAGCAGAGAGACTTGGGAGAGACTTGTTCAATAATTCCCCCTTGTCTCCTTGTCCCCTTGTCTCCCTTGTCTAACTTGTCTTCCCGATCCCACTTGTCCCCTCATTTCCCCACTCCCCAGAATGTAGATAAGGCTCAAGGATGAAAGCACCATTACCTGATAACGAAGCCCAGAGAATCGATGCAGTTTTGCAGTATAAGATTCTCGATACGCCATCAGAAGCCACCTTTGACGATCTGACTCGTTTAGCCTCGTATATTTGTCAGACTCCTATTGCCTTAATTAGCTTAATTGATACAAATCGCCAATGGTTCAAGTCAAAAATCGGTTTGGATGTCTCAGAAACGCACCGAGATTTCGCATTCTGTGCCCATGCCATTCTCCAGTCTGATGTTTTGGTAGTGCCTGATGCAAAAGATGACGAACGGTTTGCAACAAATCCACTGGTGACATCTGACCCAAATATTCGGTTTTATGCTGGTGTACCTTTAACTAACTCTGAAGGATATGCCCTCGGAACCCTGTGTGTAATTGACTACGTACCGCGAGAACTTAATCCAGAACAAATAGAGGCATTACGAACTTTAGGTCGTCAAGTCATAAAGCAACTGGAATTGCGCCGAAATTTAGCAAGTTTGGTACTTGTTAGCAAGAAAAGCAACCAGGTACAGAGGGTACGCAAGCAATTTTTCAAAAAGATTGCAGCAAGTTTTGGTTTGTCGTCACTAATTTTAGTTCTGATTGGGGTGGTTTCCGATCAAAATACAAGAGTATTTAGTAATTTTAATCGCAGTATCGTAAAAAATACTTATAAAAAACTTAACAGCCAAGAGGAAATACTGTCCCAGGTAAAGGATGCTGAAATTGGGCAACGTAGTTACATCTTCACTGGAGAAAAACTTTATCTAAAATCGTATCAAACAGCACTTAGTAACGTCGATCGAGAAATTGCCAAGCTGAAGAATTTAACAGCAACTCAACCGAACCAACAAAAGCAGATTGCAACGCTTGAATTTCTGATAACAGCTAAACTTACTGAACTAAAACAGACTATCGATTTGCGCCAGAATAAGGGATTAGAGGCAGCGTTGCAAGTACTGCTGAAAAACGATCGACAAAATCTCATGGATGATATCCGCAAGGCGATCGCTGAGATGGAAAACGAGGACAGGGGACGAATACGACAGCAGTCACAAGCAGCAAAGACTTGGACTCGGAACACAATTTTCACATTGGCGATCGCTATTTGCCTAAGTTTTATCGTTCTTGCTGTAGTCTACTACTCGATCTATCGTGAGGTTATTGAGCGGAAGAAAACAGAAGAAACCTTAAATCAAGAACGCAACTTTATCTCAGCAGTCCTTGATACGGTCGGTGCGTTGGTAATAGTTCTCGATTCTCAAGGACAAATCGTTCGTTTCAATCAAGCCTGTGAGCAAATAACTGGTTACTCTTTTGATGAGGTGAGGGGTAGGTATAGCTGGAACTTGTTATTACTTCCTGAAGAAGTGGAGCCAGTTAAAGCAGTTTTTGATCGGTTACGATCTGGTCAACTTTTCCATAATTATGAAAACTATTGGGTAATGAAAGATGGTAGTCGGCGGCTGATTGCCTGGTCGAATACCATCTTAAAAGACTATGAGGGCTGTGTTGAATACATAGTTGCTACTGGCATTGACATTACCAATGCCAAACGAACACAACAGCATCTAACTGCACAATATGCTGCAACCCGCGTTCTAGCAGAGTCCGCCACAATTAGCGAAGCTACTCACCAAATATTGCAAGGAATCTGTGAGAGTTTGGCATGGGATTTAGGTGAAATTTGGATGGTTGATGAGCAAGCAAATGTGCTGCATTTTCTCGATATCTGGCATAAAGCATCCATTGAGATGCAAGAGTTTGAAATACTGAAGCGGCAAACCACCTTTGCACCCGAAATTGGATTACCTGGAAGGGTTTGGGCTAGTTCTGAATCGGTTTGGATTGCTGATATCGCTAAAGATATTAATTTCCCTAACTTCAAAATAGCTGCTCAAGTAGGACTACACGCAGCTTTTGGTTTTCCGATCCGCAGCGGTAACAAAATCCTCGGTGTGATTACCTGCTTCAACCGGGAAATCCAGCCCCTTGACGAAGATTTAGTAAAAACGATGAATTCTATCGGCGAGCAAGTAGGGCAATTTATCCAACGTAAACAGGCTGAAGAAGAAATACAACGCCAAAATTTGCGATCGCAACTATTTACCGAAATCACCCTGAAGATTCGTCAATCTTTGGACATCGAAGAAATTCTCCAAATCACTGTCGAAGAGGTACAAAAGATTCTCCAGACTGACCGAGTTTTAATCTATCAGCTGATGCCAGAAACTACTGCAAACACCGTTGTTGAAGCAGTAGTTTCTGGCTTACCAGCAATCAAAGAGCAAAACAACGCCGCCCCCTACTTTGAAGCAGAATATCTCCAACAGTACTATCTACAGCAGTACCGTCAAGGCAAGGTTTTCGGACTGGATAACTTGGATCTTTTGGAAGTTGAACAAAGCCATCTGGAATTAATGCAACAGTTTGGGGTCAAAGTTAATTTGGTTGTACCTATTCTTGTTAAAGAAGAACTTAGCGGTTTGTTCATAGTTCATCAGTGTGACGATTCCCACCACTGGTCTAGTTTTGAAACCGATCTTTTGCGGCAAATAGCTGACCAAGTAGGTATTGCTTTAACCCAAGCCCAACTATTAGCAGCAGAAACTCGTCAGCGACAAGAACTTGAAATTGCCCGTCGCCAAGCCGAATTAGCTTCTCAGACGAAAAGTGCCTTTTTGGCAAATATCAGTCATGAAATTCGCACTCCGATGAATGCTGTATTGGGGATGACTAGTTTGGTGTTAGATACTCCTTTAGACGAAGAACAGCGAGATTTTATTGAAATAATTCGGAGTAGTGGAGACGCTCTTTTAAGTTTAATCAACGAGATTTTGGATCTTTCCAAACTTGAGGCTGGAGAGATGGCTCTCGAAACTCTCGATTTTGACCTATCCACTTGTGTAGAAGACGTGGTGGAATTATTGGCTCCTTCAGCCCATAACAAGGGATTAGAAATTGCTGCAATAATCGATCGCAATGTCCCCACTCAACTCAAAGGAGATACTGGTAGGCTGCGGCAAATTTTGATGAACTTAATCAGCAACGCGATCAAATTTACCAGCGCTGGCGAAATATTAGTACAAGCCGAATTGCGATCGCTTTCTTTGACTACAGCCACTATCCATTTTGCCATTACAGATACAGGTCTTGGCATTAGCCCTGAAGACCAACGCAAACTCTTTACGCCATTTACCCAAGTGGATGCTTCAACCACTCGCAAGTATGGTGGTACCGGTTTGGGATTAGCCATCTGTAAACAACTTGTAACTTTGATGGGAGGAGCGATCGGGGTAGAAAGTCAGATGGACAAAGGATCTAAGTTTTGGTTTGAGTTGCTTTTTACCAAACAAGTTGAGCCTGTTGAGCCAAAATGCGAACGCGGACTTTTGCAAAATCGCCGCTTATTGGTAGTGGATAACCACACTACTAATTATAAAATTATCTCCCATCAAGCTACTCATTGGGGAATGGAGGTAGATCGAGCTGACAGTATTGCTGCGGCCGTTAAAGTTATTCAGCAAGCTAGCGAGCAGGGGAAATCATATCATGTTGCCTTGGTTGATATGCAAATAGCCCAAACAAATGGCATGACAATAAAAGAACAAATTCCAGCCAATTCTGCAATTGCTAAGATTCCTTTGATTCTGCTCGCCTCTACTAATCAACGGGATGAAGTACAACAGGCGCTCAAAATTGGATTTGCTACTTATTTATTCAAACCCATTAAGCCATCACGACTCCTTGATGCCATTTTAGAAACTCAGCCGGAATCAGAACAAGGGTGTAGAGGCAGAAAGCTAGAGGCTACAGAAGAAATTCCGAGTACAGAAACTTCAAGTATTCTTACTTCCTGTCCCTCTAATCCTTCTACTAAATCCAAGTTAAGAATTCTCTTAGCCGAAGATAATTTGGTGAATCAGAAAGTAGCACTAAAGCAACTCCAGAGTTTGGGCTATAAAGCTGATGTCGTTGCTAATGGAAAGGAAGTTTTGCAGCTTTTAGAAAAAATTCCTTACGATTTGATTTTAATGGATTGCCAAATGCCAATTCTCGACGGTTTGGAAACCACAAAAGAAATTCATCGTTGGCAAGAGGATGCTTTTGCATTGGGTCATCGTCCTGTAGTGATTGCGATGACAGCTAATGTGATGAAAGAAGACGAAGAAACTTGTCTAAATGCCGGAATGGACGACTATTTGAGTAAGCCAGTATTTAAAGAAAAATTGGCACAGACTTTAGAATATTGGACAGGTGCGATCGTTTCCCAGCAAGAGGCAGGTGTGTATGAACAGACAGTTTCCACTGACTTAGCAATTGATTGGGAACACTTGCATCAGATATCAGGAAACGATCGAGAATTTGAATTAAATTTATTGCAAATATGCGTTGAAGATATTAAACCCCGTTTAGAGATAATTAAAGCAGCGATCGCAGCTGATGACTTTGGGCAAATAGCACGAGAAACTCATCACCTTAAAGGTGCTAGTGCCAACATTGGAGCTACAGCTATGTACTTAGCAACTGACAAACTAGAACAATTAGCTAGCGATCGAGACTTTAGAGGTACTACTAATTTAATTTTAGAATTAGAAGAATTTGTCAACTGTATTCAATACTTTTTAATTAAAAACAAAGTCGTGAAGGAGGCAGGGGGCAGGGGGCAGGGAGCAGGGAGCAGGGAGCAGGGGGAAAGGGGCTTTTGGGATTTTTGCACAGATGCGGTAATCATAAGTGATTAACCGGACTTGATATAAAAACCAAGATTGTGGTGTTGAGTTGAAAGACTGTTATGAAAAAAGGTATTGGTTCCGCCGCGCTCGTGCCAAATGGTGAAAAATGGTCGATGCTGTCGGGCAATGGTTTCGATGACACGACATCAAGGACACTACATCAAAGACAATTGCCCGATTCATCCCGACACTTGACATTATGCAAATTATGTATTACGTTTGTAGTATACAAAAAAAAGCCTCCTCAAAAGCATTGCAATAATGCTTTCCTTGGGTCTGTAGCTCTAACGGTAGAGTTCCCAGATGTCACTTGTGCCCTGACAGAAAAAGCTTACATACTAGCTCAATAGTAGAGCGATCGTCTCTAAAACGATAAGTTGCAGGTGCGATTCCTGCGGTGTAACCACAGCTTTTTCGACTCGCACGAGGTGTGAGTGTAACTCTCACAGGGAGGGTATCGGTTCAATCCCGATCAGATCCACTAATATCAATTCGTAATTAAAACAAGAGGTGATTGTAATGGTTCATATTCGATTTGAAGGACGTTCTGTTGATGTGCCAAAAACACAATTGGGAATTGCAGCAGGGATGAACGATCTGGCAGTGAAGGAGCGCGTTGCTCGGCATTTAGATGTGAATAGCGATCGCCTTTCTGCTTACGTAATCGATCGCCGTCCTAGTGGCGATCTGATTGTTCGTCCGGAAGCTGTCTATGGTTAAATTTCCGAGTCATCCGTGCCCTAACAGAAGAAGCATACATACACATTCATAACGGCCCTAAGGTAGTAAAGTTCGAGCGATCGGACTAAGCGAAGCATGATTTCTAAGTCTCTCGCAGATTTAGCGTGCGTGCCCACTGCCAATATTTGGTAAGAGCGGCCGTAGCTGTAAAAAGCTTTTTGAACTTGCACGGAATGATTTAAGACTCAATTCTGCGCCCTAACTTGTGAAGTCTACACACACTCCGGCAACGGAATGCAGGTTCGATTCCTGCCGCTCCCGCTAATGGGAGCGTAGCCAAACTGGTAAAGGCAATCGTGAAAACTGCTTTGCTAACTTGCGCGGAATTTCAATTATTTAAATCGTATTTATCTATAACCTTTACTCAATACGGAGGTGAGTTCAATGATGTTAGCTAACTCATGTTTAATAACAACTCAATTAGCACAATTGCATTTAAAGAATGTGAGATATGAGCGAACATCGTTTGAGCGAGATTGTAATTGAGCGTCCTCGCGGTGGGAGGAGAATTAGCCTCAAAAAGGTGACTGGCTTTAAGAAGCAATTATACAAAATCACCCAGGATGCAATTCAGGATGGATTGTTGAATTCTTACCTGATTAAACCAATAAATAAATCTAAGTATCTTTCAGATCATCTCGGCCCTCTGCGTAGATTTTTACGCTCAAAAGTCGGACAGCCTTGGAATGACGTTTACAGTCAACTGTGTCAACGACTAGATCCCAATACAATGGCAGGACAGCATGTTATCGATCATGTGTGGGACTACGTTGAACGGCATGTGGAAATAATTGATGGTGGTTTTTATAGCAAGCCTTATCAAGGGTATCGAAATCAGCTAGATGTAAGCCATCGCGATCGCTTCTATATCCATCCTGAAACTGGAATTCTTTGTGCAGCCGAGAAAATACCTCGAAAGCAGAAGCAAAAGCAGGAACAATCTGATATTGTCATCATTGATAATTATCATCAATACCAGAAGCTAAACGAAATTTGGTATTTAATTACCTTTGAAGATTTGCCATCGCCACCCATTCATTATGTGAGGGATGCTGTCAAAGGTATAATTCATCATTCTGTGGCATATACAGGTCGAATGATTTACGCTGTTAAGAAACAGCAGTGTAACAAGAAAGAAATTCGATTTATTTTAAATCAACTTTCTAAAACCTAAAATTTTCACTTCGTGCCCTAACTGAAAAAGCTTACATACTAGCCGAATGGTAAGGCACTTGACTGAAGATCGAGCAACTACGGGTTCAAATCCCGTGTGTGAATCAACAGCTTTTTCGACTTGCACGAAGCGATTTTATTTCATTTAAATATGGAGGTGAGAACGATGAAAAAGATTAATTCTTTCAACATCGAGCCTGAAGATTTCGACGAATTTGACGATTTCTGCTTTTGAACCATCGAGCAAACGTCGTCGTGGCTACCCATCTGAAAAAGCTGTTAAACGTGGCGATCGCCTTGTTCATGGCGACAAGGAACTACAAGAAAAACTTGGTAACAATGACCTTTGTCTTTGTGGTTCTGGTCGCTGCTTTCAAAAAGTGCTGTCGCAATAGCGGCAGATATGATGGCAGCTTACGCAGCTACTACTTTTAGGGAGTAAGAGCAAATTCGATAATTTTCCGCTCATTACCCAGTCCCCAATCCCTAATCCCCAGTCCCTTTTACTTGGCAGTTGTTGCCGCGCCCCGATCGCAGAAGCTTACATAACTCTGCATAAGTTATATCCAATGCTTCTACAACTTGCGCGGTGACTTTATCGCCCCGCGTGCAACATCTGCCTCCTTCAATTTTAGATTTTAGATTTTGGATTTTTGATTGCAATCCAAAATCGTAAATCCAAAATCCAAAATTCTTAAAGGAGGTTCATAATGAACACCGCAGAACGCGATCTGCGTTTGGAAATGCTCAACAGTTTGCTCACAACTCCTCACCGCAAGCTTGAGCAAGTCGCAGAAATTCATCAGTTAATTGTTGAACTCGATCCCATCTTCTACGGACACTTGGCAGTTTGGTATCAGCGTTATGGTGATGTCCGCGACCACAAGGAGGTGTTTGTTGCTCATTTGTTAACTAGCAATTTGACTGAACACCGAGATGCTGGATTTATGATGCTGCAAGAATTTCCTCCCTATCAAGTGGCTCGTGTGGTGGACTTCATGAAACAGCAGCAGAATAAACTGCCTCGTTCCGCTCGGACTGCGGTACGGCGTTACCTAAAAGCACGGGAGAGCAATCCGGCTCTGTTCGATCGCGCTGCGCTCAGAGGTCGTAAAGCAATGAAGCACTTATACGCTTCACTGCACATCAAGCCAAATGAGCGGGCAAATGCGATTCTATTTGGCGATACTCCTCCAGAGGGTTCCTTGGCAAATGTGCTGAAGCAGCTTGCTAAGGCAGAAAATGCCGCAGAACAGGCACGGCTGATTGTGGAGTTCAAAATTCCATACACGATCGCAGTTGGTGCAATCGTGCAACTTACACCAGTTGTCTTGGTGGCGTTAATCAACAGCATGTCTCCACAAGAAGCGATCAACAACCTCAAGTCTCTCCAGACTAGAGGTGCAATGGATCATCCAGAAGTCAAGAAGTTGATTGATTCCAAACTAGAAGCAGCGTCTAAGAGTGGGCGTGTCTCAGCATTCAAAGCACAGGTTGCCGCAGACGTAGGAGATTTTGACGCAGACACGGTTGCTCAACTGGAAAAGGTGACAAACGAACAGGTAAAGCGGCGTGGTGCGATCGCTCGTCCAACTGCTTTACTAGTGGACAAGTCTGGTTCAATGGAAAATGCGATCGCGACGGGTTTGCAACTCGCTGCTCTAATTTCTGGTATCACTAAGGCAGAACTGTTTGTCTACGCCTTTGACACAATTCCTTACGCTGTTACGGCAAAAGGCAAGGAGTTAAGCGATTGGGAACGCGCCTTCCAGCACATCAAGGCAGGCGGTGGTACTAGCATCGGCTGTGCATTGGAAGCAATGCGGAAGAAAAAGCAGGTAGTTGACCAAATAATTTTGGTGACGGATGAGGGCGAAAATGCTGCTCCTTACTTCGGTGAAGTCTACAAGAACTACTGCCGGGAGTTAGCGATAATGCCCAATGTGGTGATTGTCCGTGTGGGTACTCATTACAACTGGGTGGAGAGTCAACTAAAGCAGCAGCAAGCACCTGTAGATACGTTCACTTTCGCGGGTGACTACTACAGTTTGCCGAACATCGTCCCACTCCTGACGCGTCCCTCTCGCCTGGATTTGTTGATGGAGATTTTGGATATGCCGTTGCCTGTGCGGGATGATAAGTAGGTTCTAAAGTATGACAATGCTTATTATCATAAATAGTAAGCATTGAATTTTTTCAATGTTACCTACTTGTACTTTTTTCAAGCCAAGCAACTAAATAAGAAATATTTGAAAACTCGAAAAACTCTTCTCAGTTTGAGTTTACCTGTTGGGATTTTGGCAACACAAAGAGCTTTATTGCCTTTGAGTCGCGATCGCCAGCTTTGTACCAGTAACTTTTCGCACCTTATCCATTACACTTACCGTCAGCCCCATATATGCTTTTTCATCGGCATTAATCACTACTAATACATTTTGATTACTGCCAACTAAAGTACGTATTTTTTCTGTCAAAGCATCAAAAGTAGTTGGTTGGCGATTTAAGCTTACTTGTCCTTGTGAATCGATCGTAATTGTAATTTTCTGTGGGGTTTGTGATTGTTGTCCAGTGCTAGCTTTAAGTAAATTTACTGGCAGCCCTTCGGAATTAGTTAAAAACAAAGTCGAGATAACAAAAAACGTCAAAAGAGTGAAAACTACATCAAGTAATGGCACAATGTTAATTTGTGCCGGAATATTCGGTTCTTTGGGTAACTTCATAAGCTTTTTCTGTTGGTTGAAAACGACGAAGGTAGATTAGTTCTAAGTGTCCGCCATACTCCTCAATACGTTCTATTTCACGCTGGTATAAGCCTCGAAAAATACTGGCAAATGTGAGTGTCATAATACCTACTAACAATCCGAATGAAGTAGCTATTAAATCTTCACTAATACCTGCCGTCAAACCAGCTTTATTGGTAGCACCAAGATTACCAATATTTAAAGATGCAAAAGTTGTCATCAACCCAAATATTGTTCCCTGAAGACCAAGTAAAGGTGCAAGTCCAACAATTGTGTCAAAAATATGATTAAAACGCTTAAGTAACGACATCTCAACTTTGGCTTCAGTTTCCAATGCCAAACGAAACTCTTCTGGATTCGGGTTCTCAAGCTCTAAAGTAAAAATAAAAATGCGTGCTATGGGTAAATCAATATTTTTTCGTAGTTTTTCTATAGCCCCAACTACATTATTTAAACGGTACAAATTCAAAACATCTCGTGCTACATACACGCTGTTGACGATTATAAATTTTCCACCAAAAGATTGTACGCTCGGCAGCTAAGGCTAATGCCAAAATTGAGCAGAAGAGCAGAGGCCACATGACAGCACCGCCTGCTTCAAACAATTCACGTATTCCACCTAGTTCCATCTAGTCCCTTTAAATTTATGCAAATAACTCAAGAACAATTATCAATAAAATACCATGCTGTTGAGATAATTTGTCAATATTTGTTCAAATTATACATATTCTAAAGTTCGGTGAAGTCTATAGAACTTATGCATTGACAAAGACAGCCAACTGTGAATTACCTCTCGTTACAAGGCTCTGCCTCTCCTCAAACAAGTAGGTAGTAGCCCACCTTGATTGCATTCCCAGGCACAGCCTGGGAACGAGGCAGGGTAGGACTTTTAGTTTAACAGGCTAACTCTTCACATAATAGTCAATGTGTAAAGTGCCTAAGTCCTAGAAACTGCCAAGCTTATGCATATATCTATAGGAATCATATTTGATTTTTGAACAAAATTAGGTATTGTAGGGTGTGTTAGAACACAGTTCGTAACGCACAAACCCTTGATGATGGTGCGTTACGCTGTCGCTAACACACCCTACTGGCTAGTGTTACATGATTCATCGGTCTGCAAAATCAGTTTTGTGAAGAAATGTTACATACAATCTTAGTCTTTGCATAAAAGAGAGATATCAATCGCATTAGTCGCTAGCAACTCAAAATTAGAAATTTTGTAGTTTGCAGACAAAACTTAGGAGAACATTTCCAAATGGCTGAAATTAATATCTACAAACTGGATTCCGAAATCTCGATGACCGATTTAGATGATAAAGAATGCAATGACATCATAGGTGGTTTAGCGACAGCTAACTTAGCAACATCTGAGTTTGGGATAGCTAACTTAGCAACATCTGATTTGGGGATAGCTAATTTAGGGATAGCTAACTTAGCAACATCTGATTTAGGGATAGCTAATTTAGGGATAGCTAACTTAGCAACATCTGATTTGGGGATAGCTAATTTAGGGATAGCTAACTTAGCAACATCTGATTTAGGGATAGCTAACTTAGGGATAGCAAAACTTGGTGTAGGTTCTGTACTATAACACTGATGAGAATGGTTCTACCGTTCCCCTTAATTGAGCCTCAATCTACATGAAATTAAAACTAACTTTTTTGTTGTAGTAAGGGGGCCTTTTACACTCGTTCAGGGCGAACACAAGGTTCGCCCACATATCAACATTAGTACTTAACATATCTTACGAAAAAGGTTAAGCCCAACAACCCCTCAGCGTCGATACAAAGCATACCCATTTCATCTTTTAGATAGCTAACCGCTAAACTCTGAATGCTCACATTTTTCTTGGAATAAGAATTAGTAAAGTTATGACCCAATCTACAGACTGCCCCCGTAAAATCACAATGCAGGCACCAGTTCTTTTCATCCCAAACGTTTTAGATGTTGATTTTTGTAAACACCTTATTCACATTTGGGAAACTGAAGGAAATCAAGATACTACTCACCTAATTAAAGAGAACGGAAAATGGAGTGAACGTATTGACTATAAACAAGCTGTTCGACGAAACCATTGTCTTAAAGAAGGAGAGACACTAGAGCGCCTTAAGCATTTCATTCGGAATCGGGTTCGCCCTGAAATTCAGAAAGCGTTTCACTTTCAAGTTACTCGATTTGAGGGTTTTAGTATTTTTGGCTACGAGGCAAGTAATGGTGGATACCTGGGTTTACATCGTGACAATTGTACAGAGAATACTGCTTACCGTCGCCTTTCTATGACCATTAACCTGAATGCAGGGGAATATGAAGGGGGATATCTAAGGTTTCCAGAGTACGGGACAGATTTATACCAGCCAGAAACAGGCTGTGCAGCAATATTTTCGAGTTCGCTACTCCATGAGGTTACAGACATTACAAAAGGACGACGCTTTGCGCTTGTGTCATTTTTCTTTAGTGAAAAAGAAGCTCAGTTGATTGAGGAGTACAACCGCAATGTCAGGGAGGCAGAGAGCCAAATGCAACCTGTTCCGGCTTGACTTTTCACATCCCGTGAAAAGGGGAGATTGGTTCGCAAATGATGTGACGCTGTTGGCGAATACGGAAACGCCTAGTGAGGTTAGTTAGTTTAGAAATAAAACGATTAACTTACATTCAGTAGATTGAAAACTTTTGTAATTTGACGAAATAATAAGGTTTTCAGCAGACGTTTCTGAGCTGATGATCGCGATCGCACTGCTGTAAAATCTCTCTTTTCATCTCTTCCAATTTTATATAGTATATTGTATTATATTAATATCCTGCGTGCCCCAACTCTTGGAGCCTACATACTAGTACGAGAGGAACGGTACACTGTCAAATACAGTGGGCGTGTGTGAACGGGGAGTACGAAGAACCTGGAAGGTAGGCTTAAAAGTAGCCATCCTTAAAAGAGTGTGTAAAAACTCACCAGCGGAGTCCCTTTAGTAACTGAGAACACGCAATGCTCCACCAACTTGCACGCAGGAATTGTACTACTTTCTAAGTAGGAGGATATTGATTAACAAAATTAAAATTAACTTCAAGTTTTTGACTTTAATACTTCTATAGCTTTAAATCCTCCTATAGTCTGACCTAAAAATATCATAGGAACAATCAAGCCAAACGGTTTACCAGTTTGAATCATATTGAAAATGCCTGTTAACACATTTAGCGACATCAATCCTACTGCAATACCTAGTGCAATTTTTGATTTACGTTGTACAAAAAAACCTAGAACTAAATAGAGTAAACCAATAAATAAAGAACAAAAAACCAATATTAGATGATCGGGCAATCGACTACCAGCAACAAAGAATATTATGCTTAGAAAAATACTCAAAACTCCAATTGCGTAAACTGCACGGTAAGCAGATGCTAACTTTTTTCGGGACTCTGATATTTGTTGTATTTGGGTAGTCATTATTTTTCTATTTTTTGGGTTTACTGTCCGACAATTATGGTTTTTTATATACTTTAATACTGAGAATATCTTGGGTAATTATGCGTAAATAGAGATAATGATGACTGACATCATGTCCGCATAATTAGTTATGCTAACCACAGTCATTACACCCCACCCCCAACCCCTCCCCGCAAGCGGGGAGGGGAGACAAGGCGTAGCTTTGGCGGGGTGGGGTTCTTCGGGTTTAATAAGCAATCAAGCGGACATGATATGACATCCGTAAGCTAATCAACCAAATTGCGATCGCAGAAGCACAATTACATACCACCCAATTTCTCGCGCCCTGCGTCAAAGGTGGACGAGTTTGCACACGGGTAGCCGGAATGGTTTACACCTTCAGCCCAAAGCCTAGTAACATTTGAAGGTTGGGGCATCTTTCAGGCTGTGGATGAAAAAACAGCAACGGTTGTAGCGGTACCTTAAATCAATTCCACGATCGCAGCGATTACTGGACACTCGATTGGACAACTGCTGATGGTGTTCGCCATAGTAGTGCGATCGCTAAAACTGATTTAACTGTTGTCAGTTCTGGCATTTGCCTAAGTGGACGCGATCGCAGATAAGGATATTAAATCAGAGCAAGATAAATATCCTGCCAGTGAAACCCCAGAACAAGTCCGAAAGCTGGTAGGAATAGTGTAATTGAAATAGAGATATCAAGCAGCAATTGGGAAAGGAAACTACTACAGTGAATTGGGTATAACCCGTATGGTCTATGGCTTTAAGTCACTTCCCTATATTTTACAATATAAGTAAGACATAAAAATAACGCTTCAATTATATGAAAATACTCTCATCAGAACTAGTTCATTTGGGATTTGGCAAATATGTGCGTTCTGACCAAGTAACAGCAGTTATACCAATAGAAGAAGAACGAGGGCCTGGGCGACGAACCTTTGTTCACGTTCAAGGGCAAAACGATCCAATTATCGCCTCTCGCGCTGAAGATACCATCGTGCGTGATTTAGTACAAGAACCACGCGAAATTACTCAAGCCCGTCAACAGCAGGAAATTCTTCAAGATTTATTGGTTAATTTAGCTAATGTTAATTCGACTGTGCGCCGAATTAACCGTGATGAAGGCAGTTTGGATCTTGATTTGTTAGAGCGACGAATTAAGCAAGTCCTGGAAAATTAATTGCAGAAATCAGCAAACTAAATAACGGAGAAAGATATTGCTGAATACCATTACAGACCAAGTTTCAGTATCAGATACACAAACAAGATCGCCAAGGTTGTGGATACCTGAACGGGTACTGTTTACACCTGCTGCCCTAGATGAGGATTGGGGGCAGCAGATTCTTAAACGTGTGCAGTCACTCAACTTACCAATAGAAGAACTATCACAGAACCGCCTGAAGGGACTGCGTGGTGAATCTGAGCGGGATACTTATAACATCGCCAAGCGTACCTTAGCGGTGGTTACTGCACCACCCAGTTCTTTTAAACTGAGTCCGATCCCACCTTCTGCGGATTGGCAGTTTCACCTTGCCGAGGGTTGTCCGGCTCATTGTCAATACTGCTACCTAGCGGGTAGCTTGTCGGGGCCACCTGTCATCCGCGTTTTTGCTAACTTACCGCAGATATTAAAGAATTTAGCTAACTACGAACAACAGGGGAAAACCACAAGTTTTGAAGTTAGCTGTTATACAGACCCATTGGGTATTGAGCATTTAACTGGAAGTCTTGCTGAATGTATCCGTTACTTTGGCACTCGTCCTAATGCACATCTACGTTGGGTATCGAAGTTTGATGCTGTGGATGGATTACTCGATTTACCACACAATGGGCATACTCGCTGTCGGATGAGCGTTAATGCCGCACCGATTTCTGGTAAGTTTGAAGGTGGCACGGCATCCGTAGCATCCAGACTGAATGCATTGCGACGGTTGGCGCTACCACAAGAGCGTGGCGGTGGCGGTTATCCAGTAGGCTTGGTTATTGCGCCAATTATGCCGATAGACGATTGGCAAATGCACTATAGTCGTTTGTTTGAGCAGATAAACGAGGCACTGGATTTTGACTGTAACCTTACCTTTGAGTTAATCTCGCATCGGTTCACACCTGGGTCAAAAGAAGTGTTACAAACTTGGTATCCGCAATCAAAATTAGAGATGGATGAGGCAAAACGCAGTGTCAAGCGAAATAAGTTTGGTGGGACGAAGTACGTTTATGAGAAAGACACAATGAAGGCGTTGCGTAGCTTTTTTGAGAGTGAGATTAGTAGGCGCTTTCCAAATGCTGAAATTCTTTATTGGACTTAGAAGAATACTTCGCTCATATAAAGTTTAAGCAAATTAATTATTGGACGAGAGAGCGATCGCATCATATAGCGATCGCTCTTTGTGGTCTGTCCCATTAATTTTGATGGGTTTGTAGTAAGCACAAAGCGTGCTTAAAAATCTAGGACTAAAGTCCTGACTACAAACTTTTTTACCCGTTGCCTGGGTTTGGCTACGCCCACGCAAAGCGGGATAATTTGGGCAGATTACAGGCGGCGTTATACATTATTAAGTGTATCTGCAATACCGGACTTGTTCTGGCTTAGTCTCAATAGCAAAGGTTTGGAGATGTTTACTTTATCAGAAACTTCTATCCTGGCGGCAATCCTACTGGTAGCTTTAGGCATTTTGGGCTGGGGCTTTTATCGCGCCAGACCTTTTGGTAAACTGGGAATCTTAGCCTGGTTACAGTCGGTGGTGTTGATGACCCCCTGGCTCCTGTTTTTTGGATTGTTTGCCGCAGGGATTTACATTAATATAGCGGGTATATTGTTCTTAGTGGTGACATCTGCCGGATTGTACGTCTACTTGGGCAGACAGTTACGCCAAGCTGGGCAAGATACCATCCTCAAGCAACGCGCTACAGAAAGACTCGCTGCTGCTTCCTCACTTGAAGCAAATTCCCCACAACCAAAAGTAGCAGAACTGAAACCGGAGATCCCACCGATACCAGAAGAAGACTTGAATGCAGTTAAAGGTATTTTCGGTATCGATACATTTTTTGCTACAGAAACGATCGCCTACCAAGATGGAGCCATTTTTAAAGGCAATCTACGGGGAGAACCAGAAGAGACTCACAACCGTCTAACTGCAAGTTTACAACAACGCCTTGGCGATAAATATCGTCTGTTTTTAGTGGAAAATACAGACGGTAGACCTGTGGTGATTGTCCTACCGAGCCGCAACGATCCCCGGCCGATGTTGTTATCGCAAAAAGCCTTTGCAGGTGTTCTGTTGATAGCAACCATTGCCACAAGTTTAGAAGCTGCGGGATTACTACTGAATTTTGATTTTTTTGGCAATCCAGGGCGGTTTCAAGAAGCTTTGCCCATAGGCGCGGGAATCTTTTCGATTTTAGTAGCTCACGAAATTGGTCATTGGTTACTTGCCCAGCGTCACCAAATTCGCCTTAGCTGGCCCTTTTTTCTCCCCGCAGTGCAAATTGGCTCCTTCGGTGCAATTACCCGCTTTGAGTCTCTGTTGCCCAACCGCAAGGTATTATTTGATATTGCCTTGGCAGGGCCAGCCGCAGGTGGTATTGTCTCTTTGTTAATGCTGGTGACAGGCTTGCTGCTTTCTCATCCAGGTAGTTTATTTCAATTGCCAAATCAGTTTTTCCAAGGGTCGATTTTGGTGGGAAGCTTGGCGCGAGTTGTCCTTGGTTCGGCGTTGCAGTCATCCTTGGTAAGCGTTCATCCCCTAGTAGTGATTGGTTGGCTGGGGTTAGTAATTAACGCTTTGAATTTGATGCCAGCAGGACAACTAGATGGTGGGCGAATTATTCAGGCGATTTATGGACGCAAAACCGCAGGACGAGCAACGGTCGCAACTTTAATTTTACTAGCGCTAGTGTCTCTCGGTAATACTCTTGCCATGTATTGGGCGATCGTCATTTTCTTTTTGCAACGGGATCAAGAACGCCCTAGCTTGAATGAAGTCACTGAACCCGATGATGCTAGAGCCGCTTTGGGGCTTTTGGCTCTCTTCTTGATGATTACCACGCTTCTACCTCTTACTCCTGGCCTGGCTGGGCGTTTGGGAATAGGATAGTGTTTATGGAGCCTACACCCAAACAAGCAATATCCGCAATTCGGGTGTGCGCTCAACTTACCAGAGTTTATAAAAGAATAGACCTTGTAAGATTAGACGAGCGCACCAGAAATATTTATATCTTGGCGAATAATTCAATCGAAGCTGAGGTAACACCAACTGGAGAAATTCTTTGGTTATGACAAAACCTAACTTTCAACAAATGCCTTTAGAGCAGCTCAGAACCTATATTTTGGAGCATCGCAACGACGATGAAGCATTTCATATTTACATCGACAGGAGACGTGCCCAATCTCCAAAACAGATGCCGATGACTATTGAGGAAGCGGAGGCTGATTTACAAAGACGGTTTGGACAGCAAGCTAGTTAAATTACCATGAAAGATTCTTAAGTGATTGTCGGTGAGTCAGCGCGGTCTTGGGGGTTTCCCCCATGAGCGACTGACGTTAGCGCAGCGTTAGCGAGCTTGCGAGCGTCACCCCAAAGGGGTGAACCTTCGCTTAAATTAAGCGATGTGTTCACAGACACCTTGTGAGGAAAATTAACTGAAAGGTTTCCAACCTGCTAGCAAATTCGGGTAAGCTGTTGGTGTGGGAAAAATTTTCTGAAAGGCAGTTTGACGCTCTTGAGGTTTTTCTTTGCTCATATTCCAAAGGGTTTCATAGAAAAAGAAAGAAACTCCAGCAAAATTGCGATCGCGTACTTTTTGCACTTGTGTTTGAATCTGCTGCATTGGTATAGATCGGTTTTTCAACCCAGCCAAAATGCCTACACTCACTGGAATATGACTCTTGGCTGCTTTCACTTCTGGATACTCTAATTCGCTGATAAAAACATTCAAGTCATCACGATATATCTGCAAAACTAAGTCTTCGACGATTCCTAGCCGTTCCCACTTCTGCCAGTCTGCTAAAAAGAAATCGTAGGAAAGACGCTGAGGATTAGGAGCAACGGAAACCAGGCAATTTTTTTTAGTAGCTTTGATAGCTGTAAATACCCGCTTCATAAACTCGGTGATTTTATTAGCTCTCCAGCGTATCCATTCTGGATCTTTGAAGTTTTTGGAGGGAGCTTTACCACCGTGTTCTTTTTTGTAAAGTGCTACTGTATAAGCATCGTATCCTAATTCTGATGGTAAACCAAAATGGTCATCAAATTGAATACCATCGATATTGTAGTTTCTAACAATTTCAACGATTAAATCTTGAATAAATTGTTGTACTTCTGGGCGAAAGGGATTTAACCAAACGCGATTATGTGTCCCTTCTTTGACAATCCGAGTCCCATCGCTGCGACTGGTGAGCCATTGGGGACGATTTTTAGCTAATAGAGAATCCGCTGGTGCCATAAAGCCAAATTCAAACCAGGGAATCACTGTTAAGCCTTTTTGATGTCCCACATCGACAATTTCTTTGAGGATATCTCGCCCTTTGAGTCCGGGTGTGGGATCGAGCGATCGCCCGATCACTTTTAGTGCAACTTTACTAGGATACAATGTATATCCCCAATTCCAAACCGCCGGATATATGGTGTTAAAATTGAGTTCATCAAGGCGTTGCAAAGATCCTTTGAGGCGATCGCGCTCAAATAACACATCACTATCAATATTTGTTAACCACACTCCCCTTAACTCAGCTTTTGGCGTTGACGGCAGATTTATTTGAGCGTTCAATGGGAACGACAAAATCAGCGTCGCGATCGCACTCAAGGTAAGCATAACGATAAACAAAAGAGACTTTCTACTCTGGCGAATATTCCACCAAGAGGAAAACTCAACACACCACTCTACAAACCTTTTCATCATGATTTAAAATGTCTGTGTCAGTGAAGGAAACATTGGCATGATAAATAATATTAATGCTTAACCTTTGTTTCCTGCTCTAAAAACAGATTGCCAATATCAAATAAAAGTTGCATAGTACCTCGATAGCCAACTTTGCAGAACTCACCACTATCCAAGCGGTCAAAAATCGGAATCCCTTGACGATAGAGAGGAATTTTTAAACGTTGAGCGATCGCTACTCCATGAGAGTTGGTAATGAGTAAATCAGACCCAACCGCCAATTGCTCAAAGTCTTCCAAATCGCCGATAGTAACGCTCTCGATCGGCAGTTTTTCGAGCAAAGGAAAGCGTGTTGTTGTTACTGCTGAGTGAATCTCAACTCCTAGCGATCGCATGACACGGATTTTGTTATCAAGTTGTCATTGGTATTTCCAAATCAATAGTGGCGTTTTGACGTCGATCCTGATTTGTAATAGCATGGAAAGTTATCGCAATATCATGAAAACTGTTCCCCAATTTGCCGATCGCTTAAAACAGTTTGCCAATAGAGCTAAAATTACTCTCAGTTCTCCAATTGACAAAGGCATACCGTGGGTACTCAGCATAGATAATGTCTTACCAGAAGGAGACTTGCCCAGTACTTGATAGATATACCAGAAAAATCGCGATCGCCCCTTTTGCCGAACATTGGCGATCGCGCCGAAATCCCAAACCACGGCAAGGTGTTTAAGTGCTTTGTATCTGCTTATTTACCTGATTGAGAGGATAAAGAAAGGAACTTACGGGCGTTTGTGAAAATACTTGTGGGGAATGGGGTTACGGGTAAAGGGTAAAGGTATGGAGTTTTCCCTTACCCTTTAACATGAGTCCCTTTCCCCAACATCTTGGCATTTGTTACTTTTGCAAGATGTCTATTTATTGGTATCTAAATTCCTTGCGATTCCAGTTGGGAGATGTTGGGGAAATATTTGGGGTAAAACTGGGGTAATGTAAAAGGGTCAAGATGTTTACAAAGCAGCCGTGTTAAACAAAAATTATGTCGTCCGTTCAAAGTAGATTTTATCCCAAGACGACAATGGTCTTTTAAATAAGCATTAGCTTCTATAATTGCCATTTGACATACGGGTGTAGATCCGTTTAACAGATTTTGCGCTTTTTTATACCCTATATTGTCAAGTTAGGCACTTATATCTCGCATATAGATAACTTTTACCCTCACCACTGGAGAGCAAAATCTTGGGCATAGAATTACGCAGTTTCGTATTTCTCGACAGCCTGCAACCTCAACATGCAGCATATATGGGAACAGTAGCCCAAGGCTTCTTACCATTACCAGGAGATACATCACTGTGGATTGAAATATCTCCTGGTATCGAAATTAATAAAATTACGGATATCGCCCTGAAATCTGCCTCTGTCCGTCCGGGAGTACAGGTAGTGGAACGACTATATGGACTATTGGAAGTTCATTCTAGCTCTCAAGGCGAAACCAGAGCTGCTGGTCAAGCTATTTTGGCGGCACTGGGAGTCAAAAGAGAGGAATGTCTGAAACCGCGGGTTATTTCTAGTCAGATTATCCGCAACATCGATGCTTATCAAACCCAACTGATTAATCGCACGCGCCGAGGACAGCTACTACTAGCAGGCCAAACGCTGTATGTATTAGAAGTGGAGCCTGCTGCTTACGCCGCACTAGCTGCCAATGAAGCGGAAAAAGCAGCGAGGATTAACATTTTAGAAGTTCAAGCTGTAGGTAGTTTTGGACGGCTTTACTTAGGTGGACAAGAACAGGATATCCTAGCAGGAGCAGCAGGAGCATTAACGGCTATTGAAAGTGTCGCTGGTCGGGTAAATTCTCTGGGTGGGCGTCAGGAGTAAAAAAGAGAAAATGGCAAATCGAGAGCATCT
The DNA here is from genome assembly GCF_034530955.1 of Nostoc sp. DedQUE05. Lineage (NCBI taxonomy): Bacteria > Bacillati > Cyanobacteriota > Cyanophyceae > Nostocales > Nostocaceae > Nostoc > Nostoc sp. DedQUE05. Next base: position 188,849 of record NZ_JAVRCB010000003.1, on the reverse strand, counting down.
AACTTTACTCAAAGCAGGTGCAGTTAAATGGATTGAATGGAGAAAGAAAAATCCCCAGATTGAACCAGACCTGAGCGCCGCGAATTTGCAAGGCGATAACCTCAGAGGTGCAAACCTCCAAGGGGTAAACTTGAGAAGAGTTGATTTGGGTAATGCTTTACTTGTGCGGGCAAACCTCAGTGGTGCTGACCTCAGTAGTGCCAACCTTTATAAAGCCTTCTTGAATGAAGCTAACCTGAGTGCGGCTAACTTCAGTGTTGCTAACTTGAGTGGCGCTATACTTACGCAGGCAGATTTGAGTCATGCCAATTTGATTGGAGCTGACTTAAGCGGGGTGGATCTTAGAGGTGCTGCGATCGCATCTGCTAATCTAATTGGCACTGACTTAAAAAGCGCTAACTTGAGAGATGCCGATTTAGGTGCAGCGAAGTTGATTCGGGCTAACCTCACTTTTGCCAACCTGATTGAAGCTAATTTGATTGCAGCTGACCTCAGTGAAGCGAGTTTGTACCAAGCAGATGTTTTAGGGGCTTATCTTTACAAAGCTGACTTATACAAAGCTAATCTGACCAAGGCTCACCTCAGTGGTGCATACTTGTTGCGGGCTAACCTAAGTGAAGCTGATTTGAGTCAAGCTGATTTGAGTTGGACTAACCTTAGAGATGCGAATTTGGCAGGAGCGAATCTTAGAGGAACTAACCTTAGAGGAGCTGACATTCGGGGAGCTAACCTCAGCGGCGTAAATCTTCAAGAAACAATTATGCCTAATATCACTCGCTTTGTGCATTTTTAACTCAGAATTGGGTTTGGGGAAAAGGTTAATAGGTATTAGTCATTAGTCATTAGTTAAAAATTCAAAATTCAAAATTCAAAATTCAAAATTCAAAATTCTTCCCCTGCTCCCTGCCCCCTGCCCCCTGCCCCCTACTCCCTTCCCCGCTCTTTAACTCCCCCTGTTCTCTTGCCTTTCTTTGAGTTTCAGCATAATTTGGGCGTGCATCTCGCGGGTAATTGGGTAAAAATACGTTAAAACTAAGCCAAAAATCAAACAAACTGTCGGTATGGGGCCAACAGCAACGCGAATAGCAAACAGTGCTGATTCCGGTTGGATGGGTAATGGACTTCCGGCTACAGATTCTTTGAAACCAGCTACTTGCAAAGCATTTCCCACCAAAAATAGTCCCAAAGCTAAACCAAATTTTTGCAGCAAAACCATGAAGCCATAAAAAATGCCTTCTCTGCGTTGTCCGGTTTGCAGTTCATCTAATTCAATCACATCTGGAATCATTGACCAGGGAATTAGATAAGCTGTTGATACACCAATACCTGCCATCACAGCCATCACATACATCAAAACTATTTGACCAGGCTGTAAGAAAAATAGTCCTGCTGCTGCTATAATCCACAAACTCATTCCCAGAAAATAAACAACTTTTTTGCCGATTTTTTTACTCAACGCTCCCCAGACAAATAGCATCACCAAAGCAGTTCCTTGGACTGCAATCATCACTGTGGGCACGTCTGATTCTTTAAGACCCATACAATTGACTACAAAATAGGGAATAATGCTGGCTGTTACCTGTACGCCTAGCCAAGAGCAAAGATATATACCAATAACAAATAAAAAAGGTCGGTTACTAAAGACAATTTGTAGCTGTTCAAAGAAGGGGAGAGATGCAGGTTCCTCGGTTTGGCTGCGTTTAGCCTCAAAAGCCAAAATGCGATCGCGGACTCCAAAAACGCACCAATATAATCCGAAAATCGAAATTACCGTACAAATGGCTGCTAAAACAAGATATTGTTGTTGGCGATCGCTAATTTGAGAAAAAACAATTTGCGTTAAAATCAACGATAAAATGCTGCCACCAATAGAAAATGTAAAGCGATAGCTGTTAAGGCTGGTGCGTTCGTCGTAATCTTGAGTCAGTTCTGGAGTCATCGCCGTATAGGGCAAATTCACAACTGTGTAAAACGCCTGAGATATCACCCCAATCGCTACGTAATACCAAAATAATGGCCAAATATTATCACTCTGATTTGCACTAAATCGCGGTACAATCCACTGCAAGAAGAAGAAAACTCCAAAGGGAATAGCCCCATAAAACATCCAAGGAAGACGACGACCCCAACGCCGAGATTTCGTTTTATCAGTCAGGAACCCGACAAACGGATCGTTTATGCCATCCCAGATTTTGCCAATCATCAAAATACTGCCAGCTAAACCCGCAGGGATACCAGCAACATTCGTGAAGAAAACCAGCAGAAAAAAGACGGAGATATTTGCAGTAATTGCTGGGCCTAAATCTCCTGCACCGTAAGCTAACTTTGTTTTTAAGTCGAGTTTTTCACTGAGAGGATCTCGTTTGGCATCGCCATCAGCAGCAGAATTATTCATAAAACTTTGCACTCATACTAAAATAAAAAGTCTGCAATCGCCTTCAATACTGCCATCTACCACTCCCGTTAGACTTATGCCAGACCTTTATGTTTCTTGGTCAGATTATCACCAAAAAATTGAACAACTGGCTATTCAGATTTATGAATCCGGTTGGGAATTTAACCAGATTATCTGTCTTGCCAGAGGAGGACTAAGAGTCGGAGATATTCTTTCCCGTATATACCAGCAGCCGCTAGCAATTTTAGCAACCTCATCTTATTACAATGGCACTGGTAAGCAAGAAAGAAGTAATTTAATTTTCTCCCGTCACTTGACAATGACTGCGGAAAAGTTAGGTTCGCGCATTCTCCTAGTGGATGACTTAGTAGACTCTGGGGTAACACTCCAGCAAACTATACCTTGGCTCAAACAAAATACTGATTTTCCCATTGAAGAAATTCGCACCGCCGTTCTTTGGTATAAAGCTTGTTCAGTTATAGCACCCAATTATTATGTTGATTATCTACCTGATAACCCCTGGATTCATCAACCTTTTGAACATTACGAGCAGATGAACCCCGCCGAACTTGCGGCTAAGGTAAGCCAACTGTGTTGATTATTGGACTAATTTAACGTGAGTTCGATGAACCTCTCCCGGACAACCTCCCTCTCCCACGGGGAAAGGGAGGAGCAACGAGAAATTAGGGTTTTGGCTCTTCTCTGGGTGTCCAAGAGGGGTTGGGGGAGAGGTCAAAAAAGGGCTTGTCGAACTCACGTTAATTTACTAAGTAGCGATCGCCCAGATAACCAGCAATGCTCACGATCCAGCGATCGCCTTCTTGAGCCAATATGACTCCACAGCGCCAGTTAGGGAGAGGTGTGATGATTGTCGAGAGATCGCCTTGGAGGTTTCCTGGTTTGCGGCGATAGATGCGCGTAGTATATTATATCCATGCGTACCTGTTCCTCTTGGGGCTTTTCATAGCCGAGTTTCTCTAGCCATACCGGACTAACAGGCACCAATCACAATGTAGTCATAGTGACATTAAGTCTGTTAAATTTTGAATCGAACTTAATTCCTGTGTACTATCTCTGTCCGCTTTTTGTTGATGTGTGACAGTTGGGGTGCGGAAGGTGAGTTAAAAAAGTAAGATTTCGCGTTCAAAGTTTTCTGGCGTCGGTTCTATCTCCCAAACCAATCCTTCTTGAAGATCGCCCAGAGCGACATCAATGTAAAGCCTATCTACAGCAGTTTTTGCTTGTACTTGGTTTCCATCAAATGGTTGTAAATCTTCTGTCAAAAGTCTCAATTTAAATCCACTGGGAATCATCTCGCCTTTGCTTGCATTATGCAGTTCAATGCGCCATACTCTATCTTCAATATTAGTTTTAGGCTGTACGCGCAATTTGTATTGTTGTCCGGCAATGGTGACTTTCCGCACTAAAATTGGCAATGTTGATGGTTGCTGTGAACTCCTAGCTAATGCAAAATTTGACTGTGGCTCAATACTCGCCCAGCCAAATTTCTGTGCAAAATCTGACACCCCAGTTTGCAACCATTGATTAATCGACCACTGTTGTTGTTGTCCTTGGCGTTGTTCATACAATCGCTGTCTCCAACCTCCATGTTCTAGGAGCGCTCCCCAAATTGAAAATGGTACTGCTAGCCGTGGTAAAATGACTTTAGGATTTCCTAGACGTTGAAGTAAGTTGTGTGCTTGCGCGAGGGCTAATTCTGCCAGTGGTACAGTTTCTTCAGCATGGGTCGCTTCTTCGGGACATAATTGACTTGCCATCCACAAGATATTGAGGTTAGAAATTAAATCCTCTCCATCCAAACAATAAGCGCGATCGCTTGCATCGTAACTACCCATACTTTTCAGTAGAGTATGGGTCGTATATCCCCAAATCCGTATACAACCCTCTTCCAAATTAACTTGTACCGCTAGATAATAATCTGCTGTCCAGGTAGGAATATCCACCCACTCCTGAGGAACGCGCAGTTCGCTTAAATCTGCTGCTTCAGATGGAATTAATACCAACCGTTTTTCTTCCAGGGAAATCGCTACGCCATCGACTACTTCCCAAACGCTGGGCAAAGCGGCAATATTAGGAAAAACAGCAGCATTGGGAGTATGTTCCGATCGTAGCCAAGGCAGAAAAGCATTCAAGCTCAAGCGGTTGAGATATGCCATCCAACGGCGATTACTCGTCGAAAACGCTTGATTTTGCTGCCAAAGTTTGGTTTGCTCGGTTTCAGGAATTTCTAACCACAAATGTGTAGAGTTTATTAAATTGATTGTGCCTGGATTAAACATCATGTTGATACTACTCCAACTTAGAGGAGGAAAGACTATAGTAAGCTTTTAACCATTCCTCTAAAACGGTGTTGATATAGTTAAGTATGAGTGAGTTTAGAGAAATATGCAGTGACTCTTTACTCCAGTTTGCCAGCTTGAGTAGTAACGAGTCTTTTGCTTTGGCGAGTTTACGAGAAATGGTATATTGCTTAATTCCCATCTGTTGGGCAATCTGCTGTTGAGTCAAATTCTGGCTATAGTAAAGTTTTATTATCTTTTGTGCCTCCTCATCCAGGTTGTCCAACGCTGCAATTAACACATTGCTGATTTGAGATTGCATTGACTGTCTCTCAAGCAATTCTTCTTGAGCAATGATTTCCGTCATTAAGGAGTCCTGCTTCAGTTGCGGTAATATATCTTGATACTCTCCAGAATCGTCATTCCCTCTAGGCGCATTCAGAGAAGCCATACTGGGGTAAAAATATTCTCGTACTGCTTTGGCACAAGCAACCAGCCATTTTTCTATCGTTTGCGGGTTGCACTCCATCCCTGGTTGGGAAAGTTGGGTGTGGTGTTCCGAATTGTAAAGCTGGGCGATCGCAATCCATGTAGAGTCATCTGGCTTTGACAGTTGGCGAGTACCTGTAGGGTGCTGTGGAGCATATAGTGCTTGGTAGCATTTCCAAGCTAATACGTAGCGTTGTATTGTCTCTCCACTCAGGCCAACATTTTGTAAAGACTCCACCAGACGCTTTTGAGTCAGTTTCCGTAACAATCGCCAGTTAGTACTAATATCAATTTCATTGTGCGATCGCAGTATTTCCTTAATCTCGTTACTGAAAATTGCACTCGCATAATTATTCAAATTAAAACCCATGTTGGGTTTAAATCCTTTTAAAATTTTATCTACACTAGTTATGACCATTTGAAAGCAGTCAGATACTGTGTATTGAGTAGCAGAAAGATTAGTAATTATTTTGTAAGCCGCCCAATAACACGGTTCTTGTAAATAAGCCGAAAAATGTTCTCTTGCCAGACCTTCTGGTTGAATTTGCCACAATTTATACCAATAACATATCCAAAAATTCTCTGAATGTTCTGGCTGCGATAGACTTGCCTGACAATTAAGTAGATTTCGCCGTAGTTTAGGATCGATTGCCCAACCAATTATTCTGTCAGCATCTAATTGTAAAAAAGTTGTAAATAATTCATTGATACTTTTACGAGTACGCATAAAATAACTACTCATTCTTGCATAAGTCTTAAGTTATCAACTAAAAAGTCCTGGTTTATGTAACGGGTAATGAACTTTTGCCGTTGGATTGTGCAGGTGGTTCTGCAACCAGAAGAAGCCAAAGGCTTTGTTTTGCTTGAAAACGTTGGGTAGTCGAACAAACTTTCTGACTTTTCACGGTATGTGGAAAAGGTCATTTTGAGGGTTTCCAAGCCCTGATTTTTCTGTTAACCATTATCATTAGCTCAGAGCTATTGATAATTATCTTGTGGAAAAACCCACGCTTTTTCGGTGTTTTAAGACTTACCGTGAAAAGTCAGAACAAACTTTTGGTCGGCTGATGGGATATCAGCGATTAATCAGAGACGTGCGAGTTATTGCCCGAAACATCGGAGACTTTTATTTATCTTGCCATGATCCGCATTATATGAGGCTATTAGCATAATATTTTACCTCTAAAAAACTTTTCAAGCATCCTCTTAGAGGATAAACTGATCGTTGGAGGTAGTAAAGATATATTTGTGCTTGGCAGTTTCTACACTGCGTCTAACCAATTTGCGATTATTCAAGCTTTCGCATCCAGCGAGTTGGACAAGATTCAGATTAAAGGCAATCTATCTGAGTACACGTTAAGATAGAATCGCGACCTTCAGTTGGGAATCGGCGCATTTTACGTGGAGATTCTCTTAAACAGGAACTGGATTGCTGTTGTTCAAGATACCATCAATGTGCTGAATTCCTGATTTATTAGGCACATAAAATATTTATAGATATGCCTGTGGCTATGCCGTAGTGGTCAATATCCAGTATGCTGATATTTAATGCTGAGGCTGTTATGCATCAAAAATACAAGATTTTGCGATCGCACCAGCAGCACGCGGGTTTCAATACGTGACTACAAAATTCTTGCTATAAAAAATGAAAGGTAAAGTAATTTTTTCAAGTAACGCCTTTCGGAGATTTTGAGTTTAGTATAACTTTAAAAAAGTTAATTATAAACAGTAATTTTAGGATAAAACTAGCAAAGATGTCTCCAATAGCTGTTGGTTCTAGTTACTCAGATAATACACTAAAAACAGGAAAAGCCAAGCTCTGGATTTTATTAGTAGGTGTTAACGATTACCAAGATTCGGGCTTACCTTCTTTGCGTTACCCAGCTGTGGATTGCCAAGGGTTAAAAGAAGCACTAATAAAAGCTACACAGGGGTTTCCTAATAAAGAAGTAATTATTCATAATGATTTGGCGGCACAACCGCCGACCTTGGAAACAATTCGTCGCAGCCTGCGACAAATTGTTTCGCAAACTCGATCCGAGGATTCGCTTCTGCTATATTTTTCTGGACATGGCATGTTAGAGCCTAATACTCAGCAGGCTGTACTTTGTTTAGCAGATACTCGCAAAGATGACTTGCTGAGTACGGGCTTGGATTTGCAAGAATTATTACAGATGTTGGAGGGTACTGCGGCAAATCAGCAAATAGTTTGTTTAGACACCTGTCATAGTGGAGACTTCAAGTTATTAAGGGGAAACGCTGGTAGTGCTAGAGACGGAAACATCTCTGATAATTTATTTAATTGTGCCCCAACCTTCATGAAGGTGTTACAACAACGTGCATCACAAAGTAAAGGATTTTGTGCCTTACTATCATGCGATCGAGGACAACAATCCTGGGAATTTCCAGAACTAGGGCATGGTTTATTTACTTACTACTTAATGCAGGGGCTATTAGGTGAAGCCGCTGACTCACAGGGTGTCATCGAAGCCGACGGTCTTTACAAATATGTTTATCGCCAGACGCTGCAATATATTGATAAATTAAATCAGCAACTGCGTCTAATTAATCAGCAAAAGCTCGATCGTGGGGACAGTAAACTCCATCCAGAATATCCCCTGCAAACACCCAAACGAATTGTGGAAGGAGTAGGAGAATTAATTCTTGGATTCAAACCTGATACGGTTGAATCTCACAAACAGCGACGGGCGCTGGTAATCGATGGACTTGCAAATAAGAAAACTACAACAGACTTGAGTCGGCTATTTGCTGGGGCTGGCGGCTTTGAGGTAGAATTTTTTCCTCAGCAAGGCAAATCTTGGTCAGAAATACGAGCAACAATCCAAAACTTTCTACATTGGAGTAGTGAATCAGCAACTAAATCCGTTTCGCAGTTAGGAACAATCAAAAATACACCAACCTCCTTATTATACTTACGCGGGCACATCGAGGAAATCGAAGATGGAGAAGCCTGGTTAGTTTTAGGCGATGGAATGCGTCTAAGTCGTTCTTGGCTAAGACACGAGTTACGACGCGCTGCAAAGTCTCAACAAATAATTATTCTGGATTGTCCTGAGGCTACTTCCCTAAACAACTGGATAGAAGATTTGCATAGCGGCACGGAACAGGGACAATGTATAATTATCGGTGCTTCCACAGCAGAGGAGCCAGAACTATTTTCTCAAACACTTCTAGAAACACTGATTGCAGCCAATCCGCAAGTTGGGTTGTCAATTGCCAAATGGATTACTCAATTACAAACGCATTTATCAGCAAAAGGTGTCGAACTTGATGTCTGGCTATTAGCTACACAAACAGTCATTGATATTTTACCGGGTAATATTGGTATAGTTTTTCAAGATTTACAAGCAAAGGAAGTACCATTAAACGAGGAAAACAAACAGGGAAATCAGGAAAATTTACTGCCCAAAGACGTTAATAATTTACCCAAACTAGAATTTGCTTCCCAGCGATTTCCAAATCATCCCGTCTCTGTTGCTGCTCCTATTGCTGCTGATTATTTAGAAAAAACACAACCTCAATTAAATTTCAAGCTAAACTCAGAACAGTATTCTAAATTAGAACAGTTGCTGAAGCTATCATTAGGGTCGATTGCGCTTACCATTTTAAAAAGAACTTTAAAAAAGGTAACTAACTCTAAAGAATTAGTAGAACAATTAACCTTTTACTTGTTACCAGAACAGCAACAAAGTTTTGAGCAGCAAGCAATAGCTATTTTAAAACAATCTACTGTTGCATCTAAAACCACGTCAGATAATTCTTCAGGCATTGATCCCAGATTTATCAGTAAATGTGAGCGCGAGTTAGCCTATGCAGTTGGACCAATTGCTAATTTTTTAACTCAAAAGATTTTGAAATCTGAACCGCAAATTTCCGTACTAGAATTTGTAAGCAAGTTGGCAGCAAAAATTTCTAATAAGCAGAAGGCTTTAGAGTTTGAACATAGGATGCTTGGTAAATTAAAATAAGTTAGCGAACATTTATCGCTAGCAGCTTGCGGCAAAAAAGTATATCTATCTAGTATTGGTATTATTATTTAACATACTCAGAGCAATTTCTAAACTATACTTCATCCGGTTAAAAGCGTCCGCCAACGCTCCTATTTCATCTTTGTCTTGTTTACCAAAATTGGCATCCATATCACCGATACTCACTTTTTCTGCCACATTAGCCATTCTTTTAAGACGCTGTAGCACTGTCTTTTTTAACAAGAAATTAATAATAATAACGATGATTGTAAAAATAATCCCTAAAAGTCCTAAGATTAGATAAAAAGACCACTGAGCAGTTTTAAAAATTTCCTCAGCCGGAACATAAACAATTTGAGTGGCAACAATTTGATTAAACTTCCACCCAAACCCATGTTCTTTTCCATAGGTTACTAATTGACTTTGAGGAGCCACTTCGGGAGCGCTATGGCAACGCAGACAACTTTGTTCGCCAACTCTAAAAGGTCGAGCGGTATAAAATAATTTATTTTCAAATACATTTCGGAAACCGGATAGACTTTTTAACTCTGGTTGTTGATTAAATTTATTAATAATATCGGCTTCAAATTTGTCCGCCATATCCCTCATATTTGTGGGGTTTGGCGCAGCATCTTTGTAGATAAAATTACTAAATCCTTGGGTTTTACGTAAAATTTCAAAAGTTTCTCTAACAGAGAATGTTGGAATAACTTCTGGAATAAATTGTTCTTGAGTGTCTACTCTCGGTAACAATAATGGTTGTACGCGGTCATTGGTATATTCTCTAAGTGAATTTGCAATTTGCATGGCAATTATTGCTTGAGAAGACACCTCTTGTTCTGCCTTTTGTTCAAGAACGCTCGATAAAGCAGTACCACTAATTAAAATCCCACCGAGAAAAGCTATTATTACAATTAAATTGACTTTTGTTCCAATTTTCATAACTATTTTTAGTATTTAAGGTTCTAGTAATATACTATAACTATAGCAATCCTAAACGAGTGATTCATGTAGCTTAGGAAAGACAAATATTTAATAATAGACAGATAATCAAAACAAGTCTTTGAGGATAGATAAAAGACATTTTGGCAGTTTTTGACTCTTCTTTTCTCTGGCTTTGTGAGAAAACCAGGTGTACTCTACACCCGTTGATGAATCCGCCCACCTGCTTTATAGACTTGTCGCTTATTAATATCAATTTTGAGATTGTCTACAACAATAACTCCCAAACTATAGCAATCCGATTTGATTTCTGAATTAATCGTAGGGACTAGGGACTGGGGATGGTGGGGCCCCCTCTGGGGATAAGGGGTAATGGGGACTGGGAAGAAGGAATAAAGGTGTACCTAGCCTCGCAAAAATCAAATATGAGTCCTATATAAATAGAAGTGATTATTACTTCGCGCTCCTTTGATAACGCCAAACTTGCATCTGAGAAACTACAAAGAAAAGTAATTCCCATCGAATTGGATATCACTGACGATCGCTCTATCGATCGAGCAATAAAAACCCTGCACCAAAAGATTGAGCGCTTAGATGTTTTGATCGATAATGCCGGCGTGTATCCAGACATTGGGTTTACCACTGAAGCGGCGCAGTTTATGGATTGACTCGCGCTGGACGGATCGATCCGGCTCGCTCGATCGAAGCACGACTGAAGTTTGAAGAGATGCTCAGTTATGCAACTCATCTGGGGTTATACGCCGAAGAGATCGGTGCCACTGGTGAGGCGATGGGAAACTTTCCGCAAGCGTTTACCCATCTGGCACTGATTAGCGCTGCATGGAATTTGAATAAGGTTCTTGAAACTTCCTGAAATCAACATAGTGTTGCGTGTAGTAGAAAGTGTCTCTTTGTTTACTTAGGCTTGGCTGGAATTATCTCAAATAATACTTAAGGGAGAAAAGAAGTTACAAGATATCAGTTAATTTTGGGTAATGAGTTTTTAATTAAAGATATTGTATTAGGGCTAAGGAGAGGAAAATGACAAATGATTTAAATTCATACCTACCTGTACCAACTAAGCAAAAATTCGCAGCTACTTTTCATATAGTCAGACCGATTAGCTTTTGGCTACAGTTAGCGCTAGGTGCTATTTCTAGCTTGGCTTTGTTATTGGCTATATTTAGCCGTAATCTCACTCCCCAAACTACAACAAATTCGGTTATGGCTTTTGGAGTATTTTTGGGAACTATGGGAATTTTAGTGCTGTGTTTCCGACTCTATTGGGTGAACCAATACAGGCGTTTAGACAAACTTTTACAGTCGCCTAATCGTGAATTACATCCAAGCAAACAGGACGTGATTCAAGTCTTACAAATTGGCTTAATTGTTAGTGCGATCGGACTGTTATTAGCTTTTTTAGCAGCTGAAGTGACCGTTATAGCTGTACTATCGAAAACTCTAGCTCTGCCTCAAGGAGTGGCAGTCTATAGACCTGAAAATGTCATTCGTTCCCTAGATATTTTTGTGGTTTTAGCAAACGTCAATCTGATTGGCGCTCATTTTGTAGGAGGCGCTACTTCGCTTGGGTTGCTTAACTGGTTGGATCAATAGCCCTGCTTGGAACTTGGTATTTGAACTCTCCTCTGCTCCCCTGCTCCTCTGCACAAGAGCCTGTCTCCACTTAATATTTTTGGGTTGGCATACCAGTAGATTTCTCCAAGCTCCAGGCACCGCATATTAAGGCGATATTCAACCTCACCATTCCATTTGATGAATCTCTGGCATGAATTTTAGAACCTAGAGCAACTGAGTTTGTCTAACCAGTCACGGCGATCGCTGGAGTCGGGGAAGCGGGTTAGCCCGGATTTCTCACCACATTTCGATCGAGCCATTGATGATGAGCGCGATTCGATTTTCGAGCGATGGCTAAATCGGGATGAACTGTTTCTTAGTGAAGTCGTGTTAGTCACTAATAATATAAGTACAACTACACTCAATACAGTTCGGTTAAACTCTAAGCGGTATTGAGAACAGAAAAAGTGAGCGTTTCTAATTTAGCTCCTTGCCCTCTATGTAGTCGATCGACTTTGGCTTGCTTCATACTCTGTATTTGGCGAAAGCATTGAACCATTTTTTATCTTATGCTGCAACGGCTTCCTTGCCATGTTGCCGCAGCAGATCCATCAGTTCATCGCGATAGTCGTGGAAGGTGGAATGACGCTTGATCGTGGGGCTACGCTCCGGCAGATTGATGGTCATTACCTTGCGTACTGTGCCAGGACAAGCACCCAAGGCATAGATGCGGTTGGACAGGAAAACGGCTTCCTCGACATCGTGGGTAATCATGAAAATTGTAATGTTGGTGCGCTGCCAGAGGTCAAGTATAAATTCATGCATCGATTCTTTAGTGTGGATATCGAGCGCACCAAACGGCTCATCCATGAGCAACACTTTAGGTTCAGACGCAAGGGCGCGGGCGATCGCAACACGCTGCTTCATCCCACCCGATAGCTCCTTGGGTAGCGAACCGCTAAAGCGGGACAAGCCGACGATGCTGAGAAAGTAGCTTGCCTGTTCGCGTCGCTCTTTTTTAGGAACGCCTTGTAGCTTGAGTCCAAACTCGGTATTTTCTTGCACGTTCATCCAGGGATAGAGCGTGTAGTTCTGAAACACCATGCCGCGATCGGGGCCTGGGCCAGCGATCTGCTTGCCATCAATGCGTACTTCTCCCGATGTCGGGCTATCGAGTCCAGCAATTTGGCGGAGTAGCGTGGATTTGCCGGAACCGGAGGCACCGACCGCGCAAATAAATTCGCCCTGCTCGATTGCCATGTTAATATCTTTGAGAACTACGAGCGTACCGGATTGAGTCGGAAAGTGTTTGTTGAGCTTATTGACTTGCAAAAACATTGGTTTAGCCTCTGTGAGTTGAATGTTTTATCGAGTTGTTTATCGCTGCTGAGTTGTCCATTTGCAGGTGACGCGAAGCAGATACTGAAACAACAAATCAAATGTCAATCCGATGATGCCAATCACAATTAGTCCAACAAAGATTTCATCGGTTCGTAAAAATCGACCAGCAACGCTGATGCGTCTTCCTAATCCTTCGTTTGCGGCAATTAGTTCGGACACAATCACAAGCTGCCAAGCAGCAGCTAAGTTGATCCGGCAGGCATCCAAAATGCCGGGAAGAACGTGCGGTAAAATCACCTGAGTTAGTGTTGCCCAGCGATCGCCACCCAGCATATAGGTTGCTTCAATCAACTCTTTAGGCACAAACTTTACAGTATCCATCACCATCAACGTATTGAAGAAAAACACGCCGATGAAAATCAGCATAATTTTCGGTTCTTCGCCAATGCCCAAGTAGAGAATCAGCAGTGGAATAAAGGCGGGTGCAGGCATATAGCGCATTAGACCAAACAGCGGCTCTAATAAAGCGCGAATGCTGGGAAAACTCCCCATCAAAATCCCGACTGGAATTGAGAAACTTGCTGCTAACAAAAAGCCAACAGCAACCCGCCAAAGACTTGCTACAGTATCTTTGAGCAGTTCGCGTGTCATCCACAAGCGCTCAAAGGCTTCTGCAACTTTCGCTGGCGTTGGCAAAAACTTGGGATCGATGTTGCCGAAGCTGGTTACTGCCCACCAGAGCAATAGTGGCAGGGCAATCGAAGTAATGGTTAATACTGTATAAAGGGGCTTAGGGATATCTTCGACCAGCCGCCAAAAAATCGTAGATTTCATGGTTTTTGGTTTGGTGAATGGTTGAAGCGAGCGAGGCGGAGTGCTGTGGCTCATCGTTTAAATTTGGGGTGAGGGATTCAGGCAGACAAGTAACACCGAATTTGCTAGTTTTATCCAGACTTAGTTCGCTTTTGCATATAGGCTTTAACGAAGCGATCGTCAAATAAAAATGTTGTATTCGGTTTGTTTTTCGCCAACCCCACATCAATCAGAAATTGGCTCATTTGCTCGGTAGCATACAGTAAAGAAGCCATGTTGTTGCCAGGTTGAAAAGCTTTCAGATTTTCTTCAACTGTGAAAAGGCGCGTACCATCGGCATATTGTTTGTATTCCTCAACTGGCACACCTGCCCGTTTTGACATGATGATGTAGGCACGATCCTGGTTTTCCCGGATGTAATCGAGCGTGGCAAACCAAGAATCAACAAGTGTCTGAATTTCTTTGGGATGTTCATTCAAAAATTTACGCGACACGACCAAGTGATCGGAAATTGCACCCGGAAAGTCTTTAGAACTGAACAATTCTTTACTACCCGATCGCTGCAATGCCTGTGTTGTAAACGGTGCAAAAACGGCAACTGCATCAACTTGACCGGCAGCAAAAGCAGCAGCCGCTTTTCCTGTTTCCAAAGGCACAAACTGAATGTCTTGGGGCGTTAAGCCAGCTTGTTTCATGCCCAGCAACAGCAAAAAGTGATCGACGGTGCCTTCTTCGGCAGCCACTTTTTTACCACGCAAATCTGCAACGCTGTTGATTCCTCCTGCGACGATGACTTTATCGTTGCCGGTCGAGTTGTCGTTGACTAGCACCACGACTTGATCTGCACCTCCTGCTACTGAACTGAGCGTATCACCAAGGGTTTGACTATTGGCATCAATTTGTCCGGCTGCAAGGGTGCTAATGGATTCAAGGTAGCCATCGAACCACTTAAGGTTAACGGTTGTATTTTTAGTTTTAAAAATTCCTTGCTCTTGAGCAACTTGCCAGGGAAACCAACCCGGCCAAGCGCTGAAACCCAAGTTTATCGTTCTAGCTTTGCTGTTAACGGCTGCTGCTGCCTCGGCTTCGGTGGTAGTTTTAATATATACTGCTGGGTTTGTGCAGCTTACAGCTAAAGACATAACAACTAAAAATAACAGGCAAGTTGTGAGGAGCGATCGCTTTTTCATAGGCAAAATAATATTTTTTAATTGCAAATAATAAGGTAAAGGGCAATAAACTTGAATTGATATAACAAAGCCCAGAAAGAATCATTCAGCATTTAATAGCTGAAAACTTCCTCCCGGGCTTTTCCCCCGCCGTGTAATAAACTAATCAGGCGCTCAAAATTCACAACCAATTAGCTTACCGACTTCTCTTGGACCAGCATTTGTATCTAATCCAGAAACAAGTTCAACACTTGCTCCGTTTAACCCAAACCGGAACCCTAGAAGTCTATAAATTTTGCGTTCAATTAAACTTTTAAATTTTCCAGACAATTGCTCATTTAAGAACCTACTATCTAGAACAAGTAGAATACTGAAAACCTACATTTGTTTTTTCTTTTCACCGAACACTGTAACAACGAGCGAATCCCCAAATTGTATTCAATGATACGATAATCAAATAAAAGGTGAGGGTTTGTAGATATTTGCATGGTTTTTTCAAAAAAGCGATCGCTGCCTCAGAGCGATCGCGCCTGCCACTTTATTGCTTTTCAATAGCAGATTCAGATAATTTTTAGCTGCACAAAACTGTTAAAAAGTAATTACGGATACAAATTTCTTTGATTACTCCTGCTAAAAACATAATGAACAAATATTGTGTAAAAATGCTAACCTAAATAGGAAACGCCCTATTTACAATATTGTCGAAGTTTAGCAAACTCAAATTACAAACTGAATAAGGATGAGCTTCTAGGGTTCCGATCGCGCCTTTGTGTGTGATGGCTGGTCCAAGAGAAGCAGCCGACTCTGAGCGAGTCGGTCACACGGCGGGAAAAAAGCCCGGGAGAGCCAGACAGTATGACTGTATTGGTAATCTCCTGGGCTTTGTTATTTGAGTCAATCGTTTCTTCAATTCCAGAGGTTGAGCCTTTGGCAATTCCTAAACCGATCGTCCAACCGTAACAAGAGGATTTTATGGTGCAAGCATCTGTTCTGCCGAATATGGGGGTAATCGATCCGAGCCTGATTTTGCTTGATGAAAAGCTGCCTGGTGGTGCGTATTGGCATTACGCGATCAAACGGGGAAACACCTTGCGTGTAACTGATTTGGAAGGATCTCAGGGTGTTTCGATGATTTGCTACAACGCGGATAGCCCCATCGAGCGGGTTAATGTGGCAGATACCGCCAAGATTCAGTTCAACGCCTTCCTTAAAAAGGGCATGGTAATTTACTCTGACATGGGACGCATTTTGTTCTCCATCACAGAGGATACCTCCGGCTATCACGATCTGATTTGTGGTTGCAGCAATGCTGCTAGCAACGCTGCAAAATACGGCGAGGGGTCTTACAACAAATATGGGGAAAGCGATTATAACAACTCCCGCAACAATTTTCTCAAGGCTTTGGGCAAGCGTGGTTTAACCCGCAAAGACCTAATGCCTAACCTCAATTTGTTCAGTCGGGTAGCAGTGCGTCCGAATGGGGATTTGGAATATGTCGCAGGCGAGGAAAAACCCGGCAGTTTTATTGATTTGCGGGCGGAAATGAATGTGTTGGTAATTATTTCCAACTGTCCCCATGTATTGCACCCCGATACAGTGTATAAGCCTAAGCCAATTCAGCTTACCGTTTGGAAATCGCCTGCACCTGCACCGGACGATCTGTGCCGCACTGCAAACGAACAAGTGATTCGTGGTTTCACTAACACTGATGCGTTGTTTGCTCAAGAGTAGTTGGGCTGGAATCTGTAACTTAATTTTTTTGCATTTGAAAATAGCACAGGAGTCCCATCATGGTCGCAACATTACCCATTGAACTCGATCCAGCAACAGCAATTTACGATCGCGAGTTGGCTGCCCGTCAGCCCTGGTCTAAAATCATCAAAAAAGGGCAAATTTTACGGATTATCGACTTACTAGGCAATCAAGCCGTTGATACATTATTTTACAACGCTAATGATTCTTCAGAGCGTTATAGCGCTCCCGATACTATTGTCCGTCAAGGCAACATTTTCATTACTACAGGCACTCAGTTGATTTCCAACGAAGGCAACGTGATGATGACTGTCATCCACGATCAGTGTGGCAAACACGATACCTTGGGTGGAGCTTGTAGTATGGAAAGCAACTCAGTGCGTTATGGATTGCACAAGAAGCATCTGCACGCTTGTGTCGAGAATTATTTACTGGAACTGAGCAAATACGAGATGAACAAACGCGATCTCGTTAGTAATGTGAATTTCTATATGAATGTTCCCGTTAGCGAAGACGGCACGTTAGAAATTGTCGATGGTATTTCAGAAGCCGGGAAGATCGTCGATCTGCGGGCAGAGATGGATGTGATGGTGTTGATTTCTAACTGTCCGCAAATCAACAACCCGTGCAATGCTTATAATCCCACACCAATCCGATTAATTGTTTGGGACGCAGTGTAGGCTATCGCGCATTTAATTTGTACAATTAGGGCGGGCAAGATGCCCACCCCATAAGAGATTCCTTTTTTTGAGGATGCAAATTAAAAGATTTTTAGCTTAGTAAGGTGCGTTAGCCTGCGGCGTAACACATCCTACAAAACTTAATTACGTTAGCGTAGCGCGAAAGAGTCCGCGAGCGTAATTACGAATTACGAATTACGAATTACGAATTATCTTAGCGCTGATGTTCAACAAAGTTTTGATTGCTAATCGGGGTGAAATTGCTTGCCGGATTATTCGCACCCTCGATCGCCTCGGTATTGCCTCGGTTGCAGTTTACTCCCAAGCCGATGCCCATGCTGCCCATGTTGCTGCGGCTGGGGAAGCTGTCTGTGTGGGAGAAGCTGCGGCGGCGCAAAGTTATCTTCGGACTGAGGCGATTTTGGCGGCAGCACAAGCAACCGGTGCTGAGGCGATTCATCCCGGCTATGGCTTTTTGAGCGAGAATGTGGCGTTTGCCGAAGCTTGTGCTGAAGCAGGGATTGTCTTTATTGGCCCCACACCCGATCAACTGCGGCGATTTGGACTCAAACATGAAGCAAGAGCGATCGCACAAGCTGCTGGAGTGCCACTTGTCCCCGGTAGTTTGTTGCTAGATAATTTGCAAGAGGTGAAACAGGCAGCAGCAGAAATTGGCTACCCTGTGATGATCAAAAGTACCGCAGGGGGTGGCGGTATTGGAATGCAGTTGTGCCGCAGTGAAGACACTTTGGCAGACTTATTTGAAAATGTCCAACGGTTAAGTCGGAATAATTTTAGCCAGAGTGGAGTATTTTTAGAAAAATACATCGAACGGGCGCGGCACATTGAAGTGCAAATTTTTGGTGATGGTGAAGGAAATGTCGTTGCCCTTGGTGAACGCGATTGTTCAACGCAACGGCGCAATCAAAAAGTCATTGAAGAAGCCCCTGCACCGAACATTAGTGATACTCTGCGGCAGCGCTTGTATGAGTCTGCCGTTAAACTCGGCCAGGGAATTCGCTATCAATCGGCTGGTACGGTTGAGTTTATCTACGATGTAGATACCCAACAGTTCTACTTTTTAGAGGTGAATACTCGCTTACAAGTGGAACATGGCGTAACAGAAGCGATTACAGGTGTGGATTTAGTAGAGTGGATGGTGCGTCAGGCAGCGGGCGAGTCGCTGGAGTTGACATCCTACCAGTACCAACCGCAAGGGCATTCAATTCAGGTGCGGGTGTATGCCGAAGATCCAAATAAAAATTTTCAGCCGAGTTCGGGTGAGTTAACTCAAGTGCAATTTGCTCCTGATATTCGCTGCGATACCTGGATTGCTACTGGCACAAAAGTGTCGCCGTTTTACGATCCATTGTTGGCGAAGATAATTGTGCATGGAGAAACAAGAGAAGATGCGATCGCTATTCTCCAAACTGCCCTCGCCCAATCTCGCATCGACGGCATTGAAACCAATTTGGAATATCTGCGCCAAATTATTGCCGATTCTACGTTTATTCAGGGCAATATCACCACAAAATTTACTAATACCTTTACCTATCGCCCTCACACAATTGATGTGCTAGTTGCAGGCACGATGACCACCATTCAAGATTATCCTGGACGAGTCGGCTACTGGAATGTCGGTGTACCGCCCTCTGGCCCAATGGATTCTTTAGCATTTCGGTTGGGCAACCGGATTTTAGGCAATCCTGAAGCGGCAGCTGGGTTAGAGTGTACTTTAACTGGCCCCTCTGTGCGCTTCAATTGCGACACGGTAATTTGCCTCACGGGAGCGCAGATGAAAGCTACCCTAGATAAACAGCCGATTTACTATTGGACGGCAGTTCCGGTAAAAGCAGGAAGTACGCTACGGTTGGGCAACATTCAGGGCGATGGTTTCCGTACATATATTAGCGTGCAAGGCGGGTTTGATGTACCCGATTATTTAGGCAGTAAAGCAACTTTTACTCTGGGTGGGTTTGGTGGACATGGCGGCAGAGCCTTACAGGTGGGCGATGTCCTGAAATTGCATCCCTCTACGTCCCAACCGCAGCCCATTTCCCCGGAATTGATTCCCACCTACTCCAATCATTGGGAAATTGGCGTTTTGTATGGGCCTCACGGTGCGCCAGATTTCTTCACCGATGCAGACATCGAGACTTTTTTCAATACTCATTGGGAAGTACATTACAACTCAGCACGAACAGGAATTCGGTTGATTGGGCCAAAACCAACCTGGGCGCGGCAAGATGGCGGTGAAGCGGGGCTACATCCTTCTAATATTCACGACAATGCTTATGCCGTTGGGACAATCGATTTCACCGGAGATATGCCAATCATCCTGGGTTTGGATGGGCCGAGTTTAGGCGGTTTTGTCTGCCCTGCCACGATCGCCGAAGCACAACTCTGGAAAATTGGGCAACTCAAACCAGGGAATACGATTCAATTCCGTCGCCTCACCTTTGAGCAAGCATTGCAACAAGAATTACAGTCGGATCGGCAAATCGAAATCTTACAAGCAGGGGAAGCAGTGACTCTGGAGGCTGACGGTTCCGAATATCAGGCAATTGTGGCAGAAATTCCCGCAACTGATGAGCAAATTGCTGTTACTTACCGTCAAGCGAGCGATAAATACTTGCTGATTGAATATGGAGATTTAGTACTGGATTTGAAGTTGCGTTTCCGGGTACATGAGTTAATGACTCATCTGCAAACGCACCCAATTGATGGGGTTTTGGAATTAACGCCGGGAATGCGATCGCTACAAATTCACTACGATAGCCGCATCATTTCGCAATCAAATTTAGTTACCGCATTACAAAACATCGAATCTCATCTACCGGATATTTCCGATCTAGAAGTGCCAACTCGTATTGTACATCTGCCGTTATCCTGGGATGATGAATCTACTCAACTAGCCATTCAAAAATATATGCAGTCGGTGCGAAAAGATGCACCGTGGTGTCCTAGCAATATTGAATTTATTCGGCGGATTAATGGACTGGGTAGCATTGCAGAAGTTAAAGAAATTCTTTTTAATGCCAGTTACTTAGTGATGGGTTTAGGCGATGTTTATCTCGGTGCGCCAGTGGCAGTCCCGCTCGATCCGCGTCATCGCCTCGTCACCACAAAATACAATCCAGCCCGTACCTGGACTCCTGAGAATGCAGTCGGCATCGGTGGTGCATATCTCTGCGTTTATGGCATGGAGGGGCCCGGTGGCTATCAGTTTGTTGGACGCACCGTGCAGATGTGGAATCGCTACAAACAAACCGCAGATTTTACAGATGGTAAACCGTGGCTATTGCGATTCTTCGATCAAATTCGGTTTTATCCAGTTTCTCACGAGGAGTTAATGCGCCACCGAGAGGATTTTATTGAAGGCAAGTTCAAACTAAAAGTTGAAGAAACCACGTTTAAATTTGGCGACTATCAACAGTTTTTGCAAGAAATTGCCCAAGAAACAACGAAATGCCAAACCCGCCAGCGAATTGCCTTTCGAGAAGAACGCGATCGCTGGACAGCTACAGCCGAAGATGAAAACACAATCGTCGCAGCCGATCTCCCACCAGCAGCAACAACAACTATTCCTGATGATTGCTACGCTCTCAGCGCCCCTACAACAGCAAATGTCTGGCAAGTGTTAATTAAAGCAGGCGATCGCATTACGGAAGACACCGGTGTAATTGTGCTGGAAGCAATGAAGCAGGAAATGACTCTGTTACCGGACGATCCAGGAACGGTAGTAGAAGTCCTCTGCGAACCTGGGCAACTCGTCACCGCCGGACAGATATTAGCAATTATCCGAGGAGAAGCACCATGACGAACTTAATCAGCCTGGATATTGAATCGCTGCTTACAGCTTATCGAACCGCTCAATTGCAACCAATTGATGTCATTGAGGAAATTTATCGCCGGATTGCTGCACGGGGAAACGATGCCGTTTGGATTCATCTATTACCACAAGCAGAAGCGATCGCTCAAGCTGAAGTTCTCGCTAGCAGAAATTTAGATGACTTGCCCCTCTACGGTATCCCCTTCGCTGTGAAAGATAACATTGATGTGGCAAAAATGCCCACGACTGCTGCCTGTCCAGCCTACAGCTACATTCCAGAAAAAACGGCAACGGTAGTCGATCGCTTACTGCAAGCCGGGGCAATTTTGATCGGCAAAACCAATCTCGATCAGTTTGCCACAGGGTTAGTTGGGGTGCGATCGCCTTATGGAGCCTGTAGCAGTGTTTTCCACGACGATTATATTTCCGGTGGCTCTAGTTCTGGTTCCGCCGTGGCAGTCGCGGCG
Organism: Nostoc sp. DedQUE05; assembly: GCF_034530955.1. Classification (NCBI taxonomy): domain Bacteria; kingdom Bacillati; phylum Cyanobacteriota; class Cyanophyceae; order Nostocales; family Nostocaceae; genus Nostoc; species Nostoc sp. DedQUE05. The sequence continues at coordinate 167,105 of NZ_JAVRCB010000003.1, read as the reverse complement.
GGGTTAGTAAGCTTTTCTCTAGGCACTGATACAGCTGGTTCTGGACGAGTTCCAGCAGCGTTTAACAACATTGTCGGACTCAAGCCTACCAGAGGTGTATTAAGTACTTCCGGCGTAGTGCCTGCCTGTCGTTCGCTCGATTGCGTTTCCATTTTCACATTGAATTGCCAAGATGCTGCGATCGTCTGGCAAGTTGCCGGTGGCTTTGATACCAGCGATAGTTATTCTCGTCAAATTCCACCACAAACCGCAGCAATTCCATCATCATTTTCCTTTGGAGTCCCCAAGCCAGATCAATTAAAGTTCTTCGGTGATGCAGCCGCAGCAGATTTGTATGAGCAAGGATTACAGAGGTTAAAAGCGATCGGCGGAAATCTTGTAGAAATTGATTTTCAGCCCTTTCAGCAAGCTGCTGATTTACTCTACTCCGGTGCTTGGGTAGCAGAACGGCTCGCCGCTATTCAATCATTTTTTGAAACTCAAGCTGATGCCATGCATCCCGTTGTCCGCCAAATAATTAGCAATGGTTTACGCTACACAGCAGTAGATACTTTCAAAGGTTTTTACGCTTTAGAAGCACTCAAGCAAGAAGCAGCACAGCAGTGGCAAAAAGTCAACATTCTAGCGTTACCTACCACCGGGACAATCTACACCAAAGCGGAAGTAGAAGCTGATGCGATCGCTCTCAACACTAACCTGGGCTACTACACCAACTTTGTCAACTTGATGGACTTGTGTGCGATCGCCCTTCCCTCTGGCTTTCGTGCCAACGGTTTGCCTACTGGCATCACTTTAATCGGGCAAAGTTTTCAAGATTTATCCCTGTGCCAATTGGGTATCCGCTATCACCATCAGATGGGCGTTACTTATGGCAAAACAACTTCTCTAAAGATTTCCCCATGACAATTACATCCACTAATCTGATTACTATTGCTGTTGTTGGCGCTCATCTCACTGGACAACCCTTAAACTATCAACTGCAAGAGCGCCATGCCACCCTACTAAAAACCTGCAAAACCGCCTCTACCTATCGCTTTTATGCCCTTGCCAATACCCAACCACCCAAACCTGGATTAATAAAAGTTCTTGATGGTTCTGGGGTAGGCATTGAAATAGAAGTTTGGCAACTGAGTGCAGAAGGCTTTGGTACTTTTGTCGCCGCCGTACCCCCACCCCTAGTGATTGGCACCTTAGACCTGGAAGACGGTTCCTCAGTCAAAGGATTTTTGTGTGAACCCTATGTGATTCCCGATGCACAAGATATTTCCCAGTATGGCGGGTGGCGCAATTATCTTGCTAGTTTGTCAGATTCCTGAAGCGATGACCAAGCCCCGTTGGGGCGGGGTTACAGGTTTGGGGTGTGGGGTGTAGGTTTAGAAATAGCCCGTTTTTTCCGGCGTTTTCTCCCCGTTGTTGGCGGTTGCTCTAAAGTCTTAGGTTCAAAAGATGCTAATTGTGAATTGGTATTAGGCTTTGAGTGGAATGGCACGCTTGTAAAGCTGAAAGCTCGTCTGGGCAGGGTGTTGGGGGTAGGGTGTTGGGTGTAGGGAAAAATCAAGAAAAGTGAACAGGGTGCAGGTTGTATTGGGTGTGGGGTGTAGGGAAATTAAGACAGACACTCCGGGTGGGGCTTTTACCTGCCTTGCGAAATAAGGATTTTTCGTGCGCGTGGGGCGAGGCTTTAAACCTGCACCCTACACCCTACACCCTACACCCTACACCCTACACCCTACACCCCACACCCTACACCCTAACCCCTGCCCTGACCATGTTTCAGCTTTACAAGCGTGCTATTCGGCTTTGAGTGTCAAATCGATTAATTCAACTTGGTACTATAGTTTTGAAAAATAAATTCTGATTAAAGGGGAATATGAATGGCGATCGCTATTCGACAAGCTCCTGACGACGAACTTGAGGCGCTGATTCCGATACTACTGTTGGCAGAACAATCGGAGCGTGCACTGCGATGGGGGCTTGCTAACCTCGTTGATGCTGTATATCGTATGGACGACAGCGAACACTTGGTTGGTGCAGCAACAATGAAATGGCGCAGCGATCCCTGCGAAATTATGGAACTGGCTATAGCCCGTGAGTTTCAAGGGCAGGGTTTAGGTAAGGAGTTCATTGCTTGGTTGGTTAAAGAGGCAAGGCAACGCGGCAAGAGGCAGATGCTCGTTGGCACATCTAATTCAAGTATTGCCAACATTGCTTTTTATCAAAAGTGTGGATTTCGGATGGATTGTGTGCGCCAGGACTACTTTTGGTATTTACCTCAGCCAAGCTACGAAAACAGCATTCAGATTCAGGACTTGCTCGTATTTCGTTTCGATTTAGTGCCATGCTCAACTACAAAAAAACAAACTCAAAGAGGAAAAGCAAATTAGGTAAGAAAGCTACGGTAGAATTAGTTTTTCGGGATAAAGAGGAAGAATGGCAGGAATGATGGTTACCACTTAAGTACTGCCTGCTCACCGAAAAATTTACAGATTAATTGAGATAGTAGCCTAGATATAGGTATGGCTACTTTAAGTTTGAGTGACTAGTGCTATGTATATTGAATCATTATCGATAGCAACCTTGGAGCAAGCAATTCAGTTAAGAGACGAGGTTTTTCCAGGCGTGAGTAATAGTAGTGATGGGCAATCGCTGGTGGCAAGTTTATATCTAGATGAATATGCTCAATGGTTTTCAAACAGCGGAATTACTCAACTCAATTACTGGGTTGCTATCGATGAGGAATCTTTCCAAGTAATTGGGTTGACTGGGTTATACTGCAAAAGCGAAGACGAACAAGAAGCTAACTGGTTAGGCTGGTTTTGTGTAGCATCACGATTTCGAGGAAAAGGAATTGGAAAAGAGCTATTAGACTTTACCATCGACTTAGCACAAGCAAAAGCAAAAAGGTACTTACGTTTGTATACTTGGGAACATCCCTCTTCTTACGTAGCTCGGATGCTTTATCTCAAACGCGGTTTTTACCAAATTGGTGAATCTCTAAACAACAGTGGATTTAAAACTATCTATCTTGAACTCCAACTCGATAGCATTATTCATAGTGGATGAGGAAATTCATCTGGTTACGATACTGCTCGGTTAAGCAAATAAACGCTTGTCGCCGCTTCTGAGATATCAAATGGGTTCTATACAATATCATCCAGAAAGCCGCACTCAGCGCAATCCCAATGCACCCGCGCTGACCAGTCGCGGTCAAACTCATATCCACATTGGGGACACTTGCCAGTAATGCAGCAACAGATGTAAATGCAGACCCCACAGTTAAGATGAAGACGGCTACGATTCTGGATATGTGTTTGAGCATGAAATTCTCTTAGGCGGTAAAGAAATTAACTCTTGTTAGACTCTTGTGTAGACACAACCATCCAACAACAATTCTTTTAGCACCTTGAGTCATAACTTATAAAGTGATGTAAAGCACAATGTAACAACTATTCATAGCCAGTAAAAAGATTGCTCTCAAGTTTTTTACCCTGCCCCCAATCAAGCGAACGCGAGTAGCGTCTCGTAGAGAGGAAAATAGAGCGATCGCTGTTTAGTCTAGTACATGAAAGATACCACTAAGCAATTTAACGCTCTTGATTTGGGATCAATCTCTGGCATTTTGCTTTAGATACTGGCGCACTCCAGCACTCATTGCTAGTAGGTTAGGTTGTATATTTTTTCCTAAAAAATCTTCAACTACATTAGCAATTGTACTTGTGAGGAAGAATGGTACTCCGTTGATTTGTTTTGGGTCAATTGCTAGTTCACCACGGCTTTCAATTATTGTCGTATTGCCGTCTGATAGAAAGCGATTCTTGCCAGAACACTTAACTGCTTTTGTGAAAGCGTGAGTTTCAATACGCCATTCAACTGTAAATAGAGCCTGATTCCACGTATTGTATTCTGTCCACGAGAGCATATCTTCACTGAGGATAACTCTGGCTGCTGCTGGAATTTCGCTACCACCATGCCACTCATTAACAGTATAAATATTACTGCCTACTTCACTACGTGATTTAACTTCGATGTCGCGCACGTTTGGCATATAGGGAACTAGTTCAACCAGTTTGTCACGATAGGTAGCATAAACCAGGGAACGGGGAAAAGGAATTTGAGTATTAGCACAGATGAGCATTAATTAATACCATATCCAAACATAGACATAACAAAGAATTGCCGAGAATTTAGCGATGGCGTAACCGCCCACCAGAGGCGATCGCAATATAACTATTTTTCACAGTAGCATTTCAAATCCAGTAAAAAGCTACTTTTTTTGTCGCATCGGGTCAGGTCACAAAGTGGCAGAATAAATCGGCGAAGTCTGCCGTGACATCGAAAAGCCTTGCTGTGTATAGCGGACATGATATCAAAATAAGGTGAGATTTAATAACTTAAGTCTTGAAATATGAAAAGATAGTCAGATAAGAAAAGCGCTGAGTCAGCAGCGCAGTTAGGAAATTGGTAGGTTTATACAATAAAGCTAGTATGCTGGCACTAACTGTATAGACTGATCGAAAAGTTTAGTTAACAGCCATCTCTTGTATCGCTGTTAATTGAACTTTATCACCCTTGTATTTGCGATCGCACAGACTGGAAACGGGACTATGCATGCTATCCATTCCGCCCAATCGGGCGCTTTGGCCTCAGTTCTGGAAACACTACTCAGAAAACTGCATGAAAACACTCAATTGGATCTATTAAGTCAGTGAAGGGTTTTAAACCCAAAATCTGGAATACTGTTGCTTGCCTTTGTAGCTAAGTGTCTACAGAGGTACAGGCTCCCTAGTAGTTCAGCTGAAAGTATATATTAAAAGGAAAAAGGCTTGATATGCAAAAGCAAATTTTGGGTTTAGCGATCGCATTACCAACGATATTATTCACTGCATTACCTACTTTGGCAAATCCTGTACAACTTGTTACACCTAAAGTTGGTAATTTACAACCAGTTCTGGTACAAGGGAAGTTTCAAACTCCTGTAATTGAGAATCAACTCAGGAACCCAGACGATGGCCAATCACCGGGCCCAACCGGTGGGAACTCGCCGATAAAAGGCCCAGGCCCCAGACCTCCTCGCAAAGATGTGTTGTTGCAACTGGGTACAGGTTTACAAAATACGATCGATTCTAGCTCCGTAAATCTGAACATAGCCAACCCCGTTCTTGGTCGCTAATATTCGGGTTAGTTTTGAGGTAATCCTTCAGCAATTTACAACTGCGAATCAGTAGATTGTCTAAATCTTGGGTTTGCAGTTCTGTGCTTTGAAGACGCCAAAGTTTAGCTGTACCATCAAAACTGGCAGAAGCCAAAAATTTCCCATCGGGGCTAAAATTGACGCTCAATACTGCATCAGTATGACCTGGAAGAGTTTTGAGTTCTCTGCCTTCACGGTTCCAAAGTTTAATGCTTCCATCACCGCTCGCTGAGGCTATTATCTTGCCATCAGGACTAAAGCTGACGCTGTAGATGGCATCAGTATGTCCTGTAAGAGTTTGTAGTAAAGTTCCATTGCTGACTTGCCAGAGTTTGATAGTTTTATCAGCACTAGCCGAGGCGAGTACTTGACCATCAGGACTAAAACTGATGGCGTTGACAGCGTTAGTATGTCCTGGGAGATTATACAGTAACTTGCTATCTTTAACTCTCCAAAGCAAAACTTTGTTATCTCTACCAGCTGAGGCCAGTACTTGACCATCAGGGCTGAAACGAACGCTCAAAACTTCAGCCGTGTGTCCTTGGAGAGTTTTAATTAAAGCTTTTTGCTGAATATTCCAAAGTTTAATGGTCATATCAGCACTGGCGCTGGCCAGAATTTGACTATTTGGGCTAAAGCTGAGACTATTGACTTCGCGTTGATGACCTTGGAGGGTTTTAATCATATAGCCGTCACGAGTCCGCCAAAGTTTAATGTAATGGTCAAGACTTGCTGAGGCTAATGTCTCGCCGTCAGGGCTGAAGGCTAAACCGTAGACTTCATCGCTGTGTCCATAAACTGAAGTACTATGACCTTCCAGGATTTGACGCAAAGTTCCGTCCTGAGTCCGCCAAAGGTCGATCGTAGTGTCTTGACCTGCGGTAGCTAGAGTTTGTCCATCGGGGCTAAAACTCACACTATAGAGTTGACCTTGAGATCCTGTCAGAGTTTTGAATAGAGGATTATCTCGCTGCCAAAGTCTAACAGTTTTATCAGCGCTAGCCGAGACTAAAGTTTGGTCATCTGGGCTAAAACTGGTGCTGTAGACTGCAATGCTATGTCCTAATAAAGTTTGGCGTAAAGAGCCGTCCTGAGAACTCCAAAGTTTGATTGTGCTATCAGCGCTGGTGGAAGCTAGGGTTTGACCATCATGGCTGAAGTTGACGCTGAGAACTCCTGCATTGTGCGCTGCAATAATTTTTAGCAGTGTGCCATCTCTGCGCCAGAGTCTCACGGTTTTATCAACACTAGCTGAAGCTATTTGACCATCGGAGCTAAAAGCGACACTGGAAACTCCGGCGCTATGTCCAAGTAGTGTTTTTTGCAACAATCCATCGCTAACACTCCAAAGTTTAACAGTCTTATCTGCACTAGCGATCGCCAAAATTTCACCATCAGGGCTAAAACTGACACTATTAACAAAATCCCTATATCCGCCAAAAGTTCTCAGTAAATGACCATCGCTAACTTGCCAAATTTTAGCAGTGCGATCGGCGCTACCAGTAGCGATCGTCTTACCGTTGGCAGACCAAGATAAGCTCTGAACTTCCGCAGTATGACCTTTTAGTGTTCTAATTAAACCACCGTCGCTAGTTCTCCACAGCTTGACGGTGCGATCGAAACTAGCAGTTGCGATCGTTTGACCATCTGGGCTGAAACTGACACTCCGTACTATATCAGTATGCCCTGTTAATGTTCGTAACTTTGTGCCATCCCGTCCCCAAATTATGGCCGTTTTGTCGTTGCTAGCCGATACAATTGTTTTGCCGTCAGGACTGAAACTCACGCTCGATACTTCAGCGCTATGCCCTTCCAAACGGTTGCGCTCTTGGGTTCCAGAAATTACTTGTTGTAAAACATTAAGAGTCTGAGTTTGCACCTCGGCTGGTGCGCCAAAAGTGTTTTTTAACTGTTTACCTGCTTTGACACTGGCAATCAGTGCTTCTAACTGCTGATGTGATAAAAGATTAGCTTGAGATGAGGCATTTAATGCTTCAATTTCTCGCAATTGAGCAGCCTGGGATTTCCAATAAGCTAAAGAGCCAAAACAGACAGCCGCTAATCCCAAAACGCTGAGTGCAACTACAGCCCTTTGGGCTTGCTTGAGTCTGGTTTTTTCTTGTAGTTGCTGTTGTTTTCTTTGTACTAAACAAGCTTCAATAAACCGTTGCACATCAGCAGAAAGTTCGTCGGTATATTTAATATAGATATCTTCTGCCTCTGCTAGCCGTACTCCTTGCAACAAAAAATCAGCTTGCTGACTACGTTGCAGCCACAATTGGGAAGCCTGTTCAATTTGCCTTTGTTTTCGCAAGCGATCGCGGTTTTCTTCTAACCACCAGCGTAAAGTTGACCAATGACGGATGAGGATTTCATGGGCGACTTCTACTGTGATGGGAGAAGGGGAGAAGGGGAGTAGGGGGGCAGGGGAGGCAGGGGAGGCAGGGGAGGCAGGGGAGGTAGGGGGAGAAATGTTTTCTGGTTCTCCTTGTCTACTTTGTCCTTTTGTTACTTCTTCTTCTAAATTCATCACCACTAACTTGGCAGCAGTTAAGGCGTTGAGGGTTTTTTCTACCAATGCGGCGGGATATTTTTTGACTATTAACTCTGATTTATGTACCCGCCTGCGTGTATCTTCTGTACCCTCACCTAGTTGTGTCAAAGATAAAAAAATCCATTTAGCACACTCTCGCATTTGGGGATCTAAACTTTCGTAAACAGCTTGAGACGATCGCTCTAATGCTCCTTGAATTCCGCCTAGTTGCTCTTGATAGGTTTGTAAAGTCAACTCACCAGCAATTCGATGTTGCCATAATTGCTCTAAAACAAATTCCAGTAACGGTAAATCTCCTGGTGAGTGATTTAACTCCCGCAACAATACTTCCACCAGTTCTGGTTCTACTTTTAACCCGACTTGTTGAGCCGGGTTGAGAATCACGCGCCGATAATCATCCAAACTTAGCTTCGGTGGAACTAACACGCTCAAATCCTGCAAAGCTTTAGCTAGTGCTGGTATTTCTAAACAGGAGGCAATAAAGTCTGCGCGTAAAGTAATAATTAATTTGAAGCGATCGCCAGCATATTGCACCGCTCCCAGCAATAATTCTAAAAATAGCTCTCTGTCTGGAGTCGGAGCTAGAGTAAAGATTTCCTCAAACTGATCTACCACTAGCACCACAACTCGATGGGGCTGGTTGCGTATCCAGTAAACAAATCCCTCTACCCCTTGGTGAAATATTCCCTCTAACAAAAGATGAGGGGATTGGGGACTGGGGACTGGGGATAAGGGGTAATGGGGACTGGGGATTGGGTAAGAGTAATTCTTTTGCTCTTTTACTCCCCCTCCCCCTGCCTCCCCTGCTCCTCTGCTCCCCTGCTCCTCTGCTCCCCCTGCCTCCCCTGCCCCTCTGCTCCCCTGCCCCCCTACTCCCCCAAGCCGCCGCGCTAAAGCTTCAAGAGGATTTGCCCCTGGACGAATGCTTCTAATCCACCATTGTTCGCTGCTGGGTATTTGTTTGCCCAATCGCAGTTGAGGAATTACACCAGCTTGCACAATTGAAGATTTGCCGCTTCCAGAAGCACCGATGACGGCTAGAAAAGAGCGATCGCGTAGTTGGTGAATTAACTGCTGAGTTAAAGCTTCTCTTCCGTAAAAATACTGACTATCTTCTTCCAAAAAAGCATTTAGTCCCATGTAAGGGCATACTCCCAAATCCAATCCTGTGGTTGTTTCTGGGATGTTCGTGTAAGTTTTTGCTTGGAGAATTTCTATAATGCCTTGCGTGCCTGATAGCCAGATGTAAAGAGTCACACCGCTACCTGCCAAGGATAATTGTAGTTGAGCGATCGCTCCGGCGGCTGAGAGTCCATCTGCTTGCGTTGTCGCCATCAAAGTATCGAGAAATTTTTGGGCGAAGCGTTCTGGTTCTTCAGCAGGTGAGGCGTAGGCTATTAAACATTGTCCTTGGTGGGAGTCAATTTGCAAATCTTCTACCCAACCTTGCAAGGATGTATTAGCTACAGGACAATCGAGGATAATAATTTGTTGAGCTGTACAGAGGCGTAGCTGTTGTTTCAACCAAGAACGCTTGATGCGGATATTTTCTGCCAGCAATAACCATTCGCCTGCCTCTGTTTCTTCAATTCGTCCGCGCAGATAAAGCAGAATCACTTCTGATGCTGGTTGTTGTAAATGACGAGCGATCGCTTCTTTTATGCGATCGGCAGATACTTTTGTTGCTGGCAAATACTCTAGTGCAAAATCTCCAGCAGTTCCGAGAAATTTGCTAATATCTAGTGTTGTTTTGCTGACTGATAATCCCTGTACTACTATTCCTATGCGGCGATGCACTCCAAGAGTTGCCTGGGTTAATCTTTTCCCTACAATTAGTTCCCCAACTCCCTCAACAATTCGTTTAGGAGTTTGCAAGGGATATTCTCGAAAAAGTTGAGTTTCTCCTTTAGCTTTTTTCTGCTGATTAATCAGCCGCAATTGTTGATTACTTTTATCTATATATTGGAGAGTCTGATGATATACGTATCGATACAAATTATCCACATAAATTAAGCCTTGGCTATCTGCTGCCTCACCTTGCAATCCTTTCATTAAATAATAAGTAAACACCCCATGTCCCAATTCGGGGAACTCCCAAGATTGCTGGTTAGCATCACAGGAAAGCAAAGCATAAAAACCTTTACTTTTAGCAGCACGCTGCTGTAATACTTCAACCATTTTTGGTGTAGCATTCAGCAATGATTCTATTGTTGTACCTCTAAACATCATCCCGCCGCTATGACAAGCATCTAGCCAAACAAGCTGATTTTGCGCTCCGCTATTACCCAACAATAGCAAAAGTTCTTGCAAAGCTAAAGCTGTGTTTTGGAGATGAGATTTTTCAGTATCTGCCAAACACAAAAATGCTTGCTGCGTGTTTGCTTCTACAATCCCATGTCCAGAAAAATAAAATAGAATAGTATCAATAGGTTGAGCCGCAGTAGTAATTTGCCGCAGACTAGCACGGATGTTTTCTAAAGATGGTGGTTGCGGTGCAAAATCATGGTGTATTGTTACCTCTGTTTGAGTAAATTGTGCAGAAGCATCTACTAATGCTTCTGCTAAACCCTGACAATCTACTGTTGAATAACTAAGGCTGGGTAGTCCGTCATCTTGATATTGATTGACTCCCACCAACATTAGCCATAGCTTAGGAGTTGTAGTTTGTTTGACTGAAGTTGAGCGACTAGCGATCCCAATTGGTGGCATTACAGTAGTCCTAAATGCGTTGTAAATAAGGTAGATACTGTTGTAACTTAAGAAAATCAAATTATTGATGATTATTCAGGAAGTTAAATAACCGCTTAACAACAGCAAAACATTTGCAAACTTGCTAAAACTTTCTCAAAAGTCTTTTATCTCTAATAGTCTGTAACTTGTACTTTAGGATAAAATTAGCATAAACTTACAACTCAGATAAGATTCATATACTAGAATTAATAAAAACTGAATCGCAGCCCCAAGTCGATAAATTTTCTATACAAAGACTTGTCAGAGGTTGAGAGATGTATTACCAGTAGAGTAACCATTGACCATCGCAAAACAATCCATGACCTTGTAGAGTTATTCTTTCATCGTCAGGATAAATACAAGTAGTTGGTGCAATTTGATGAAGTGTGTGCCCACTGTGCAAGACAATTTCACCAACTTTGTAATCATGAAAAGTTTTGGTTCTAAATCGTTTAAGAATTTCTACATTGCTTGCGATCGCTTGACTATAATCATTTATATAGTTGAAATCCCAAACATTCAACCCACCCCCACTTTTCGGCAGTTTAATTGGTAAAGTAAAGGATATTGTGTTTATAGTATCGATACCTTCATCCCATTTGAGGTTTCGGTACTGCAAATCGAAGTGTGTGGTAGCATTTGGTTTGGTGATAAGATTAGAATCTTGCCAAATATGAAAACCGGGCAGCGCTGCACCTGGTTTATACACTACAGGGTTTACAAGCGTCTGCTCTAAATATTCTTTGATTAACTTATAAAGCCAACCTAAATATTCTTCTAGAAGTAGATTATATTCACGAGCTATAGTATAATAATCTCTAGAAAAATTAGGTTCATTTAAGAAATCTAAGTAACTAGCCGTACCTAAAGTATAGAAAAACTTTGGAGAGTTTCCTCGTTTTATCCATAATTCTCTTAAACTATGAATTACAGAACAAATATCATTACACTGTTCAACTGTCACGATTTGTTCTGAGAAAATTTCATTACTAGAATCTGTATCCCAACTAATACTATTTCCTACAATATCTTCTGTAAGCAAAGCTAATAGCGAGTCAGTTATTTTCCCATCTGCCCGAATATCATATCCATCGTATCCCGGCATTGGATTAACTTCTAAACACCAGTATTCTAAATCGTTAGTAACTTTAAAATCCCAACCTGCAAACTTTAATCCCAACGCAGCAGTTGCATTAATAATTTGTTGATGTAAAGCTTCTGGTAACTCCCACTCGATATACTCAGCTTCTTCATGAAAATGGCGATAGTCTACCTGTGGACATTTTATTAATTCTGCGTGAACTCTATCACCCACTACATGCGCCCGCACATCAGCGCCCTTTATATATCTTTGCAAATGAACTGGGCCAGCGTCTGGGTGGAAATCGAGAAACTCTTCTGATTTTACCAGTCTACTATCGGCACGAACACCCGATGTTGTCTTAACAATTGTTAATCCAGCGTTAGCAAACTCAGCTAGAACTTCTGGATTGGAACTAGTAACGCTATCAGCAACTTGAAAACCTAAAGATTTTAGATGAAACTCATGAAGCGGTTTTGAGAAATTATTTGCGCCAGCACCAGGACGATTAATTACATTACCGGGAATATGTTCTAGCCAACAGCAAAGTGCAGCAAGAAGACTTTTCCATCGCATCGCATCTTGTACATCTGATTGTACGGTTGAAAGGTCAATCAACCGACAATAATAAGAACCATGAGGATTTAATACATATTTTTGGCTAGAACAACTTATCCAGCTTTGATTATCATCGGGTAATGCTAGCCGCCAATCTCCATTTTGAATAACTTCGCGTAAATTAATTACTTGGACTTCGACACCACGAGATTCAGCATAGTTAACAAAATGACAAAAAGTGCGATCTGAATCAAGACCAATTGCATAAATCATGAGAAAATAGTCTCCAAAAGTGCGGGAACAAAATCTGACCAAACAAACTGTATTTCTTCCAGCGATGGATAAGGGTTAATCCGAGCAATATTGGCACTCTCTAGATTGCTATCAATACTCCAAGTTACAGTGCCAAATACCAAATCTAAATTTCTCAGTAGCGAAATACTTTTTTCTTCTAACTGCAAATGTTCTAGAGATGTATTGGTACAACGCCATGCTTTATCTTCTAAAACAACAACAATTTCATATTCAAGGTTAGCCGAAACCCAACTTCCGCGAAATGGCCCCACCCCTTCAGGAATTTCTGGATACGCAGCAGTATTATAAGTAGTTAAATCTTGGAGATACCATTGTTTATCGAGTAATGCTTGCGGTGATGGTGGAACTTGCGAAGAGAATACTTCTAGATTGCTAGTATAACCAGCCTTTAATTTAGTCAAGTTAGAAGAATATGATAAATTACCCCAAAGACTATTTGCAGTTGGACGATTAATTACTGGTGATTTAGATAATGTCATCGCTGCCCATAAAGTAGCAAGACACTCATTATAAATAAAAGAATCATCAAAACTAGCGCGAATCGGCATCTGTGGCGGAATACGTAAAATAACTGGAATTTCTGGTGTTATATATGATTTTCCAGAAGTAACACTGATAGAAAACATTCTTGCAGCATCGCAAACATCTAAAATTGCACTCGTATAACCTTTTTGTCTAACCAATTCGTTAACTGCTTGGCAAAAAATGTCATCACTCGAACCAATAATTAATAAATCCATAATATTTAGTCCATCATTTTTTTATCGGAGGCTTATATTCCCGACTTGTTCAAAAAGTCGGGAATCTGTTTTTTCACAATCTCTATTCTTTAGAAGATTGGCTTGTTAACTTTAATTAAAGTTTGAGGACGCGCATTTCGTAGTACAGGGATTTTCAGTTGATCTGCTGGTAAAATAACTGGATTAGCTCTATCTAGAAGGCCACCACCACAATTACCACTTTCGCAAGTCTCTTTACTATCCTTACCTTTATCGCTAGAATCTTTGCCTTTATCACTCGATTCTTTTGTTTTACCACCGTCAGTTTCTAAGACACTATTCAACGGTCTTTGATTCAAATTATGAAGAGTGTCACGACGGGCAGAATTAGTAATAAAAGGCTTATTTGATACGCTCCCATGAGAATTTACTTGTGGGATAGATTCAGCTTTAGCTACAGTACTAATAATTGAACTAGCTATTGCTAAACCCATTACTAATGCTAAACGTGTAGAAGTTGAACTTGTAATTTTCATTCTGATTATCCTTTAATTTGGTTTCTTGTTTGTGTTGTTATGACTGGATTTGTAAAGGTTGTACGGCTACTTAAGTTTTCAGTTTTAACCTTACACTTAGTCAATAGGTTTGCTTTGATATTTTTATGCAGTCTTGGCAAAACTTTTGAGAATTATTTTTTGACAGGACTTACGCAAAATAATGGGAAAACGAACCGCAAAGGACACGTTCGCCCTTGGCGTTACCGAAGGGTACGAATGAGAGTTTCAGAGAGTTATTGCGTAAGTCTTATTTGAGAATAATTCAATGAATAAAAATAGAAAAACCCCGTAGGGGCGAGGTTTAATGCTGGGATAAATTTTAGATTTTGCAGCAGTTTTGAAGTACAAAGCTATGGGGTTTGAGGCAAGAACTATAAACTTTTTCTATCTTATTTTCAGTCTTGCTTTGTGTATCTCAGTTACTTGCAAACTTCTCTAGTTTTGTTAGAGTAATAATTGATGCTGATTTTTAGCGAGCATTTATCTCACTCTTGTTTGCTTTTGAAAGTATTCACGAGAATAGTAATTCTGCCTGCCGCTATTATCTAAAAACTGCGTGTAGCCTTGCAACAGTAATTCTTGATGAGCAGATCCCAAGGTTAGGAAGGAATTTGCGAACCCTTTATTATAGTTGGCTGTTGCATATTTATGATTAGTATCTTGGACATTAATACCATAGGTAACTAATGGTGCAGTTCCCCAATCGCAATCACTAGGATGACATTTGCCAAACACCTGAATATTTAATTTGTTGCTACCACCTGAGGTAATTACTAAACGAGTAATATTAGAAGTATTGGCATCTTTATTTACCCAAGTACCAATAAAGTCAGCAGGTACAGCTAAAGCAGGATTGATTAAAGCAGTAGTTAAGATGCTACTAGCAGCAATAATACTCAAAGAACGTTTCAACATTTTAGTCACACTCCATTATTCGTAATTGTTTTTGTAATTTATTGATAAGTAGACACGATTACCAGTTGGCTAAGTATAAAATATTTCATTGAAGTCGAAATATAATCCTCACACCTTGTAGTAAAGTTTGTGTAGGCGTCCTTTAACGCCTTCAGTCTTCCTATAGGTTGGGTGACAATTTTTTATGCATCCTCGGCAAAGCATCATCGAAATATTTTCAACTTTTGTGCAATTTGACGCCGATCGCTTCAGTAGTTGGGCGACGGAATCAAAGCTACGTCGCAGTATGCAAAGTTGTCTCAACCGCACGCCTCAAGAAACTTCGGAACATTTTTGGGTTTTATATTGGTATAAATTTTGGCTTATCTCTGAAACGAAGCTACTGGCTAAAGAGCATCTGGCAGCTTACTTGCAAGAATCCTGTTATTGGGCATCCCAAAAAACAGTTAACAGTTTTGCGAGTACTCAGTACAAGCTATCAGACTGTTTTCAGATTGCGATCGCTCAAGTTGATAAAGTCCTCAAAGGATTTAATCCAGATGGAGGCTTTATTTTAAAAAACTACGCTACTGCTCTCTTTAGCAGTGCTATTCGGGAAAATTTACGCCAAAATCGTGAAATTGATATTTGTACAGATTGGGGATTATTACGAAAAATTACTAAAAAAT
The DNA here is from genome assembly GCF_034530955.1 of Nostoc sp. DedQUE05. Lineage (NCBI taxonomy): Bacteria > Bacillati > Cyanobacteriota > Cyanophyceae > Nostocales > Nostocaceae > Nostoc > Nostoc sp. DedQUE05. Next base: position 151,817 of record NZ_JAVRCB010000003.1, on the reverse strand, counting down.
TTTTGGTGGAGTCTTTACAAAATGCAGGTTTATTGCCAGAAGATATTAATGCTTATGTCCTAGCTTGGAACTGTTTCAAAACTCAATATATCCCAACACAAAAAGGTACTTCTCGTCAAATTTCCCAACCAGACAATGAGACTTGGGAGGCGATCGCTAAAGCTTATAATTCACAAAGTAGTCAGCAAGTCAATTCCCAAACCCTAGAAAAGTGGCTTTTAACTGCTGCTAAAGCCGCACGCCGCTATCGTTATTTTCCTGTTGACTCTCTCAATATCCCTAAAGGGGGCGATGATTCGTGGGAGTGGCTTGATAATATTCCCGGAACACAACAAGAATCTCTGATTAATGAAATTCTTGCTGCTGAAGAAGAACAAACAAGAAATTTCCAACAAACTGAGATTAACAAAGTTTTAGTGGCTGCGATCGCTCAACTCGAACCGCAAGTACAAGAAATTTTACAACTTTATTATGCTGAAGAATTAACTCAAGACAAAATTGCCAAACAATTACAAATACAGCAATATACTGTCTCACGACGACTAAAAAAAGCTCAAGAAACTTTGTTACGCTTTTTAGCTAATTGGAGTAAAGATAGTTTGCATATTTCCGTTACTTCAGACCTACTGCATAGTATAAACACACTAATGGAGGAATGGTTGAAAAATTACTATGGTGGATAACTGGGGAGTGGGGACAAGGAGAGTTAAAATCTCGTTCATCCACCTGAAAACCTCGTTAATCTAACTACTTACAACATTTCATTAATTCGTAGTGAATTCTCTGCGCCCCTTTGCGTTTACCTTTGCGAACCTACCCTGCGGGAAGGCGAAGCGCCTATGCGTTTAAATTTCAACCCTCAATTCGCAACGATTTTACGCAAAGCTGAACTTAGAATCTCAACCCCAATCCCCAATCCCTATGACTACTGTATTTACTTTCATCAACCCAACAGATATGGTTTTGGAAATCCCTACAACTACCCAAAACCAAGCGGATTTAAATAATCAAGCTTTTTCTAATGCTAGTTCTCGCTATCAAGCTTATATTAATCAACTTTGCCTGGATGCTATCTTGTTATGGTTGCAAGAAGACTGGACACCACAGACAAAAGTTTGGCCAACTACCACTGCTTTACCCAGTTTTTGGGAACTGGTTAATGGAATTGCACTCACCGTTGAGGCAACAAGATTAGTCTTGATACCAAGCGAGGCAATTGATTTGAGTGAATTGCGAGTACCTCAAGAATGGGTGGATATTCCTAGTTGGGTAGGTGATTATTATTTAGCTGTGCAAGTCGAGCCAGATGAAGGCTACGTCAGGATTTGGGGTTATTGCAACCATGAAAAACTGAAAACTCAAGGTAGTTATGATGCCAGCGATCGCACTTATTCCCTCGATGCTACTGATATAATCAACGACATCAGCGTTTTAGCTCTGGCGCGTCAATTGTGCCCAGAAGAACCCACCCGTAGCGCTATTGAAGAGATTCCCAGCTTATCGCCACAACAGGCAGAAAATTTAATTGCCCGTCTGGGAAACCCGGAACTACTTACACCCCGCCAAGAAATCCCTTTTCAACTGTGGGGTGGATTAATTCAACATGGCGGTTGGCGACAAAATTTATATCAACGACGCTTAGGATTACCAGAACAATGGTCAGTTATCCAATGGTTGCAAAGCGGTATTTCTCAAGTTGCTGAGGCTGTCGGTTGGGGAAGCTTTGATTTACAACTTAGTGCTGCTGGGGCGCGGGGTGTGGAAGACATACAAGCAAATACTATTCTCTCTCGTCGGTTGGCGATCGCAGGTCAAATTTACGAACTTTTGATTATACCACAAGGTGAGCCAGATGCAACTATTTGGCGTTTTGAATTACGTAACGCTGCGATCGGTGCAGCTATTCCTGGTGGTTTTAAACTCCGATTACTTACCGAAGATTTACAGCCTTTTCCCAATAATGAAGATGTAGCTGCAACGGCTGTAGAACAACTCTACGTAGAAGTTGCCTTAGAAGCAGGAGAAAGCATAGTCTGGGAAATAGAACCTTTTCCCGACAATTATAATTGGGAAATACTCAAGTTTTAAAAAGAATTTAGGCGTTGTATATTTGCGGGATGATTTTGTTGGTTTTGTGAGATAGGCAATAAAGAGGTTAGTCATGGGAACTCCTGATTCAGACGCACTGGTATTTTTTGGGGCAACAGGTGACTTAGCCTACAAGAAAATCTTCCCTAGCCTTCAGGCAATGGTACGACGGGGCAATCTCAATGTCCCAGTGATTGGGGTTGCCGGACGATCTTGGACGACGGATCAACTTAGGGAAAGGGCACGTGATAGCTTAGAACATAATGGTGGTATAGATCGAGACGCATTTGAGAAACTTTCTGGTCTACTCCAGTACGTTGCTGGTGACTACAACAAACCAGAAACTTACGAAAAATTACGTCAAGCCCTTGGTGATGCTACTCATCCCCTCTACTATTTGGCAATTCCACCAAGCTTGTTTGCACAAGTAGTGTCAGGATTGGGCGAATCAGGCTGTGCTAAAAATGCGCGGGTGGTAATTGAAAAACCATTTGGACGGGATTTGAAATCAGCACGCGAGTTAAATCAAATTCTGGCATCAGTTTTTCCCGAATCATCCATCTATCGCATTGACCATTACCTGGGCAAAGAACCACTGCTGAATTTACTCTATTTTCGGTTTGCCAACTCTTTTCTCGAACCCATCTGGAATCGCAACTATGTTGAAAGCATCCAGATTGTGATGGCAGAGGACTTTGGCATTCAAGGAAGGGGGCGCTTCTATGAGGAAACTGGCGCAATTCGGGATGTGGTGGAAAACCACATGCTGCAAGTATTGGCTTCAGTGTGCATGGATGCTCCCGCTAGTACTGCTACCGATTCCATTCGGGATGAAAAAGAGCGTATTCTCAAAGCTATACCTTCAGTGCAACCCGATGATATTATTCGCGGTCAATTTTCTGATTACCGTAACGAAGAAGGTGTTTCTCCTGACTCCCAAGTAGAAACTTTTGTTGCCGTGCGGTTATTTATTAATACGTGGCGGTGGTCAGGAGTTCCCATCTACATTCGGGCTGGGAAGAAATTGCCTGTCAAAACTACTGAGGTAATGGTCAAGTTCAAGTGTCCACCTTTAGATGTGTTCCAGGAGGGAAGACAAAAAAACGGTAATTATGTTCGTTTTTTACTAGATCCAGAGGTAATTGTGGGATTGGGCGCTCGCACTAAAATCCCTGGAGAAGATATGATCGGCTCTACGAATGAACTCCTAGCCTTTTACGGAGGTGGCGACGAGATGGAACCCTATGAACGTCTATTGGGTGATGCCATACAGGGCGATCCTACCTTGTTTGTACGAGAAGATACCGTAGAAGAGGAATGGCGGATTGTCCAGCCAATTCTCGATAACGTCACACCCATTTATCAGTATGAGCCAAATACATGGGGCCCACCTGAGTCAGATCGACTGCTCTTGCCAACGGATCAGTGGTACAACCCATTAGCTAGAGATGATTAATTAAAAAAAGTCAATATAGCTTAGTTTGCCGCCATCGGCATACTAATCTGAGGAGATGAGTTTTTCGATTAGTTCTATAACAAAAGTATTGCCCATCTCTTCTTTTGAGCGATCGCCAGTCGCAAGCAGGGGCTAAAAATGCTTTTAAAAACCTCAAAGTAAGAAACTTTAGAACTTAGATTTTTACTTGGGTTGCCACAATGGAGTGATATCAAGGTTTCCAGCAGATATGGCATTTTTAACCCTGGTAAACCCACTCCCGGTTTTTCCTCGACCCCAATCGACTGACATAATCCAACTTTAAATCAATTTTTTCCAGCAATTTTTGTGCGATGGCGCTGTTTCGCCCGCCTGATTGCGATCGCACTAAGGGTATAACTTGACCAAAACAAATGATTATCTCTACTATAGCAATCTGATTTGATTTCTGAATTAATCGTAGGGACTAGGGACTGGGGATGGTGGGGCCCCCTCTGGGGATAAGGGGTAATGGGGACTGGGGACTGGGAAGAAGGAATAAAGCTGTACTGAGTTTTTTTCACGCAATCAAATATGAGTCCTATAGTACAGGTCGGCGTTAAAAAAAAAACAGACTATTTTAAATCACTGAGAAGCCTATACAAGAAGCTTTTTGACTTTTGAATGAGTGATTTGGGCCTTGCGGTACTAGCTACATTAATATTTCTCAATTTGACAAATAAAATCCAGTATGAGTGAGGTAAATTTTTCAGGATACCAAAGTCCCCATTCGTGACAACCTTCTTCTACAGTCATTAACTTAGTGTTGGGTATAATGGCCGCCATTTCTTGAGCGTTACTTAATGGCGTAGTTAGGTCTTTCTCTGACCATAATAATAAACAAGGCGCTAGGACTTTTGGTAGTAAATAGCTGATGTCTTCGTACAAAGAAATTAGTAATCCTTGAATAACATTTCCGGTATTAAATAACAAGTTATAGCAGAAAACCAAAGGAATATCAATTAATTTCAACCTCCGTCTTGGTAAAAACAGTTGAAAGGTCATTTCGATCGCTCTTCGCAGGATTATCTTCGGTATTGATAGCGTAGGAATTCCTGTACTATCTATCAGAATTACACTGGTAACTTTTTCTGGAACAATTGCAGATAAGGTAATAGCAATACCTCCGCCAAATGATTGCCCAACTACATGAAAATGTTCTAACTCTAAAACTTCCAAGAACGAAAGGAGAAATTTGCTATAGCTAACGTAATCAGGAATTAGCCCAGAGTAACTCGATCTCGCAAAACTAGGCAAGTCAGGAGCAATTATCGTATGATGCTGTGCTAGTAGTGTCAGCACTTCTTGATAAGGCTGGGTAGAGATTCCCCATCCGTGCAGAAATAGAATTGGGATTGAACTCGACTCCAACTTACTTTGCTGATAAAAAATAGTGCAATCCTGTAATTCGACCTGATGATTAGTTAATTGGGATTTCAAAACAACAACCTCACTCACTATAACCTGATAAATTACTTCTACTGTTATATAACAGTAACAAACCCACAGGTTTGACGAAACTTTCTCAAGGATTATATATAGTGGTTCTCAGTTAAGTGAAATTCGGCTTCATGTAACTATTGCTATATCGTACTATTAACTGACGGAGCATTAGTATTTGACCCAACTTTAACCACCAAGGACGATTAGGTAATTAGGGGAAAAAGTAGCAGAAAACAAAGGATTACATATCTTAAGCTGGTCAAGTAAGTAATCGCACAGAATTATTTACACATGAGTTTCTAATCTGGATAAGAGTTTCATGGCTTAACTTTATGTAATTAATTTTGTTTAGCTACTTATGTAGTAATCTATTAGAACGCAGTTAAATTGCGCGCCTATTTGTGAAATGCTGTAATAAGCGCGATATGTAGGGAGAGGATCTCCATGACATCAAAGGGTAGGAAAAAGACCTCACGGCGTGGTTTTCTTCAAGGGGTGGCTATTAGTACAGCTGCTGTTGGTGGAGCAGAGTTACTCAAAAAAGAAGTAGCTGATGCAGCAAGTGTTGAGCAAGAACAGGCAATCCCTCTTCAAAGTACTGAATTTGATTTTACTCAGAAATCGGCTGCTCTACAGCCAGACAAGATTGTAAATAGTGCTTGTCAATTCTGCAATTCCCTGTGCCGTTTGAAAGTTCATCTCAAAAACGGGCGGATTATAGATGTCTTAGGTGAACCAAATGACCCAGTACAAGCAGGTGGCTTTTGTATTAAGGGGCCAATGATGACCCAGCTAGTCTACAATCGCTTTCGCTTGAAAAGCCCAATGAAGCGGGTTGGTGGAGACAAAGGTGACAGCAATTCTCAATTTGAGCCAATTTCTTGGAATGAAGCTCTCTCAATTATTGCTAGCAAGTTTTTGGCACTTAGGGATGCAGGCGAAGCTAGAGCGATCGCAAATAAAACCTCTGGGAGATTACCACGGGGAACGGGTTCTTTGGTTGAGCGCTACTTTAGTCTGCTGGGTAGTCCTAATAATACTGATGTTGGGCCTGTATGCAACGATGCAGGTGGCAATGCTTTGGCATGGACATTTGGGTTAGGCAATTTTACAAACGGCTACGGAATAGATGATGCGACGAAAAAAGAAGACTTGGGAAGTGCAAAATTGTTTCTGTTTTTAGGTACGAATCAAGCAGAAACACATCCTGTAACCTTTGCCTATCTTCTGAGAAGCCGTGCTAAGACTAAAGCCAAATTAGTAGTGATTGACCCCCGCTTGACTCCTACAGGAGCGCAAGCTGATGAATGGATTGCACCGAAACCACATACAGACTTGGCTTTGGTTTTGGCAATGCTCTATCACATAGTGACTAACAACTTATACGATGCTGCCTTTGTAAAACGGTGGGTACTGGGTTTTGATGAACTCAAAAAGCACCTAATAAGCTTCAGCTACACACCAGAGTGGGCTTCAATTGTCACGGATGTTCCAGCATCAAAAATTAGACTTCTAGCTGAAGCTTATGCCAAAACTAAGCCTGCTGCTATTTTCTGCAATGCTGGGATTTCTCATCAATTAGGAGCTTTTGACACTTACCGTTGTTTAACATTTCTGGCTGCAATTACAGGCAATATTGGAATTAATGGTGGTGGTTGCAATTTCATGCATAACACTTGGCCAGGGAGCTTGAATTTACCAGCGATTATTGGTAAAACACCTAATAAAGATATCGCCTTGCCAGTTGGGCCAGATTATTTTGCCCAATCGATTATTTCAGGCAAACCTTATCAGCTTAAAGCGATCGTTACTCAAGGCAATCCCCTGCTGGCTTGTTCTGACACAGTTAAAGTACAACAGGCTTATCGGCAATTAGAATTTTATGTTTACACTGGATTGTTCATGGAAGAGTCAGCGTACTATGCTGATATTATCTTGCCGGTAACTAGTGGTTTTGAAATGGAAACCGTTTATATGCGGCGGGACGATCGAGCAATCCGTTGGCAAGAACAAGTGGTTGCTCCAGTAGGGGAGTCGAAACCAGATTGGCATATTTGGATTGATTTAGCACACGCCACAGCTAAATTAGACAAACGCAATCCGCCTGAATACTGGAGGGATAACTTTCCTTCTTCTTGGAAAGACTATGGTAATTTATGGGCAACTTTTCTAAGGAATACCCCAGGAATGGGGGGCATGACTCAACAAAGACTATCCCAAAGAAAAGAACCTTTGCGCTGGCCTTGCCCAACAGTGAATCATCCTGGTGTCAGTACACTTTATTTGGATCATCCCTCTTGGTATGAAGCCGCAGAAGCCCTTAATCCTAATAATATTGGTAAGCGATTTCTGACTCCTAGTGGCAAAGTAGAAATTTACACTCCACAATTGCAAACTCGGTTAGCTGAGGCTGGACACTCTGCTCTGCCTAGCTTTTATACCCATCCAGAGGTAACAGGTAAGCATCCTACTATTGAGTATGCATCTGAGTTTGTCAAAAATCCCGTAAATCCGCAGGCTTTGACTCAAAAGGTCAAATTGGGGAAAATATCTTCTGGTGAGGTACACAAGCAGTACCCGCTCATGGGAATGACTGGCAGACCAAGTGTAGTTCATTTCCACTCTGTTACCCACTGGACTTATACAGGCAAGCAAATGAATGGTGTTCGCCTGGTACAAATTCACCCAAAAACCGCACAAACTGCTGGGATTGAAAATGGTGATGAGATTATTGTTGAAAGCCCCAGAGGAGCAATCAAAGGTACAGCACTACTTTGGCAAGGAATTCGAGAAGACACTATTTTTGTCCCTAATTGGTTCGGCTCCCAACAGAAGATGGCTGAGGATTTGGCAACTCCATACTATGAAGCTGCTAATGTCTTAATAGACCAAAAGTACTATGACAATCTTTCAGGACAGCAAGCTTTTAAATGCTTTGCCTGTCGGCTAAAAAAGGTTACTTAGAAATATCTAAGGGGCGTTGCTGAATCCAAGTATGAATCATGCGATCGCCATTATGCAACGCCAACGATCGGATTTAATGCACGAGCAAAAAGTTTTGTAACAATTGTGGCTGCTTTGTGTAAAAGTCAGGATTAATACATGAGATATAGTGCGATTAATAACTTGGTAGCTTCTGATTTGAGGTCTTTTATGGCTAATGACCCAAGAAAACAACTAGATGTACAACTTAAAGAATTAGCACTTGCAGCCCAAAAATACACACACCTAACCAAGGAAAAGCGGATAGCTTTAACAAGCCTGATTAATGCTATTTGGCAATCAGGTAAGCTTGTTCATCCTTATAAAGGTCAATTTGAACTAGCTTATGAAGATATCTATGATGAGGCAGTACAAAATTTATTTTTCTATATTTGTCAAGACAACAATATTAATAAGTATGACCCAGAACGAGGCGAAGTGGTGACTTGGGTAAATATGCTATTAACTAGACGCTTTTTTCCAGAGGCTATCCCAAAAGTTCTCGGCAAAACAAATGAAATAAATCTCGAAAGCTCTCACTGGGAAAATATACCCTCATCTCAACCTGTATCTTTGTTTGAACAAGTAAGAGAATGTATAGAAACTGATCCAGAATTAATTTTTTGCAAAGAACATATCAAAGGTCATCCAGAGGCAAATTTTCAAGCTATAGCTACAAGAAGATGTTCAGGTATTACTTGGAAAGATATTTCAGCAGAATGGGGCATTGAAATCACATCTCTCCATACTTTTTACCAACGTTGTCTGAAAAAGTTTGCTAATAAGTTTCAAGAATATTTATATATTTAATCTTTAATATAATCTAACTAGCTAGGCAAAAATATGAGCAAAACCAGAGAATTTTTAACATTTTCAGCCCCAATACCTGTAGATGGAAGGCATCGAGCAGAAGAGTTACGACGACAACAAGCCACGCAAGCAAAAGCTGAACAAGTTTATCTCAATACTTTGTCTGTGTCTTTCGTAAATTCTTATCTACGTTGCATGGGGTTTGAGACAGACTTGAATAAAAGTGACAGTTGGAATGTCATAGAACAGACATTGATGGATGTCGCTGATTTGTCACTAAAAAACTTGGGTTTGTTAGAATGTCGCCCAGTATTAGAAGATGCAGAATTTGTTTATGTACCACCTGAAGTACAGTCAAATCGAATTGGCTATGTAGCTGTGCAAATCAGCAAATCATTTAGAGAAGCAACACTGCTAGGATTTGTCAAGCAGGTACAAACTGATTTGTTCCCGATTAACCAATTGCAACCTTTAGACGATTTCTTGGATTATTTAGAAGAACTTTCTCAATTACAGCTTGCTGAAATAGTTGATGATTCGCTTACCTGGAATCAGGATTTAGTTAACTTGAAGCAATGGTTGGAGAATATTTTTGAAACTGGTTGGCAAGAAATTGAACCTCTTTTAGGCACTCAAGGTGTCAATCCAGCTTTGAGTCTGAGAAGTGAAGCAGGCACTTTTATTAGTAGAGGCAAACTGATTGATTTAGGAAAAGTTTTACGGGAGCAAGCAGTGGTTTTAGTTGTTAGTCTGCCTCCAAACAATGAGCAAGAAATGGACATTATCGTAGAAGTGCATCCGACAAATGGACAACATTATCTACCACCAAATCTCCATTTAATTGTGCTGGATTCTGAAGGAGCATCTGTGATGGAAGCCCAAACTAGAAACAGCAACAAGAATATTCAATTAGAGTTTAGTTGTGAGTTGGGAGAATGTTTCAGCGTTAAACTTGTTTTGGGAGATATCAGCATCACAGAAAATTTTGCCATTTATTAAGAACAACAACAGGGGTGCTGCCAATGAGAAAGTTAGTTGTGCTAAAGCTAGATGGTGATTTGGACTTAGGTGTACAGGTGACGCTGGAAATTGGAGAAGAGGGCAAACGCCCGACTACAGAAATTACTGGCAAGCTGCCCTCCAATCTAAATATGGCAACAGCTATTGAACAGTGGCAGTCCACATATCGCAGCTTGTGGAAATTTACCCGCATCAAAGCCAAAAAAATTATTTACGATGGTTCTATCTCCCAGCGGCGTAAGGAGTGCGACACAAAAGCTAGTGAGGTGCGGGAGTATTTAAACAATTGGTTGCTATCAGAGTCTTTTCGTCCCGTGCGCGAAAAATGGCTTAAACACCTGATGCCAGAAGAGGAAGTGCGGGTGTTGATTCGCACTCATTGTTTGCAACTCAAGAAACTTCCTTGGCATTTGTGGGATTTGATAGATCGAGATTATCTCAAAGCTGAAGTTGTTCTCAGTGTTCCAGAATCAGAAACAGTAATAGGTGCATTGCAGACATCGCTCTGGAGAAATAAAATTAGAATTTTGGCAATTTTAGGCGATAGTGATGGTATTGATGTGGAGCAAGACCGCCAGTTACTAGAAAAATTACCTAATGCCGCTACAACTTTTTTAGTAGAACCTCAATATTCAGACATCGATGAAAAATTGTGGAAACAACCTTGGAATATCTTATTTTTCGCAGGTCATAGTAAGAGCGAGGGTGAAAGTAGTTGTATTTATATTAATCAGACAGATAAATTAACAATTGATAAACTCAGACATGCACTGAGAAATGCTGTTGCCAACGGTTTACAATTAGCGATTTTTAACTCCTGTGATGGATTAGGATTAGCGCGAGAACTGCAAGATTTGCAGATTCCGCAAATTATTGTCATGCGGGAACCAGTGCCAGATCGGGTAGCTCAAAAATTTTTAAAGCATTTTCTGGAGGTTTTTTCATCAGGACAATCTATATATGCTGCGGTTCGCATTGCCAGACAAAGGCTCAAAGGAATAGAAAAGGAATATCCAGGTGCAAGTTGGTTGCCAGTAATTAGCGAACATCCTGGTGTAGTGCCAATAACTTGGTTAAAGTCTCGATGGTTTTTTAATACTCGCCGTCTCGAAAGTTTGTTAATTTTGAGTTTGCTGATAACTGCTGGTGTTTTAGGAATAAGACACCAAGGAGGATTGCAAACATGGGAATTGCTCTCATACGACCAATTAATGCGATCGCGTCCCCAAGAAAAGCAAGATTCGCGCCTTTTGATAGTCACTGTCACCGAAGACGATCTTTACCTACCAGAGCAAAAGCAAAGAAGTGGATCGCTGTCAAATCTGGCACTGACGAAACTTTTGGACAAACTAGCAAAGTTGCAACCCCGAAGTATTGGCTTGGATATTTATCGTAGCGATCCGGTACAACCTAACCAAGCTTCTTTAACCAATTTCTTTGCAATTTGCAAAGTTAGCGATCGCACACAAAACTATCCAGGAGTTCCATCCCCGAAAGAGGTTCCACCAGAACGCCAAGGTTTTAGTGATATTATCCCAGATTCAGACAATGTTTTGCGTCGTCATTTATTGGCAATGCAACCAGCAGACCCAACCTCCCTTTGTACTGCACCCTACGCCCTTAACGCTCAACTAGCATTCCACTACTTAGAAAAAGAAGGAATTTCTGCTCAATACACCCCCCAAGGAAATTTGCAGCTAGGTAACGTTGTTTTTCAGAGGTTGGGATCGTCAAATGTCTCCAAAGGAGAATCGCACACGGGAGGCTATCAACAAGCGGATACACAGGGCTATCAAATATTGCTCAATTACCGCTCTTACCAAGGTTCTCCAATAGATATTGCTCCTCAAGTCACGCTGACAGATGTTCTTAAGGGTAAAGTCAATCCCGAACAAGTCAAAGACCGAATTGTTCTCATTGGTACCACTGCCCAAAGCTTCCGTGATTATATTCCTACTCCTTACATAACTGGACAGGGTTCTTCTGAAGAAATACCAGGAGTGATTTTGCAAGCACAAATGGTGAGTCAATTACTGAGTGCTGTTATAGATAAGCGACCTTTGATCTCAGTTTTGCCTGTTTGGGGTGAAATGTTGTGGATTTGGGGTTGGTCAGTGGTTGGAGGTGCGATCGCTTTTACCGTTGTGCAGATATTTCCTTGGCGCGATCGGTCGGGAGTATATTTAGTACTGGCACAAGGAGGTGTATTTGGGGTCTTATACGTGCTTTGCTTAATTCTCTTTTATCAAGGGATTTGGGTTCCCCTAGTTCCGTCAGCTTTGGTTTTAGTCGTTACTGGCGGCACAGTGGCAATTTACCTACTTTCACAACAGCGACAACTGACTTCTACAACTTGAGCCATAAATAAAAATGAAATTATCTATGCAAAAGATTCAAACTTTCCTCGCCGTTAGTTTAACATTCCTTAGTTGTATAGATGTGCAAGCACAGCCTGCAAATTCCAACGGACAATTAAATCAATCATTAATTTTTGCGGCGCCGCCTCCACCAAAAGGCATCGGGGAACCAGGTAAGCGAACGGAAGCAGGTAGCCGTGGCTGTGGTCAGGATATCAATCAGCCACTGACTTCTTCTCAAAAGCGGCTCACAGCTTTAGTACCTGTTTATTCAAACTCAGAATTGGTGTTTGGAGAAGCGATCGCAGAGCATCCTAGTTTCTTATTTTATGTTCCTTATGCATCGGATTTTGCATCTGGAGAGTTTGTGCTAGAAGATGAAGCACAAAATCAAACTACTTACAAAACTTCTTTAACGGGGACACCAGGAGTAGTTAGTTTTCGTTTGCCCTCAAAAGCAGCACCTTTAGAGACAGGTAAGCGGTATCGTTGGTATTTCAACATTTACTGTAATAAGAATAACCAAATTATTGCTAATGTTGAAGGCTATGTAAAACGAGAGCAACTAAAACCTGCTTTAAAAACTCAATTAGAAAAAGCAACACCACGCCAGCAAATAAACCTTTATGCGGCTAATGGTATTTGGTATGAAGCGCTGAGTGCTGCTAGTGAATTGCGTCGCTCTAATTCGCAAGATACTTCTTGGACGGCGCTGTTGCAAGCTGTTGGTTTGAATGATTTTGCAACTGAACCAAGGGTGGAGTGCTGCAATTTAGAGAGTGAGTAATACCAATTCAAAATTCATGCATTCGATACAATCGCATTGTTAGTCGATACAATCGCATTGTTAGTCGATGCGATCGCATGGTTAGTCGATACAATCGCATTGTCAGTCGATACAATGGCATTGCAGAGCGATGAAAAAAAATCAGATTGCAATCTGACGAATCTGAAATTACGAATTAGGAATTGCTCTGCAAGATGCAGGCTTCAACCAAGGACTATGGGGCGTAGTGGTGGGAAGATTTGCTGTCAAGACGACTTCCCCTTTTTGGTTTAGCGCCAAATTAGTAGCTTCTATGATCGGTTCTGGTGCGGGGGTAGCTATTTTGCTGGGAACAAAGGAGCGATCGCGGTTATCACTGTTTGGATTGAGACTCACCAAATCTACCTGCACTGCATCAGTGTTAAGAGCTTCACCTGGATTAGGTGGCAAGCCGCCGCGTCCAGTGATTGTAAAACTGCTTTTAGCTAAATTTCCACCAGCTTGACAAGTCTGTGCTACTTCGGTATCAACTGGTACAGTTGGTAAATTGACTAAGCCACTGTTAGGGTCAATATCCGGCGTGTTAAGTTCTACAGTACCATTTACACCAAACTCAGAACTAGCAGTGATATCCGAAAGAGAAGTTGGGTTAGAGCGGGGTTGAATGCCATAGATACCAAAGGCTTGAATATCTACTCTTCCACCACTGCCTGTGTAAGCATTGGCAGTGATGTCACTATTTTCGTTTGGAACGGCAACGAGAAAGCCCAATGGGGCATTGATATTAATGTTGCCACCATTACCACCAGCTTGTTCTATGCCTGCGGTGGTAGAGATTTGAGCGCCACGACGCAGAAGCAGTAAATCAGTTTGTAAGTTGATGTTGCCGCCGTTACCTGATGCAGATTGGGCATTGAGTCTGCCACCGTTATCTAAGGTAACTTTAGGTGAAGTGACGATAATATCTCCAGCAGTACCCGTCAGACTTTGGGAGTTAACGAACAAGCCACTGTTAAAGTTTGAACTCTTGCCAGAAATAGTGAAAAAATCAGCAGCATTAACTTTAATTATGCCTGCATTTCCTTGTCCAAGGGTTTCGGCAGAAAGTTGAGCGCCATCTCTTAACGAAAAGGAACCAGAATCAATAGTAATGTTACCCCCATTGCCAACTGTCCCTGTTTTCACCAAGCTACGAATCCCACTGGTAAAACCGTTTTTCACCCCGGCAATATCAACAGCACTAGTAACTTTAACATTGACATTCCCTGCATCGCCCTGTCCTGCTGGCTGGGTATCAGATGTTTCACGAGTAATGGTTGTCAGTTGAGCGCCATCTTTTAGCGAGAGGGTTGCAGCTGAGATATCGATATTACCTCCTTTACCTACACCCCCAGATTCCACCGTGCTGAAGATGACAGCATTACCTGCAAGAGAAACAGCATCTCGTGTCCGCACTGTCACATTCCCTGCATTTCCAAGTCCCGAAGTTGAGGCTGCAAGTTGAGCGCCATCACTTAGAGAGAAGCAACCAGAATCGATAGTAATGTTACCCCCATTACCGACTGTCCCCTTTTGCACCAAGCTGCCAATTCCACTGATAAAAACGTTTTTCACCCCAGCAATATCAACAGCACTAGTAACTTTAACATTGACATTCCCCGCATCGCCCTGTCCTGCTGGCTGGGTATCAGATGCTTCACGAGTTAGGGTTTGCAGTTGAGCGCCATCTTTTAGCGAGAGGGTTGCAGCTGAGATATCGATATTACCTCCTTTACCTACACCCCCAGATTCCACCGTGCTGAAGATGACAGCATTACCTGCAAGAGAAACAGCATCTCGTGTCCGCACTGTCACATTCCCTGCATTTCCAAGTCCCGAAGTTAAGGCAGAAAGTTGAGCGCGATCGCTTAGAGAAAAGGAACCAGAATCGATAGTAATGTTACCCCCATTACCAACTGTTCCCGTTTGCACTTCACTAAAAATCCCACTAACAAAATCATTTTTCTTTCCAGCAATATCAACAGCGCCAGTAACATTAACATTGATATTTCCCGCATTCCCTCGTCCTGTTGGTGCTGTTGCAGATGCACCACGAGTAATGGTTAGCAATTGAGCGCCATCAATGAGTGATAGTGTTGCAGCTGAGATATCGATATTACCTCCTTTACCTACACCCCCAGATTCCACCGTGCTGAAGATGACAGCATTACCTGCAAGAGAAACAGCATCTCGTGTCCGCACTGTCACATTCCCTGCATTTCCTTTTCCAAAAGTTGAGGCTGCAAGTTGAGCGTCATCACTTAGAGAGAAAGAACCAGAATCGATAGTAATGTTACCTCCATTACCAACTGTCCCCGTTCTCACCGAGCTACCAATCGCACTAACAAAACCGTTTTTCTTTCCAGCAATATTAACTGACCCAGTAACATTAACATTGACATCCCCTGCATCCCCCCGTCCTGCTGGCACTGTTGCAGATGCACCACGAGTAATGGTTAGCAATTGAGCGCCATCAATGAGTGATAGTGTTGCAGCTGAGATATCGATATTACCTCCTTTACCTACACCCCCAGATTCCACCGTGCTGAAGATGACAGCATTACCTGCAAGAGAAACAGCATCTCGTGTCCGCACTGTCACATTCCCTGCATTTCCTTTTCCAAAAGTTGAGGCTGCAAGTTGAGCGTCATCACTTAGAGAGAAAGAACCAGAATCGATAGTAATGTTACCTCCATTACCAACTGTCCCCGTTCTCACCGAGCTACCAATCGCACTAACAGAATCATTTTTCTCCCCAGCAATATCAACAGCACTAGTAACTTTAATATTGACATTCCCTGCATCGCCCTGTCCTGCTGGCGCTGTTGCAGATGCACCACTAGTAATAGTTTGTAGTTGAGCGCCATCTTTTAGCGAGAGGGTTGCAGCTGAGATATCGATATTACCTCCTTTACCTACACCCCCAGATTCCACCGTGCTGAAGATGACAGCATTACCTGCAAGAGAAACAGCATCTCGTGTCCGCACTGTCACATTCCCTGCATTTCCAAGTCCCGAAGTTGAGGCTGCAAGTTGAGCGTCATCAATTAGTGATAATGTTGCAGCATTGATGTCGATATTGCCACCTTTACCTATACCCCCAGATCTCACTGTGCTGAGGATAGAAGCATCTGTAAGGGAAACAGTATCTAGTGCACGTACTGTCACATTCCCCGCATTCCCAAGTCCAAGGGTTTCGGCTACAAGTGCAGCGCCATCTTGTAGCAACAAGGAACCAGACTCGATAGTAATGTTACCCCCATTACCTTTTGAACCCGAACGCACACGATTGCCGACTCCGCTCCCAGCAACTTTGATTTGCCCGGTAGCATTGAGGGTAATATCTCCAACAACAGTTTCAGGTGTTCCCAAACCTTGCCCAATACCAGCACTTAGGAAAGTTAGTCCTAAAATCTCTAGATTCCTGGCATTCACTACAATATTACCGCCACCAGCACCATCTACATATATACGTGCTTGATTTGTAAGGGATACATCTGTTCGCGCAACATTATCAGGAAATTTTAAGCTGAGATTATCACTATTTACACCCAGTGCTACAGTACCAAGTTCTGCCAACCCTCCTAACTCAACTTGCCCACCATAAGCATTTAATTCTCCTCCATCCATGCTGACATTACCACCGACCAGCAATAAACTTTTTCCAGCTGGTACTCGTAAACCAAATACATCAAAGCCTGCTGGATCTTTTCCTGCGGGTGCAACTGAGTTATTTTGAATTGCTGCATTTTGATTAATCTGATTAACCACCAATGCTGAAGGATTAATAGTCAACAACGGTGAAGGGATATTTTGATCGCTCGCGCTAAAAAATCCTCGATTTCCAAATTGCAGTGCATTGGCTGTACTCGCCACAAAGGAACCACCAACATTTAATTGAGCATTCTGACCAAAAATAATTCCGTTAGGATTTATCAAAAACAAATTAGCTGTGCCGTTAGCACCAATTAATCCCTCAATCCTAGAGACCGATCCACCCGTTACCCGACTGATAATATTTTGAATATCCACTGCATTATTAAACAAAGCAGCGCCGTTAGGAGGTACAGAAAACTCCCGAAAGCTGTGGAACAAGTTGCCACCTACTTGGGTTCCTCCTTCAATGATGCTGTTGTTCCCTTCTAATTTGACACTAGAGTTATTAGACAAAGTGCCATCCGGGATAATGTCGGCAAAAGCGGAATTTGGACTCCCAATGCTTGAACCACATATTGCAATTCCGATAAACCAACTCCAACGAATACTTATCTTGGACATTGCACCTCTTTAGGCAAACATTAATTGCTAAACTTTTGGTTATGTCACACCACTAATGTGGGTTTACGGTGGTTGCAGTCACCTCTGATAATTCTCAGTTGCGATCGCCTTAATGTTACGCAAAACTGACTAATTTGTTTACATAAATTTATACAATATAATTCATCAGTCGAAACAATCGCATTGTTAGCCAAAACAATCGAATTGCAGCTCGATGAAAAAAAAACCAGATTGCAATACAATCTGACTTATATAAAACTACAGCCAATTACCTAGCAGAACATAGGGGGCCCAAAACCTGGGACGTTTGTATTTGGGATTTTGCAACAGAGCTAGCTGGGCGCGACGGAGTACTTCAGCTTTAGTCAGATTTTTGTTGGCTAACTCTTGGTAAAATTGATTCATCAACACAGCAGTAGACTCATCATCTAAGTTCCACAAAGAAGCGATCGTACTGCGTGCGCCTGCCTGAAAAGCGACACCAGCAATTCCCAGTGCAGCTTGTTCGTCCCCAGCTGCTGTTTGACAGGCACTAAGAATGAGCAATTCAATCGCTTCGGGTCTATTTTGCTCTATTGTTCGCACTAACTCATTTAACTTTTTCACATAAATACGCTCATTCCAAGCAACAATAAATGTCTCCTCAGCCTTGGAGCTAAACTGACCATGAGTTGCAAGATGAACAATCGGGAAAGATAAAGAATTAATCCGATTTTGCAAAGTTTTGCTGGTAAATTCTTGATTTAGAAGGATGGTGCTAGGGACTTGAGAGCGGATTTCTTCTAATTCAAGTTTGACGTTGGGTAGTGCAGAAAATCCCGAACTTGCTTCACTCAATCCTGCGGCTATTGCCTTTAATTCCTTCTCCATTGGTTTGAGTTCAATCAGTTGCAAACTGGGGGTGAGTGCAATATTATATTTCTCAACTAAATACTGTTTGCCATCGTAGAGAGCTGCCATCGGAATATTCCGCAACCAGCCATCCAGCACAAACACCAAAGTAGGAGTGTTACTTTCAGCTAAAGCAGCTTCAGCAGGTTGAACGATCCATTTGTAAACCTTCTGGGATAAAGACTGAACCTGTCGCAGGGTGTGGGGTTTGGGTAAATTTTCCTGTAGTTGAGCTAAAGTAGTTTCGACTTCCTTTTTAACTACAGGAGTAGTGTAGTGCAACCAACGCTGTTGAGGCAACTCGATGATGATCTCTAGTCGATCTGGCAAAATAAATGGATAAATAATTGCTGCCGTTGGATCTTTTTTTGGATTACGAATTTGAGCATTTAAACAGTTGTTGCGAAAGAAGTTTTCTAGTTCTGCTATTTGGAGTAATTCGATTGTATTGCTGGCTTTTTGAAGATTTTCAAAGCTCAGTTTCGAGTTACCTTGAGATTGCAAAAGTAAATCAACCAACTGTCGATAAACTGGTTCAACTTCCTCTCGAAAGGAAAATTTCACCGCAGAATTGACACCAACTAAATCACTGCGGAGGGCTTGGAGATTATTAACTGCTTCTGTGTAAGCTGATACTGCTCCTTTGATATCTCCCTTAGTTTTCAGCAAACGTCCCAGTTGCCATTGCCATTGATAGCCAATATCTTTAGCATCGATATCTTGAGCGATGAGCAAGGCTTGTTGGGTGAGGTTTTGGGCATCAGACCATTGTTGAGTTTGTTCGTAAACTTGCCCTAAGACACCAATAGCATAGGATTGGGTGCGTCTATCTTGCAAACTTTTTGCTTGCTCAATAGCAGTTGCCAGTAATTGAGCAATATCCAACCATGAGGGAGTGTCTGCGGCAATTTTTTTTCGGAATTGCATTAAACTTTGGGCAAAGTTAATGCGGGCAGAAATTGCTGTACGACTCAAAGGTAAATCGTTAAGCTGAGTTTTAATTTCAGAAGACAATGTTTGAAAAGCTGACAATTGCTCAGTTTTCAGTAGTAGTCTTAGTTGATTGGCTTGAGCTTGGATGCGTGTAGTGGGTGAGGTTGCAGTTTTGATAGTTTGTTGATAGAATTCTATAGCTTTTTGCGTGTCTTGCTGTACGCGGGCTGTATTACCCAGACTGAGGAGAATATCAGCGATCGCTTCTCGATCTGGCAACGATGAAGCTAATTCTAAACTTTGCTGCAATATCTGCCGAGATGTTTCTAAATCACCAGTGACTTGGACGACATTGCCGAGACTATGCAAAGCTGCAACTTTAACAGGTGAGTTAGGTTGACTTTGGAGAATCTGGGTACTTTGCCTTAATGTCTTCTCGGCTTGACGATAAAACCCTAAAGCTTGCAAAGCTTGCGCTTGGTTAATCCGATTTTGAATAACCGCCCTTTCATCGCCTATTTTTGTATAAATCTCAGCTGAGAGTCGCCAAGTATCCAGGGCATTTTCAGCTTTGCTTTGAGCCAATTGCAGACGACCTTTGATATCTAAGACTTGAGCTAGAATTTGCGAGGAGTCTTTGGTGTCTTTAGCAGTTTGTAATAAGTTAAGACTTTGAGCGATCGCACTTTCTGCTTCTGACCACTGTCCCAATTGCTGATAAGCTAATGATAAATTGCCCAGTATCATCGCTTGTGTAAGTTCATCCCCACGGACTTTTAACGCAGAGATAGCCTGTAGCCATGTTGCAGTTGCATCATTAAATTGCTCGGCTTCATAGAATTTTCTCCCCTGTTTCACCAAGTTTTGGGCATCAGCCAAGCTTTGAACATTGGAGTTTTCCGCAGTTACATGTGCGAAAGTGGGGGGCAATAAAAGAGCGCCTAAGAACATAGCTAAAAGCAGCAGTACACTTAAAAAGCGTTTGATTATCCGTAATCTAGATTTTTTCCTTGCCATGTTTTTGCCCTCCTCGCACCGTGTCTTTACTAAAAATAGACAGTGGAAGTTGCTCAACCTCCCTGATGTTGATTTAACGCACGGCAATCGGCTGTCTTCTGCCAGGAAGAATGAGGCGTGATGGGTGCAGAATTAGTGAGAATTATATCGCCATTAGCAGCGATCGCCCAACCAGTAGCTTCTACTATGCGATGTGGTGTTGGGTTAGTGAGATTTGTGGAGACTGCTGGAGTAGAGGGTTTACCTACTTCTGAGTTGAGAGTCACCAAATCTACCTGCACTGCGTCAGCGCTGAGGGCTTCACCCGGATTAGGTGGTAAACCGCCGCGTCCAGTGATTGTAAAACGGCTCTTAGCTAAAGTTCCACCTGCGGAACAAGTCTGTGCTACTTGAGTATCAACTGGTACGGTCGGTAAATTAACTAAGCTACTGTTGGGATCGATACCGGGTGTATTGAGTTCGACAGTGCCGTTTACACCAAACTCAGAACTAGCGGTGATATCACTAAAGAGAGTTGGGTTAGAGCGGGGTTGAATCCCATAGATACCAAAGGCTTGAATATCTACTCTACCACCTGTACCTGTGTAAGCATTAGCAGTGATGTCGCTATTTTCGCTTGGGACGGCGACAATGAAGCCCGACGGGGCATTGATGGTAATGTTGCCACCATTACCACCAGCTTGTGCTGTACCTGCGGTAGTGGAAATTTGAGCGCCGCGGCGCAGAAGCAGTAAATCAGTTTGTAAGTTGATGTCGCCACCGTTACCCGATGCAGATTGGGCGTTAAGTGTAGCACTGTTATCTAAGGTAACTCTAGGTGAGGTGACGATAATATCTCCAGCAGTACCCGTTGGACTTTGGGAGTTAACGAACAAGCCACTATTAAAGCTTGAACTCTTGCCAGAAATGGTGAAAAAATCAGCAGCATTAACTTTAATTGTGCCTGCATTCCCAAGTCCCGAAGTTGAGGCAGTTAGTTGAGCGCCGTCTCGTAATGAGAAGTCACCAGAATCGATAGTAATGTTACCTCCATTGCCAACTGTCCCCGTTTCCACACTGCTGCGAATCGCACTAAAAAAACCATTTTTCTCCCCAGCAATATCAACAGTACCTGTAACATTAACATTGACATTCCCCGCATTCCCCCGTCCTGCTGGCTGGGTATTAGATGCTCCACGAGTAGCGGTTGCCAGTTGAGCGCCATCAATTAGTGATAGTGTTGCAGCAGAGATATCGATATTACCTCCCTGACCTACACCCCCTGCTTCTACTGTACTAAGGATAGAAGCATTACTAGCTACTGAAACAGCATCAAGTGCCCGCACTCTCACATTCCCTCCATTCCCAAGTCCCGAAGTTGAAGCAGTTAGTTGAGCGCCGTCTCGTAATGAGAAAGAAGCAGCATTGATGTCGATATTACCTCCCTGACCTACACCCCCTGCTGACACCGTACTGAGGATAGAAGCATCTGCGAGGGAAGCAGCATTGAGTGCCCGCACTGTCACATTCCCCCCATTCCCAAGTCCCGAAGTTGAGGCAGTTAGTTGAGCGCCGTCTCGTAATGAGAAGTCACCAGAATCGATAGTAATGTTACCTCCATTGCCAACTGTCCCCGTTTCCACACTGCTGCGAATCGCACTAAAAAAACCATTTTTCTCCCCAGCAATATCAACAGCGTCAGTAACATTAACATTGACATTCCCCGCATTCCCCCGTCCTGCTGGCTGTGTATTTGATGCTTCACGAGTAGCAGTTTGCAGTTGAGCGCCATCTTTTAGCGAGAGGGTTGCAGCGGAGATATCGATATTACCTCCCTGACCTACACCCCCTGCTGACACCGTACTGAAGATGCCAGCATCTGCAAGGTCAACAGCATCAAGTGCCCGCACTGTCACATTTCCCGCATTCCCAAGTCCCGAAGTTGAGGCAGTTAGTTGAGCGCCGTCTCGTAATGAGAAGTCACCAGAATCGATAGTAATGTTACCTCCATTGCCAACTGTCCCCGTTTCCACACTGCTGCGAATCGCACTAAAAAAACCATTTTTCTCCCCAGCAATATCAACAGCGTCAGTAACATTAACATTGACATTCCCCGCATCCCCCCGTCCTGCTGGCTGGATATTAAATGCTCTACGAGTAACGGTTGCCAGTTGAGCGCCATCAATTAGTGATAGTGTTGCAGCATTAATGTCGATATTGCCTCCCTGACCTACACCCCCTGCTGACACCGTACTGAGGATAGAAGCATTACTAGCCACTGAAACAGCATCAAGTGCCCGTACTGTCACATTCCCCCCATTCCCAAGTCCCGAAGTTGAGGCAGTTAGTTGAGCGCCGTCTCGTAATGAGAAGTCACCAGAATCGATAGTAATGTTACCTCCATTGCCAACTGTCCCCGTTTCCACACTGCTGCGAATCGCACTAAAAAAACCATTTTTCTCCCCAGCAATATCAACAGTACCTGTAACATTAACATTGACATTCCCCGCATTCCCCCGTCCTGCTGGCTGGGTATTAGATGCTCCACGAGTAGCGGTTGCCAGTTGAGCGCCATCAATTAGTGATAGTGTTGCAGCAGAGATATCGATATTACCTCCCTGACCTACACCCCCTGCTTCTACTGTACTAAGGATAGAAGCATTACTAGCCACTGAAACAGCATCAAGTGCCCGTACTGTCACATTCCCCCCATTCCCAAGTCCCGAAGTTGAGGCAGTTAGTTGAGCGCCGTCTCGTAATGAGAAGTCACCAGAATCGATAGTAATGTTACCTCCATTGCCAACTGTCCCCGTTTCCACACTGCTGCGAATCGCACTAAAAAAACCATTTTTCTCCCCAGCAATATCAACAGTACCTGTAACATTAACATTGACATTCCCAGCATTCCCCCGTCCTGCTGGCTGTGTATTAGTAGATGCTTCACGAGTAGCAGTTTGCAGTTGAGCGCCATCTTTTAGCGAGAGGGTTGCAGCGGAGATATCGATATTACCTCCCTGACCTACACCCCCTGCTGACACCGTACTGAAGATGCCAGCATCTGCAAGGTCAACAGCATCAAGTGCCCGCACTGTCACATTTCCCGCATTCCCAAGTCCCGAAGTTGAGGCAGTTAGTTGAGCGCCGTCTCGTAATGAGAAGTCACCAGAATCGATAGTAATGTTACCTCCATTGCCAACTGTCCCCGTTTCCACACTGCTGCGAATCGCACTAAAAAAACCATTTTTCTCCCCAGCAATATCAACAGCGTCAGTAACATTAACATTGACATTCCCCGCATCCCCCCGTCCTGCTGGCTGGATATTAAATGCTCTACGAGTAACGGTTGCCAGTTGAGCGCCATCAATTAGTGATAGTTTTGCAGCATTAATGTCGATATTGCCACCCTTACCTACACCCCCTGCTTCTACTGTACTGAAGATGCCAGCATCTGCAAGGTCAACAGCATCAAGTGCCCGCACTGTCACATTCCCTGCATTTCCTTGTCCAAAGCTTGAGGCAATAAGTTGAGCGCCATCAATTAGTGACACTTTTGCAGCATTAATGTCGATATTACCTCCCTTACCTACACCTCCAGCTGACACTGTGCTGAAGATGTAAGTATTACTAGCGGCTGTAAAAGCATCAAGTGTCCGCACTGTCACATTCCCCGCATTCCCAAGTCCCGAAGTTGAGGCAGTAAGTACAGCGCGATCGCTTAACAAGAAGGAACCAGAATCGATAGTAATGTTACCTCCATTGCCAACTGTCCCCGTTTCCACACTGCTGCGAATCGCACTAAAAAAACCATTTTTCTCCCCAGCAATATCAACAGTACCTGTAACATTAACATTGACATTCCCCGCATCCCCTCGTCCTGCTGGTTGGGTATTAAATGCAGCACGAGTAATGGTTACTAGTTGACTGCCATCAATTAGTGATAGTGTTGCAGCATTGATGTCGATATTACCTCCCTTACCTACGCCCCCTGCTTCCACTGTGCTGAGGATGCCAGCATCTGCAAGGTCAACAGCATCGAGTGCCCCCACTGTCACATTGCCTGCATTCCCTTGTCCAAAGGTTGAGACTTCGAGTTGAGCGCCATCGCGTAATGAGAAAGAACTAGAATCAATAGTAATGTTACCCCCATTACCAACTGTCCCCAAACGCACAAGATTCTGAACACTACTCCCGCCAGCAACTTTGATTTCTCCAGTAGCATTAAGCGTGATATCTCCTGCAACTGTTTCAGATGTCCCTAAACCTTGCCCAATACCACCGCTTAAAATACTTCCTCCTAAAATCTCTAGATTCTTGGAATTCACTGCAATATTACCGCCACCAGCACCTTCTACATATATCGCAGCTTGGTTAGTAAGGGATACCGAAGCTCGCGCAACATCCGCAGGAAATATCAAGCTGAGATTATTGCCGTCTACACCCAGCGTTACACTACCAGGTTCGCCCAATCCTCCTAACTCAACTCGTCCACCAAAAGCATTTAATCGTCCCCTATCCATGCTGACATTACCACCCATCAGCAGTAAACTTTTTCCATCTGGCACTCGTAAACCTAATGCATCAAAGCCTGCTGGATCTTTTCCTGCGGGTGCAACTGAGTTATTTTGAATTGCTGCGTTTTGATTAATCTGATTAAATAGCAATGCTGAAGGATTAATAGTCAACAATGGTGAAGGGATATTTTTCTCAGTTGCGCTAAAAAATCCGACATTTCCAAATTGCAGTGCATTCGCTGTACTCGCAACAAAAGAACCACCAATATTTAATTGAGCATTCTGACCAAATACAATTCCATTGGGATTAATTAGAAACAGGTTAGCTGTACCATTAGCCCGAATCAACCCATCAATATTAGAAGCCGATCCACCCGTTACCCGACTGATAATATTTTGAATATCCGCAGCATTATTAAATATTGCAGTGCCGCCAGTGAGGACAGAAAATTCCCCAAAACTGTGGAATAAGTTGCTTCCAGCTTGGGTTCCCCCTTCAATGGTACTGATGTTATTTTGTGTTGTAACTCTCGAATTATTGGGTAGAGTGCTATCGGGGGTAATTTGGGCAAAAGCGCAATTAAAAGGGAAAGCGAATGTCTGCAATACACCTTCGCCGATCGCACTACCCATCACCAACCAACTTCCCAGTGCGAATTTCCAGCACCAATGCTGCCTACATCGCGTCATTTTAAACATTGCAACCCTTGAATAACTAGCAAGTACACTACACCCTCTTATAAGGATAGATAGAAAACCCACAGTAGGATTGCGAGAAATAATTACGAATAGTTACAATGCAATGCCTGCGGTGGTCACTGAGCTTGCCGAAGTGCGGGCTACGCCAACGCACTAAATGTCTGCAATCAACCTTGCCTTCCTCAAAAAGAATTGCATCACAGTCTCTTCTCTAGAAATAATATCGACTGTACCCTCCATTCCTAATTGGATAGCACATTGATGTTTTTCCCTACCTAGAGAAAGGCTTTCTGGCTCAATTGTTACCCCATAGAATGTACCAACGGCTGCCATCTTTTGGCTGGCAGATGTTGCGGCACTGGCATTAGCAGCATTCCCAACAGGTGCAATCGCATCCGGGGAAATTGTCTTAACCTTGCCTTTGAGAGTACCATAATCTGGATAAGGACAGGCAGAAACCCGCATTTGTACCGTTTGACCTTGTTTTAACTTATTTTTATCTTGAAGTGCGATCGCTGCCTTAACTTCCAAGGGAGCATCACTGGGGACAATTTGGGCAATTTCCTCTCCAGCAGGCACTGTTTGACCGGAGTTTCGCAGGTTTAATTTAGAAATAATCCCGTCTGCTGTGGCAGTAATCACAGCCTGGTTGAGGTCGATATTTACTTGTTGGAGTTCGCGGGTGTCGCGTTCTAGCTGTTTTTGAATTTCAATTCGTTGCTGGATTAAAGCAAGGCGTTCTTTATTTAAAGTAGCAATGTTAGCTTGACCGGTAGCTTTTTCTTGGGCAATGCGTTGAGAAGCGATCGCTACTTGTGCATTACTAGGATTAAGAGCAGTTTGGACATTTTGCAATTTAGCTTTAGCTGCTTGGAGAGCTTGTTCTTGCTGGCGAACAGCTAGTTGTGCTTCCTCATATTGATCTTGAGACAAGGCTCCGGCTTTGGCTACAGTCTCATAGCGATTTCGCTTTGACTGGGCTGCTTTCAAACTAGCATCCGCAGCTTTGACATTGGCATCCGCTTCTTCTACATCAGTCGCAGTAGTAATAAGTTTATCTTGATAGTCCCGGCTACGACCGCTTAATTCAGCTTCAGCGCCAGCGATAACACGGTTGACACGCTCAGTTTCAGCTAAAACTTGGTTATTAATCGCATTAATCTGGGCATTAATTTGAAAAAGTTGTAAACGACTTTGCCCAATGCTACTTTGCAGTTGGCTCTTTTTAGTTTCTAGCTTCGAGTTGTCAATAGTAGCAATCACATCGCCTTTTTTGACAACTTGATTCTCTGCAACAAAGACACGCATTACCTGACCTTCCGTAGCAGCTTGAACGAGCCGTAACTCACCAGCAGGACGAACAACAGCCTGTCCTTTAACAGTCACTTTATATTTGGTAATAGAGGCAAGTGGAACGCCTAATCCCACAGCACAGACAAGAACTAGTCCGCCCCAAGTAGTCCAACGACCAAGTGGCGGGAGAAACTCGTTGTCTTGAATTGGGGGCAAGTAGTCTGAGTTGGAATAGCTAACCATGATGATTGAACTTACGTATTGACAAATTAGACAGACAATGCAACTAAATTCAAAATTCAAAATTCAAAATTCAAAATTAAGAAAGCCAGACAGGATAATACCAATTCAAAATTCAAAATTTAAAATTAAGAAAGCCAGACATCACAAAAGCTGAAAGCTTCTGCGGATTAGCGTAGGGTAATTTTGCGTACTTCTATTTCGGCGTAAGCGTAAGGGTCAGTCTCGTATTTATTAGCAGATAAGTTTTTGTTCGCACACACAGTGTTGGTGTTGCCATAAATATCAGTTTTTGAACAAGCTTGAATATATATGCCTGCCTTGAAGTAACAAGAACCGATAATACCCGTCAGCTTTACTGTACCAGTACTATTGGTTACACCTGAACGTAGGTTTTTATAGGTGACGTTAACATTGCCACCGGATGTAACAGCAATGTCGATAGTCATTGGATCGCCGATTTTATAGGTACTGTCGAGAAGCTTGGTAGTAGTGTCGTTGTTAAAGCGGGCTTCAAGCTTGCCGATGTCCGTCGAGCCGTTGGCAAAGGAAGGGCCGAAGTACTTCACCATCATCAGGTCGTTTTCTGAGTCATGGATCTGGGCGATGGTGGCTTCCGGCTTTTTCGTGGTGGTGTGTAACAGAGTCTGTTCCAGGTACATGCCACGATCGATATTCTTACAGTTCCAGGCAGCGGATTCCGTTCCATCACCCTGCATTTCACGCAGTTCAGAACGGGCGTAAGCAGTATTTGTGCTTGTACGTGCGCCGCCAGCGATCGCTTTCAAAAGCACACCATTCTTCGCAGCATTCAGACGAAAATATTCTGAATTACTGTATGTCTTGAGTTGCGGCTGCTTAATTTCCGTTGCCTTGTTTGAGTTGGGCGGGGAATTCAAGCTGATTGGCAGGGTGATCTTCCACTTGCTTAGATCAAGCACATCGGCCGGGTTTTGAGCGTTACCACTGCTTTCACCAGTTGAGGGATTGGAAGTACCACTGCTTTCACCAGTTGAGGGATTGGAAGTACCACTGCTTTCACCAGTTGAGGAATTTGAAGTACCACTGCTCGTACAGCCATTGGTCGAACCCAGGGAATTAATCTTCAATTCGTCGATACGCAATCTAGAATCGTTATCACCCACGATCTCGATCGCGTTGGCGGCTTGGTCGTCGACGTTTTGCTTGTTTTCATTGCCCTTGCCAGAGGTTTTACTGACCACAGTAGTCCAAGTTGCACCATTGTCCTTGGAAAGCTTTACGCTGTAGGTATACTTGTTCGTGCCGTACCAGTTAAGCACCAGATCGTCTACGCGCTGGCAGCTATTGAATCTCGCAGTTATGGAAGCACCATCGGCGTCAGCCTCCCAGTGGGTATTCTTATTTTTGTCAATAGCGTTGTCCGCAACAAACGAACCACTAGTAGATGTGGCAGTAGCATCGCTGAACGATACAACGGCAGACAACGCGACAGAAGCACTACCGATGATTGCAGCCGAGACAGCGATCGTAAAATACAGCTTTGAAAATTTTGTATTCATTCTTTAACCTCTGTTGAATGTTGAACAATGAGTTGTTATTTAAATGCATGGATGATATTTTTTGTCAATGCGTAAGTCATAGATGATTTTATTTGCTGATTGCGCTGAATTTGCCGTTAGAGTGATTGGAAGATTTAGCTACTAAACCATTTGTAAATAGATCGACACCGTCTAAGAAGTCTAAGTGTTCACCAGGTTGATGGCGCAGAGCCTCTGGAGTGCCTTGGATTTTCAAACGCCCTTCTTCCATCTGTACAATCCAATCAGCGCGCCCAATCACTTTGGGGCGATGGCTAATCATAATTGTGGTTTTGCCCAGCCGATGGGATAGCAGTTTATCTAACAGTTTGGCTTCACTCACTGGGTCGAGAGCGCCAGTGGATTCATCTAAAATTAATATGGGTGGGTCAGTAACTATAGCTCTAGCGATCGCTAATCTCTGTCGTTGTCCACCAGAAAGATTCGCGCCAAATTCGCCTAAAACAGTTTGATACTTATCAGGCAGTTTACTAATAAACTCATCTGCACCAGCAATCTCGCAAGCTTGCACAATTTGTTCAAAGGCGATTTGAGGATAGCTGAAGCGGAAGTTTTCAAGAATTGAGCGACTCCAAAAGTGAGGTTCTTGGGGTACTAGCACCACCTGTTGACGCAGATATTCCATCGAAAGGTCTTGCTGATTATAGATGCCATAGCGGATATTGCCAGATTGGAGGAAATATAAACCAGCAAGCAGTTTGGCGAGGGTGCTTTTACCACACCCAGATTTACCAATCAGCCCAATAACTTGACCGCCAGGGATAATCAGCGAAAAATCTTGCAGCAAGTCAACTCTACCTGCATGGTGGAAATTAAGGTTAGTGCAAGTAATACCTATATCGCCCTTCAGTTCTGCCCAAGGCTTTTTCTCGTCTTTGTCGTCTTCTGGGGTAGCATCAATCACCTCCGTCAAGCGTTGGATGACAATCTGGGCAGTGATGAACTCATCAACTAAGCCGATGACTGAACTCAAAAAGCCGAGAAAGTTGCCACTCATGCCAGTAAATGCTAGCAACTGACCGATGCTCAAAGTGCGATTAATCACCAGATATGAGCCTAACCACAGTAAGGCAATACTAGTAAAAGTAGAAATAATATTAGTAATTGTGCCACTGTAAAGCCCCAGCTTCATCGTACTCCAGCCCAAGTTAGCAAGCCGACCATAATTTGCCTGATACTCTTGCCAAGCTTGGGGAGTGGCTTGGGTAGTTTTTAGCACCTGGACACCGCGAAACGTTTCAACGAGAAAGCCTTGGTTTTCTGTACCCAAGACGATCGCATTCCGGGTTTTTTGGCGCAAAGCTGGGAGAAAAAGCAGGTTGACGAGGGTGACAATCAGAAAGGCTGCCAAGGAAGCCAAAGTCAGCCCCCAACTGTAAAAGAGCATGAAGCCCAAGGAAACCAAGGCGATAAAAAATTGGCTGGGTAAACCGAGGACAATTTGGGAAACTAGCTCATTGATATGATCCACATCGGCAATCCGGCTGACTACTTCCCCACTGCGTCGTCCTTCAAAATACGAGAGGGGCAAACGCAACAGTTGTCGCCCGTATTCTAGAATCAGTCCTAATTGCAGGCGTTGACCAAAGTGACCGATTAAGTGAGATTGTACCAAACCGATCGCACTGCTAAATAGACTCATAGCGATCGCACCAATTGCCACCACAGTTAGCAGTTGGGTATCTCCCCGCACTAGCACGTCATCGGTGAGCAATTGCATCATTAAGGGAGAGACAAGCGAAAGTAGTCCGATGACAATATTAATTGCGATCGCTTGAATCAGAATAGCGCGATAGGGTAAAACCCGCATCAGATAACGCCCAAAGCCGCCAATTTTATCATCTGATTGCTGATAAAAGCGGCTGTCGTCTGGCGTTAGCAGCAGCATGATGCCATTGCCCCACCCTTTGAGCAACTCCTCGCGGGTAAGATAGCGGATGCCTACACCTGGGTCAGCGATTACGTATTTTTTCCCCTTCTGCCCATACAGAACTACCCAGTGGTAGCCTTTCCAGTGAATGATGGCTGGTAGAGGGGCTTTATGCAATTGGTCGAGCAGTTGTGGAGAAGCTTTAACTTGACGGGCATTGAATCCTAAAGTTTCTGCACCCCGGTTTAACCCTAGCAGACTAGTTCCCCGCGACCCTGTACCAACTGCTTCCCGCATTCGACTAATGGCAAAGGTGCGTCCGTAGTGTTTGGCAACAGTGGCGAGGCACGCAGCACCGCAGTCTTCTTCACTGTGTTGAAGTACAATTTGGTATCGCATCTTCAAGACCTGTACCTATAAATGGTTCGCTATTCGGACAGAGTGTAAATTTTTCTATTACAAGCAAGCAAAAAATAGGGGCGAAACATGTCTCGCCCCTACCAGCTCAGAGCTTATATGTTCAGCAAAAGTAAGTGCTTAACCCAGAGTTATTCTCCAGAAGGACTGGAAACTAAAATCTCCAACTTCCAGTTACTTTCTGAAATCTTGCACCAGTCTCAACAACCACCTGGGGTTATAAACCTCAGGCTAAAAGCCCGGGCCTGAGATCAGTTCGAAGGATGAGATTGAGTCATTAGGTATCCCAACTAATCCGACCCAAGGATACTCGCCTGGTCCTAGATCCCAGTGATCACCTTTGTAATTTGCATCTGTATAAAAACGCCACGTTCCTCCTGCAACCTTAATTGAGGAAGCTTGATCGTTAAAATCATTCCCAACGTATGTACGGTTTGGATTGCCGAGTGTCGTTAATTTCTCACCACGAAAATCGATGTCATTAAAAAGTGTTACCCCTCCACCCTTAATGGTACTAGCTTCTTCAAAGGAAAGCTCTACAAAAAGTTGATTGTCTTTCATTTTTTCTCCTTATACTGTTTAGAGAATGTGAACTTTGTTGACGATTAATACTTTAGAAGTCCCAAACTTCGAGCACAATGTACAATTTCTTGATCAAAGTAACAATTGTCCTGCTGCTGATCGTCTTTCATCTTTTCACTCTTAATAGAGTGTCATTTGTTCTGTTGTATATTGCCAATAAGATGGCTAAAGCATCTTAATATCGACCTTTTACAAGCTACTTTATTTGAAAAGTAAGCCTGTATTAATAGGAATCAGGTTTGATTTATGAAAGCTTTCCAAGATATGAGCATTATCGAATAAAGCTCTTAGTCTTAGTCTGCTTTCAAGAATCAAGTTGCATTCCTATATTTAGTAGTGTAGGAAATAAAAATTTTAGGGACAATGCACATTTTGTTGTTAAAACTATTAATTATGTTGCAATTCATTGACACTAACATTAGAATGCTGAGTATTAGTCCCAACTTTATTATTAATAAACATTTTGATAAATCTATATTTTTTCTTGATTATTAGAATGGAATAGTTATGATTTTTTCAAGATAATCAACAACAAATATCTTATATCTGCTTTTATCAACGAGAAAGGCGAATCTGACTTTTACCGTTAAGTCATGAAACAACGAATTAACAAGTATTTTACACTATATCTTATTATAATTTTATGAAAATAAATCACGAGAGAATAGGACTATTGGATAGAGGTATAGTAAGCGTTGGCGCAGCCGTCGTAGACATCGCTCCGTCAAGGAGATAACGATAAAATTCAGAAAGGCGAACATGGGGAAAGCCTTGCTCGCCGTAAATGTTCTACTAGTCTAATCAGTTTGTTTGATCAGACTCCTGAGCGTTTAGCTTCATGTGCTGCATCAGGAGGTGTAGTCAACTCTTATATTGCCAGTGACAAATATACCGTCTTTATCATCTCTAAAGTCTATTACATATTTGCCTCCCCGGATACTAGTCCATGTAGTGGTATCTTTACCAACACTGGCTACCTTTCCATTTGAATTATTAGTATTTACATTTCTAATAATTGCAGCAAAGGATGGGTTACTCTTAGCTGATTTGGTGTTGGAAGTGAGTTTGATTGTTCCACCGGGTCGCACATTAAACGCTCGTGAAGTTAGAAAAGTATCAAATTTAACAGTAGACTTGAAGCTACCACCTCCTTCAACAACAGCGGCGGCTTCGGGAGTTAATTCGGTGAATAGTTGTTCATGTTGATCGTCTTTCATCTTTTCTCTCCTATTGAAGTGTTAATTGTTCTGTGTCGTTCCTTGAGGAACTGTGGTTTTGGAAACTTACTGCAAAACTTGTGCACTTAATCTCCACCTTTTACAAGTTACGTTTTGTAAAAGTAACCTTGTATTAATAGGAATCTGGTTTGATTAGTGCAAGCTTTCCAAGATATGAGCATTGTTAGATAAAGCTTTTAGTCTTAGTCTGCTTTCAAGAATCAAGTTGCATTCCTATATTTAGTAGTGTAGGAAATAAAAATTTTAGGGACAATGTACATTTTGTTGTTAAAACTATTAATTATGTTGCAATTGATTGACATTAAAATTAGAACGCTGAGTATTACGCCAAACTTGAGGTGTAGTCCCATGAAACTGGCGAAATTGACGAAAGAAATATCCTTCATACTGGTAGCCGATTGCACAAGCAATCTGATTAACTGGCTGGTTGGTTTCCAGAAGCAAGGCACGCGCAGCTAGCATCCGGCGTTCAAAGATCCAATCATTTACTGTTTTTCCAGTTTTGCGTCGCACTAGATTGGTTAAATAAGCTGCGGAGTAACCAACTGCAACAGCTACGTCACTTAAACCAATCGATTGATAATAATTAGCTTCGATATAATCAAAAACTTTCTTTAGTTGAGGGCAAGTAGGAAAGAGCTGCTGTGGTTCTGATATCCACTGCTTTGAGGTAACGTGTTTTTCCAGTCGAGGAGCGATCGCTTCCAATAATTCTTCTGTAGAATCTAAGGTTGCCTGAAGCAAAGAAAGGGACTTTTCTAATTCTGTCTGTGTCTGCTGATCGGAAGCTTTCTCACAACAAAATTGCTCTTTAGCAGTCGTTAATTCAGCTAAAAGCTTTTGCACTTTTGACTCTAACGCTCTGTTGGTTCTTTGTAAGGCTAAGGAACTCTGCTGGCGTAAGAGAAGCTCGTCGTAGACATCGCTTGTATCACGATCCCAGATATGCGGCAGTGTGACTTGAAAATTGCCTTGTTCTAAAATCCCGTTGCTAGAAACCATACTTCCACAAAACTTATGATTTTGAGTTGCTAGCTATTACTCAGAGAGTTATGTCTGTGTTTTACGCAAGGCATTAGTTTTTGTAAAATTACTTCACAAAACTAATGGCAAAGGCGGGTTACATACTTTTCAGGTGTGGTAAATATCAAAACCTTATCAGGCTTATAGGTTTGAGCAAAACCCTCATAGTCAGCATCTGCGTACAATCTCCCAAGCTCTATGGTGTTCTCAAGAGACTGCACGCTACTGGATTACGATCGCCCAAACAGGACAAGCCCAAAAATGGAGCGATCGCTTGATGGAACGACCTAAAACTGAGCAATACGTCGCTCGCCTGAAAGAATTGGTAAATCATAATCCGCGCCTTGTTGACTATTCATCCGCGCGTGAATTTTTTGCCAAGTCCCGTTCTTGCGCCACTGTCGATAGTAATGATAGACACTCTTCCAGTTGGGAAAGTTATTTGGAAGCAGAGATAGTATTTGCTTGTAGCCAATTTTGATAGAGAGATTCTAATACTTGCTCTCGACTTTCACTGAATTCAACAGGGAACCACTTCTCAATTCTGAGAATGTGATAACCCAGTTTTGTATTTATTGGCCCAATCACCTCGCCTTCTTTTGCTTGAGAAATAGCTTGTACAATCTCTGGTATTAATTCTGAAAGAAAGCGAATACCAACAAACCCACCATTTTGTTTAGACTGTTTACCTTTGGAATACTCTAGTGCTAAAGCACAAAAGGACTCATTTGATTCTTTAATTGCATAAATTATTTTCTTAGCCTCTGTTAAATCGCTGACTAAAATCTGAGATAAGGCTACACGTTGATAATCGTTACGATTACTCAGATAATGACCATCAACAGCATCTCCAAACAGATATTCTTTTAACTTTTTCGTAAGTAATTCTAATCTAGTACCTTTAGACCAATCATCTACAGTAATTCGTTGTTGTTGCAGCCAAGCCAAGGTTTCAGAAACTCCTAGTAATTTATGTTCGAGCCGAAATGCATCTCCGGCTGTTTGCAATTCTTCATCAGTAACAGTTAAGCCAAACTGTTGACAGATATTTAAAATAAATGCATTTCGTTCAGCTAAAACTGCATATTCAGCTATTTTGTGAGAATAGCGCAGGTAAGCAATTATATCTTCATCTGTTGCTAGAGCAATTTCTGGCACGGACACTAATTCTATGTTTTCTAAAGTTTTTGTCATTGTTTTGTTCTCTTGTAAAAGTTGATTTGGATAAAATTATTGCTGTTTAGCTGCGATAAATCAGTTTTTCAGAGGGAATTTCAGAGGTTGTTAGTTGATTGCGATGTAATTCGCCATAAAGATTCATGTATTCAACTTCAGCACTTGTTAGCTTACTTTGCTCAACGCCAGCGATCGCCGCATCAATTTCTTCGCGTTTAGTCAAACCTGTTAAACAAACATCAACACAGTTTTGCGTTAACGAATATCGGTATAAATCAGGAACAGTAGGCCGCCAGCATTTTTCAGG
This sequence comes from Nostoc sp. DedQUE05, assembly GCF_034530955.1. Classification (NCBI taxonomy): domain Bacteria; kingdom Bacillati; phylum Cyanobacteriota; class Cyanophyceae; order Nostocales; family Nostocaceae; genus Nostoc; species Nostoc sp. DedQUE05. The sequence goes on along the minus strand of NZ_JAVRCB010000003.1, from coordinate 116,804 downwards.
TAAACCAACCGGAGCATCCCAAAGTGCGCCTGAGTGAGAACCTGTAGATTTGAAGGTGACGATACCTGGTCGAGAAGGGTCTTGCGCTTTCAATTGATTAAATATCTGACTCTGAGCAGACCGATGTGCGACATTGTGTCTGACCATCACCACATCTAATAGGTCGTTATGCAAGCATTGTTGCGCCAAATCAATATCATGAAACGAAGCACCAATATAGCGGACGGCTCCCATTTTTTTGAGTCTTTCGGAAGCGCCAAACATTCTTTCAATGGTGCGCTGATAGACGCTATTGCTGCCTCTTAAATCAGGAGAAAGCTGCAAGCAATTCTGTAAAACTGACCGATCGTTAGAACCAATCCAGCCCCAGAACAACACATCAATATAATCAATATTTAACTCTACGAATTGGTCTAATAGAGCGGCTAGCGCCATTTCTGGACTTTTGATATAAGTCACGGTTGCCAGCACCACTTTCTCTCGCACTGAGGAGCCACGTCCACAAAGCTGACGCAATGCTCCAGACATCGGACTGTAAAGATAGTGGTGCAAATCGCTAGAGTAGAAAAAGTAGTTAATTCCACGCTCGAAAGCGTAAAGGGTATCTTCACTAGAGATGCTACCGCCACCACCTAGACCGAGACAACTGACTGTTAAATCAGTCCGCCCTAGTTTGCGGTAAAACGGTAAATCGGACTCTGGGAAATTATTTGTTACATGATTAACTTCGCTGACTGAGGCTACTTTAGGCAATGCAAGATCGGTTAGTTTCATTGGTCTAAAGGGGTATAGATGTCAAGAGAGTTGGCATTTAGGTAAGAATGCTGCCAATCAATCCCTAGAAGAGAGAAGTGCTGATGGATAGCTGCCATCCGACTTTGGGGCGATTCATCACCTGTAGCCCGTGCTTCTAGCAAGCCATTGGCAACAACTTGGCAACGGTTCATCCCAAAACTCTCTACAGCAGCAAATTTGCAATCTGGTTCTTCTGCTAGTGCAAGTCCAGGGGCAAGTAACTTTGTAAACAAGGGTACTTCGGTGCGGAAATGCGATTGGTTTTCTGCATAAACATTTTTTAGCACTTGCCGGATTGCTTCATAATTAGTTTTCTCAAAGTAGAGAACCCCACTGTCATAGCGTCCGTAATCAGAAGGGTTGTATAGTACTTTAAAGGTGAAGGGAATTTTGATTTGATTCAGTTGCCGTGTCAGGCTTTCCATAACAGCGATCGCACCTTCGGGTGTCAAGTTAAAGTAAACTCTAACTATCTGAGGATGAGTATCTGGCCCTGCATCGCTAACAGCCATGTAAAATCCGTTTTGAACTAAATTACGAGGCATACGGATAGCGACTATATTGCCTACAGATGCGGATTGCTCAGTAAGTTGTAAATGGCGATCGCGCTCAATATGCAAAGTCAATCCGCCTTTGGTAACAGCGAGACTCCCATCACTTTCTTGGCGCAGTACAGACCAACCTGGGTCGAAATAGCCTTCGCCAGTGTTGCTTTTATGTAGGCGATCGTAAAACTCTAAGTCTACTCCCAAAAAAGTATTGTTTTCTAGATTCTGATGAAGCGCTAGATCGGGTGAACTTGCATCTTCTGCTAGGGCATCTTTCATAGAACCGTTGTAATAGATACCGTAGAGAAAACTTTGTAGTTGTAGGCTCAGATACTTATTCTGAAGCTCCAAAGGTATTCGTTGAAAACGAATTACTACCTCAGCAGGAATTTCAAAGGCTTTGTAAGCTGGATGGCTAATACAAAAGTCAGGCTTGATTTGAACATTGTTGGCTATGTCTTGCAGAGAATCTAGCACACAAGTTGATAGTGAACTTTGAGGAGAATCTAGTAGTTGCATAATGTTTTAGTTAAACAATAAAAAGGTAGTACCGCTTCGCGCAATTACGAATTACGAATTAGTATGTATGAGTTCAGATTCTGCCACTCCAAAAACAGTCGAGATTGATTGTTCTGGGCGGATCAACAAAGTTTTGGCAACCTGAAGCATACAAATACCCGTATTACCAAAGGATTTTTGGTACTGAAGCATTGCCTGAATTTGTTGAATCAATGCAAGACCAGAAAACTGCACAAGTCGTCTCAAAAAATCAGGGCGATGCTCTAAAATTTCTGGAAAATTACTAAGATAAGCTTGAGTAAGGGCTGCAATAGAAGGCTGAATCATCTCAAGCGGTGTCATCGCTAGGCGCAAGGATTCTTCGATATCGATCGCTTTGCTAACAACCAAACTACCAAGCCAAAATTGTAGATAACTGGCAATGAGCATTCCTAAATCGAATGCAGGATCTCCCCAAGCGCCGCGTTCCCAATCTATCAATCGAATAATACTATGATTCGATTGCTCTGCTTGAGAAATAGTTTGCTCCCAATCGTTGTGCAAGAGAATGTTGTTCAGCTTTAGATCATTGTGCGTTAGACAACAAGCCTCGAAAGCAGTGGCGAGTTCTGCGATCGCTTTTCCCAGGCTATCGTAGCGTTGATAAAGAGCAAAAAATTTCAGACCGTCTGCTGGAACCTGACCGAAAACTTCCGGGCTAATCCGTTCTAGCCCACGAAGAAATTTAGGAGTTTGCTCAATGCCTACACCCTCAGAATTGTGAGAGAAGAATTCCTGATATTCCTGACGGTTGAAAGTAGCGCGATGGATTGTAGCTAGAGTAGCTCCGATTGAAGTTGCGATCGCTGTTGGATAAATATTCTCCTTTGTGTAGAAATTAGCTAGATCGCTATAGTTATTGAGGTAGTTGAAAACAATAACTGAATCATTTGCATTCAAATGAAGTATTTCCGAGAGTAATGGACGAATATAGCTTAGTTCCGAAAATTGTTGTAAAAAATCTTGAATTCGCCATTCATTCAGAAACTCGCCAGCAGTTCTCCCTTCTTGATCGTGACGCTCCTGTTTAACGAGGAGTTTACGACCATCCTGTAAACTCAGTAGCAAATTGAAGTTTTTGGCAACCTTTAGATCAACCTGGTTCAAATCTTTGTCTGACTGAGTACAGAGCTTCTGTTTAAGTAGATACTCGAAAACGTTTTTATAACTTAATATAAGTGTCATAGTTATCCTTGTAATTGAGTATTGGGCGTTGCTGAAGTAGTAATGATTTAGATACTTCAAAAGCTGATTTTATTGTTCCAAAACCATTACTTTTGAGCAACGCCGAATTTTTTACCTATCTCTTACTTTTGCCTGGAGATGCATTACTTAAAAGCTTCATAAGTCAACCATACGTGTGAGGTCACAAGAGCTGATATGATGAGGGTGGCAGAAATTGGGGTAGAACCACCATTGATAATGTCAAGTTCGCCATCACCTACCTCGTTCATGTAGCCTTCAGAATCAGAAAATAGCTCGTAACCAGCAGGACGCAAGTCAGAAATGTTGATAGTAGCCATTGAATTTTTCCTCTTAGATGAAGTTGTTTTGAATTGGATTAGCTGTGTATTGGCTAATCACATTTAAATCTTCGGAGATTCAATCTATAATTTCAAGACTTCAAAAGTTATTTTTTATGCATAATTCAAGGAATTATGTTTTAATTATTCAAACATTTAATATTTAAAAATAAAACTACTTTTCTCTGAAAAATTACAGTGCAGTAGCGCGTCACTACTCCGGATCATCTAATTTGAAACTGAAGCTATGTTTTTTGTTGTAGATGGTGCTGTTTTTAGTTTGTCACACCACCAAAGCCTGAAAAGCCACACTTTTGACCGTTCATCTGATTCTTGTAAAGCTTTGTAACGAGTTGTGGAATTCCCAGAGTTTTGATTCAGAGAAGTAACAGAGGTTCTCAAGGATGATCCAGATTGATTTCTATCTGGGCATTGCAAGTTATACCAGGAGGAATTGCTGTGAATATGCAAGGTTTATACTTAACAGCGTTTCAGCGCAAGCTTCTGTTGAAAAGCCTAGAAGCAGATTTACGTCCAGAATACCGCCGTCGTATTGAAATCATATTATTGGCAGATGCAGGCCAATCTCAGACTCAAATCTGTGAAGCGTTAGGATGCTCTCAGGAGACGGCACGGCACTGGATTACGATCGCCCAAACAGGTCAAGCTCATCATTGGAGCGATCGCCCAATGGGTCGTCCCAAAGCTGTGAATGAGCAATATCTGGCTCGTTTGCAAGAACTAGCAAGCCATAGTCCGCGTGAGTATGGCTATTCATTTGAGCGGTGGACAGGCCAATGGTTAAGCAAGCATCTGGCAAAAGAACTGGGAATTAAGGTTAGCAGTTGCCACATTAACCGCTTGCTCAAAGAGATGGGACTTTCAACTCGACAGACACGCAAAACTGCCGAGAAAGAAACTAATAACACAAAAAATCCTCGGATTACTATAAACAACCTGCTACCAAATGCAGAGCCTGATTTTCGGTGGTCATTGAATTTCGCTACAACAAGTAACTAATTCTGCCATTAAACTCCCAACAAATCATGGTTCAGAACAAAACAGAATTTTCCACTCAACAGCTTGCCCAAACTCTGGGTCAGACTCTTTCAGAACAGGAATTTTCAGACTGCATCAAACAAATTGAAATTCTCCAGCCTAGTGCAGGCAAACTGTTCTGGCAAACAGCAGATGCAAACGTAGGTATTTATCTAATTTTGGCAGGTAAAGTCAGATTGCTCGATCGCACCGATAATTTAATCGCTTCTGTAGGTGCGGGAACATCATTTGCTCAACTAACGCTATTTCCAGAGGAGGAATTTCAACCTTACACTGCTAGGGCTTCGGTAAATCTCAAAGTTTGCTATATTCCAGGAAATTGTTTGCGATCGCTCATCCGCAAGTATCCCTCTATTGGGCAGCATCTTCACCGTCAAGCTGTACTTTGGGATTTACTGCTGTTATGTCGCCAAAATGCGGCGCTGAATAATGCTGCTTACGAAGGTGTAATGCAAATACAACCATTGCTAGAGCAGCACAATCTCCAAATTAACAAACTTCCATCTTCTTTACTCAAAGACCAACAACTTTGGATACTGCGTCGCGGCGAACTACTGCACACATCAGGACTCAAACTCACTGCTGGCAATATTTACGCCTTATCTGAGTTACCTAAAGAACGTGGTTGGCAAGTAACTCAACCAACGCAACTATACAGCCTCAGCTGTTCGCATTGGGAAACAGCACAGCAATATGTGCCACAACTGGCTGAACTTGATGCTAACCCATCAGCCAATAACCACCCAGTAACAGCGTCTGAGCCTGTTATATTTCCTCAATTTACTGTTGAGCCAAAAAACCAGTTCCAGAAAAAAATTAATAAAGCCTATTTCCCTAGCCCAACTGTAAAAATCGGTCATTTATGGCAACGCATTACTCGACGCTATCCTTTTTTTGAACAACAAAGTGCATCTGATTGCGGTGCGGCTTGCTTAGTGATGGTTGGTCTTTACTGGGGTAAGCGTTTTAGCGTCAATCGGCTGCGAGACATTGCCAACGTCGATCGGGATGGGTCATCGCTGCGAGGTTTAGCAGCAGCAGCAGAAAGCATCGGGTTTTCGACTCGACCTGTAAAAGCCAGCCTTGATAAACTTGCCCAGCAAAGTTTGCCTGCAATTGTGCATTGGGAAGGCAAACATTATATTGTCGTCTACGAAGTCAGAGGCGATCGCGTTATCGTTGGAGATCCTGCTATTGGTCAGCGTACCCTCACTTATGCAGAATTTAAAGCAGGTTGGACTGGCTATACTTTATTACTCCAACCCACAGCCTTACTCAAAGAGACAAAAGAAGCTAGTACTGCTTTCTGGCAGTTTTTTGAATTAACTAAACCTCACTGGCTGGTGTTGTTGGAAGTATTTATTGCTTCCATCCTCATTCAAATTTTTGGCCTGATTACACCCCTATTTACGCAATTATTGTTAGACCGAGTAGTTGTGCAGCGCAGTGACCTAACATTAACGGCTGTAGGCATCGGCTTGGTAATCTTTAGCCTTTTTAGAGTTGCCATAACTGGACTGCGGCAATACCTTCTAGACCACACAGCTAACCGAGTCGATCTAGCCTTGATTGTGGGTTTTATTAGTCATACCTTCCGTTTACCTCTGAACTATTTCGAGTCCCGTTACGTTGGCGATATTATTTCCCGCGTGCAGGAAAATCGCAAAATTCAACGTTTTTTAACTGGTGAAGCCCTATCTATCTTCCTCGATTTACTAACAGTATTTGTCTATGTAGGATTGATGTTTTGGTATAGCTGGAAGATGGCATTAATGACCTTAGTAATTGTGCCACCATTCGTATTATTGGCGCTGATTGCTACACCTTTCTTACAGCGTGTTTCCCGCGAGATTTTTGGCGCACATAATGAAGAAACTGGGTATTTGATCCAGTCTCTCACTGGTATCCGCACGATTAAGTCTATGGCTGTTGAGCAAACAGTCCGCTGGCATTGGGAAGAACTTTTTGGTAAATCAGTGAAAAAAACTTTTTCTGGGCAGGTAATTGGCAATACACTGCAAATATTTAGCTCTGGTATTGAAGCTGTAGTCACCACAGTTTTACTGTGGTTTGGGGCATGGCAAGTGATTCAGAATGAACTCACAATTGGGCAACTGATTGCTTTTAATATGTTGCTGGGTAATGTTATTAATCCCTTCCAAAGGCTGATTTTGCTATGGAATGAATTGCAAGAGGTGCTAATTGCCGTTGAACGCATCAATGATGTGATTGACGCTGAACCAGAAGAAGATTTACAACACCAGTCTCATCAATCTTTACCGCCAATTCGCGGTTATATTTGCTTTGACAAAGTTACTTTTCGTTATCATCCAGAAAGTGATAGAAACACCTTAGAAAACATCAGTTTTGAGGTGCAACCAGGGCAAACGATCGCACTTGTAGGGCGCAGTGGTTCGGGAAAAACGACCATTTCCAAGTTGGTATTGGGGCTGTATCCTCCCACAGAAGGGAAAATTTTGATTGACGGCTATGATATTACTAGTTTGTCATTGCGATCGCTCCGTTCTCAAATTGGTGTCGTTGACCAAGATACTTTTCTCTTTGGTGGTACGATTCGGGAAAATATTAGTTTAGGTTATCCCGAAGCAACTTTAGAAGAGGTCATAGAAGCAGCGCAACAAGCGGGAGCGCATGAATTTATTAAAGAATTACCGATGGGCTATGAAACACAAATCGGTGAGGGAGGAGGAACCCTGTCTGGTGGACAAAGACAACGGCTAGCGATCGCTCGCGCCCTTGTCGGAAATCCCCAACTGCTGATTTTAGATGAAGCCACCAGCAGTCTTGACGCTGAATCTGAACGTATCATCCAGACTAACCTCAACAAAATTCTTCAAGATAGAACAACGCTGGTGATTGCTCATCGCCTTTCAACAGTACGCAATGCTGACAAAATTTTGGTGCTAGATAGAGGTCTTTTGGTTGAATGTGGAACTCACGATCAATTAATGGCTAAACGCGGTCACTACTTTTACCTGAATCAACAGCAACTTACCATAGCAGTTTGAACTAAAAGCCTCTTCATTTTTCGTTCTTTAGTTTTGCTAGAAACCAGAAAAATCCAATATTTGAAATCCAAAACTGTATTACCAATTATGCCAAATGAATTTACTACCCAAGAGCAGTTCAGTCAGAACGGTCACTACCCTAATAATCAACTAGACTTGAAAGAATCCAAAAAAACACTATCATCACAAGAGCGAAAATCCTATGCACCTTTGGGTGAAGACTGGTCTTCTTTAACAAAAGAACTGATTGATACCTTACCACGGATTTGGACACGCGGCTTGTTGTATTGGCTAGTAGTATTTGCTGCGATCGTCTTACCTTGGGCAATGCTATCCAAAGTAGACGAAACAGGTAGCGCCAGAGGACGACTTGAACCCCAAGGGAGAACTGTGAGATTAGATGCACCTGTTACCGGAAAAGTTACAGCCATCAAGGTAAAAGAAGGTCAAACTGTACTTTCCGGGCAAACTTTACTGGAATTAGAATCAGAATTAACTCGTACTGAACTGCAACAAACTCAGGCAAAACTTGAAGGTCAACAAAATCGAGTTAATCAGCTTCAGCTATTAAAAAATCAACTGGAAATGTCTTTACGTACTCAGCAATTGCAAAATCAAGCTCAAGAATCTGAGCAACTTGCTCAACTTGACCAAATACATCAAAAATTTAATTCTAGTAAACAAGTATATGCCCTAGAATTTGGTCGCCTTAAGCTAGCTAAAAATGAGGTACAACGTTATCAATATCTTTTGCAAAAGGGCGCTATTTCCAAAAGTAAATTAGAAGAAATAGAAGGTGCAATGTTTGAGCGTCAAAGACTGCTAGAACAAGCTCAATCAGATATTCAACAGGCCAACACCGAGATTGCTAAACAGCAAAGTACCAATCAACGTATTAGACGCACAGGTGAACTTACAGTTTTGGATAGTCACAAACAACTCAAAGAACTCCAAGCTCAAGTTGTAGATTTACAATCAGAAATTTCTCAAACTAAAAAGCAAATTCATTCTTTACAATTCCAATTACAACAGCAAACACTCCGCGCTCCGATTGCTGGCACAATTTTCCAGTTGTCTATCAATAACGCCGGGACAGTAGTACAACCAGGGCAGATGGTTACTCAGATTGCACCTAATGGAGTACCTCTGATATTCAGAGCGCAGATGCCTAGTCAAGAAAGTGGCTTTTTGCGTGTAGGAATGCCAGTTAAACTTAAATTTGATGCTTATCCTTTCCAAGATTATGGAGTGATAGAAGGCAAACTCCACTGGATTTCACCAGACTCCAAAGTTGTGGAAACTGCTCAAGGTAACATAGAAAATTTTGAATTAGAAATTGCAGTGCCGCAGACTTATATTCAAAGTGGAAACAAACGTATTGCTTTAACGCCTGGTCAAACAGCAACTGCTGAGGTAATTGTTCGGCAGCGCCGTATTGTTGATTTTGTGTTAGACCCGTTTAAAAAGTTGCAAAAAGGTGGTTTGAAACTCTAAAAATCAAGAACTATCAAAAAGTTTATCTTTTCTATTTCATTTCGATCGTTAAGAAGTTTTACTATGTTAGAAGTGGCAACTGTTTCTCTCGAAGAAATTATCAACCAAGTCAAGATTTCATGTCAAATTCCTTCTGTGATTGAAGGTATTCTTACTCGCAAGATTATTTCACATACGGTACAAGAAGTTAATATTAAAGTTGAGCCAGAAGAACTACAGCAAGCGGCAGATAACTTGCGTTTGATGAACAATTTGACTGGTGCTGATGCTACTTGGTCATGGCTACAGAGACACAGTTTATCTCTAGACGAGTTTGAAGAATTAGTTTATTACACAGTAATTTCCTCAAAATTAGCTCAATATCTGTTTGTAGATAAAGTTGAATCTTTTTTTGTAGAACATCAGATTGATTATGCCCAGATAGTTATGTATGAAATCGTTTTAGATGATTTTGATTTGGCTATGGAACTGTTTTACGCATTGGGTGAAGGTGAGATAAGTTTTCATGAAATTGCTCATCAATATATTCAAGATACAGAACTACGCAGAAAAGGAGGATATCGAGGGATATTAAGCCGTGCAGATTTGAAACCAGAAATTTCTGCTGCTGTCTTTGCGGCAACTCCACCGCAAGTTGTCAAACCAATATTGACATCCATTGGGGCACATCTAATTTTGGTTGAGGAAATTATTGAGCCACAATTGGACGAGATGTTGCGCTTAAAAATTCTCTCAAACTTGTTTTCTGAATGGCTAAAGCGTAAAATTTTGGATCTAAATTTTACCCTATAATTGGTAAGCTTGCAGTATTTTATCCTAAAAAGCTTATAATAGCTGTATTACAAAAGTTCTGGATTAGCACAGTAGAATATGACATTGAAAAACACTTTTGGTGAATATAGTTTTGTCACCAAACTAGACGTTACTAATCTCGAAGCTAGTGCCGAGTGGTACAAGTCCAAGCTTGGGTTAGTTCCTGAAGAAAAATATGACACACCTAGCTGGAGACAGTTTAGTTTTCCTGATATTCCACGCTTTGCAATCGGATTGAACTTGAGTAACTCAGTTGAACCAGGTAATACTGTCAGTACCTTTGTTGTCAATGATATAGTTACTGCTCGTCAAAGCCTGACTGAAAAAGGAGTCTCAGTTGGGCCAATTACAGATGTTGGTCATGGAGTGCAATTATCCACTTTCAAGGATATTGACGGAAATTTGTTAGGGCTTAGGCAAAATCCGCAGTCTTAACCTGGATTTACACCTAAATCGGGGAATTAGGCAGGGATATGATTTCATTTGCAATTTAACCTAACTGTCTTAGTGGGGATTAGCCTAAAAAAGCTTGTAAAACGAATCTTGACTCAAGATTTCCCACCAACTCCCCACTTATGACTCCAATAGTCCACATCAGCAGAACTTTTGGCAGTAAGAGAGAAAATCGATTGGCTACGCTTTGCTTTAAGAGCGATCGCTTCGCTACTTTCTCCATCCCCAGATTTCCTTTTTCTCCTACTTGCCAATTCATCAGTTGTCAAGGTGAGCAGTCCGTTGCGGAGGTTCCCTTTGTTGTAGGAACTGCGAACCCGGAGGGTTGAGAATCTTGCGGATAATCCTTCAATCCCTTGCGGGGTATAGTTTCTAGCCAACGAATCCCACTTCTACATAGCCTTCCGTTCCATTAACCCGAATTCTCTGTCCGTCTTCGATCAGCTTGGTAGCATTTTCTACTCCAACAACTGCACTTATGCCATATTCACGTGCGATAACTGCTCCATGTGTCATCAGTCCACCAACTTCGGTGACTAGGCCTTTTATGGATACAAACAATGGTGTCCAGCTAGGGTCAGTAAAGGAGGTGACTAATATATCTCCATCTTCTAGCTCGGCATCTTCCATGTTTAAGATGACACGCGCTCGTCCCTCTATAACTCCGGAGGAAACAGGTAGACCTACAATAGCTTCGGCAGGGAGATTTTCTCGTTTGTACCGACCTGCAATGATTTCACCATCAGACGTGATAACACGGGGGGGAGTTAGTTTTTCATATAATTTGTACTCATCTTTTCGTTTGCCGATAATCTGGTAATCAAGTTTATTTGTGCGTATGACTGAGCGAAGTTCTTCAAAAGTGAGATAGTATATATCTTCTTTTTCATGAATAACGCCCGCTTGTATGAGTTGTTCGGCTTCTTTGAGTAAAGCTTTCTTATAAACGAAGTAGCGATTAATCATGCCGTATTTTGGATATTCACGATAACCGATGAAATTCCGAATTAGACCGATCGTTCGTTTTGTCTCTTCGGCCTTTTGTTCGCCATCCGGTAATTGCTTCAATCGATCTAATAACTCTTGTTCTTTTTTCAAAGCTGACTGTCGTCCTTGCTCAAATTTCCGCTTGCTAGCATTAGGCTCAAAGTTTTTGATGTTACTGAGAATCAGGGGGATAAGTGTAGTTGGTTTTTCACTCCAACGAGTTTTAGTAATATCGATTTCTCCGGCACATCGCATTCCGTATTTGTTGAGATAAGCATAGATAGCGTCTTGGGTTTCCTTTCCCCCATTAAACTTAACCAGTTCATCCAAAAAGCTATCATCTTTTATATGTTGTAAATAATCAATTACTTCAGGATAAGGACGAATTACATCTGCGACATCCAATAGTTCCAGACCCATAGATGAAGTAATATTGTTGGGTACAGATTGAGAAAGCGTGTCTGCTACGTTTTTTTCATCTAACCACTCCTGCATTTTTTCATTGATCCATGATGAAGCATTCATAGCAGTCATAATCACACCAAAACTTTGTGGATCGGATAAACTCTTCTTTAATTTCTGGGTGTCTTCTTGAATAAAATCAATTAGATCCAATCCTGATTTCGTTTGGATGTGATGTTTTAAATCGTCTATCGATACTTGATTACTCTTAATTAAATCAGAAACGATTGTCGGATCGTATTCGTTTAGTGTTTGAAAATCCGCAGGCGATGGAGATTTATTGCTTTTACCGGGACTTAGTTCTTTTTGATCGTCTGGTAACGATTCAATGAAATCTCCTCGCTCTATGATAGTCATCAGTGCGTCTTTTATGAGCGGTTCGGATTTTCCCAACACATCTACTAGAATTTTTCTTCTAACAGGTGAAGCCAGATCGGGTGTGATATCAACAAACAACCTTCCACCAGCTTTATACATGGGTCGAGCAGCTATTAATTGAAATAAAGACAATCCCAATGGTTTAATGGGGTCGGTCATCATTTGTTGATGACCAACAGATACATAAACGTGATTTTCGCGATCGCTCGCTTCCGGGATCGGATATAAAGTCGTGATGGGGCGACTCTGGACAATATAAAATGTATCATCAACCAAACACCATTCGATGTCCTGGGGGCGGCCGAAATGTTCTTCAATCTTCCTACCGATGCGCTCAAGCTGCAAAATCTGCTCATCCGTCAGCGCTTGCCTATTCTGTCTGTGTTGTTCAATTTCCTGTAATTTCGTACCGCCATCTTTTAAGGCATAAATAGCCAGTTTCTTGGTGGATATCTTCTTATCAATAACCTGACCGTTACAAACTTTATAGATATCAGCATTCACCAGACCTCTGACCAAAGCTTCACCAAGTCCGAAGCTGGCATCAATGGATAACACCTTCCGATTAGAAGTGACGGGATCGGCAGTAAACAAAATTCCTGCCACCTGCGGTAATACCATCTTCTGAACAACCACAGACAGGTAAACTTTACGGTGGTCGAAGCCGTTTTGGAGGCGATAAATTACTGCTCTCTCGGTAAATAGCGATGCCCAGCACTTGCTGATATGCTGAGAGATTGCCTCCTTTGAGATAATGTTCAAATACGTATCCTGCTGGCCTGCAAAAGAGGCTGTCGGTAAATCCTCAGCAGTTGCGCTGGATCGTACTGCATAGGCATTTTTTTCATCAAACCTGGAGAGGAGGCGGGCGATCTCTTCATTAATATCTTGAGGAATGGTTATACCTTCAATGAAAGAGCGAATCTCACCGCTAAGTTCACCAATTTTATGCCGGTCTTCCATCAATAGATGCGATAACTGTTCGAGTAATTCATTAATCGATGGCATTTCCCCAATGATTCTTTTAAAAGCTTCAGTAGAAATACAAAAGCCATCCGGTACGTGGATTCCCTCAATCCTGGATAGTTCCCCCAGGTTAGCAGCTTTGCCCCCAACAACCTTGAGTTTTGTTTTATCAATATCTTGAAAACAAAGCACAAATGAACTCATCAGTTTCCTTCCTTTGGCAATTCATACTTTGGTAATTTTAACTGCATCACAACCGATCGACTCTCGACGGTCGGTGTACATGGGCGTCGGCAAAAGTCACAATCCTATTCTTACTTCAGAGATACGCATCTCAGTTATAGTTTTCATACCCTAAAGGGGTAATTTGGTTAAGACAATGGCAAAGTTTACTGTTGGCGACTATTTATTGCTTCGTCTGGAGCAAATTGGCATCAAGCATATCTTTGGGGTTGCTGGAGACTACAATATGGAATTTCTCGACTATATTGTTAACCACAATGGCATCGAGTTAATTTCTACTTGCAACGAACTTAACGCATCCTATGCTGCCGATGGTTATGGTCGGCTTAATGGTGTTGCGGCATTAGTAACTACGTTTGGTGTTGGTGAACTCAGTGCTATTAATGGTATCGCTGGCGCTTATGCTGAACACGTTCCGGTTGTAGCGATTACCGGTGCTCCTGCAACTAAAATTCAAGCTCTTGGTTCACTTGTCCATCATACGCTTGGTACTGGTGATTTTTCAATATTTGCCCGAATGTATCAACAGGTAACGGTGGCTCAAGCATATTTAACAAATGAAAATGCAACAACGGAAATTGACAGAGTTTTAGGTATCTGTTTGCTGAAGAAATTACCTGTTTATATTTCCATACCGATGGATGTTGCTCTAGCTGAGGTGTCTGCACCGTCTGATTTCTTTATACCCCCTGTATTTCAGAGCGATGGCGCTACAATAGCAGAAATAATTGATGTCTGTGTAAACATACTGGAAAAAGCTTCCCAACCTGTGATCCTTGCTGATATTGGTGTAGCTCGCTATCATTTGCATGAACAATTGCGAGAATTGCTAACAGCTACCGGATACCCTTATGCGACGATGAACATGGGAAAAGGATTGCTAGAAGAAACCCACCCCCAATTCATCGGCATATATAATGGTGCTGCCAGTGAGGAATCTGTTAGAAAACGTATTGAGCAGGCAGATTGTGTTTTAACTATCGGTGCTTTGATGACTGATTTCAACACAGGTAAGTTTTCTGCCAAACTCGATCCCAGCCAAACTATTGAAGTGCATGGGCAGTATGTAAAAGTTAAACATGCTTTATACAACAATGTCGCTATGGCAGATGTGCTTTCTGCTTTAAGCCAACGGTTGCAGTACCGCGACCGTCAAACGCTTTACTTCAAATCAGCAACAGAAAATTTAGATGCTGGTTTTATAGAGCCTATCGTTGGCGACTCTTCGGCACCGATTACGCAGCAGCATTTTTGGTATAGATTTGCTCATTTTCTCCAAGAAGATGACATTATCGTTGCTGAGACTGGAACTTGTTTGTTTGGCGCTTCTATCGTTCCTTTGCCAAAAGGAGCTACTTTTGTTGGGCAAGTACTTTGGGGATCGATTGGTTACTCTGTTGGTTCATTACTTGGTTGTGCCATCGCCGCACCACAACGTCGCTCTATCCTACTGGTTGGTGACGGGTCTTTCCAAATGACTGCACAAGAACTTTCAACCATCTTACGCTATAATCTAAAACCGATTATTTTGTTGATTAACAATGATGGATATACTATAGAGCGTGATATTCACGGTGAACGTATGCCATATAACGACATTCAACCTTGGAATTATCATCAGCTCCCTAAGGTTTTTGCTGGCAATGCCTGGGCAATTAAAGTTAGTACCGAATCGCAGTTAGACAAAGCATTAGAAACAGCTCAACAAAACCGTGACCAACTTGCTTTTATTGAGGTTGTAATGGATAAAATGGACAGCCCAGAGGTTCTGTTAAAGATGTTGCAGTAATAAAGCAACATACTGCCTCATCAATTACTCAGTACCTTAACGATCGATCGGCGCTGTGGCGTGATGTTGGAGTTTGAAGACGCTTGCCAAGACTTGTTTGCTCAACTGGTGACAGATGCGCCCCAGTGGACTGAATGGATGGCATGAAAAAGTTGGGTACAGAAAGCGATCGCTAAAAGGTCAGTTCCTCCCAAGCAAAAAGAGCTAACTCTTATCCAGCATCATGGGATTATTAACTATGGGGGCGGGGCTGTCTTTGAGCCTTACCAAAATTCTAGTCGCACACCAACGTCAGATAGCATATCGAGAACTCGTATTGGTACATTGTTTGAGTTAGTAAAAAATAGACTTCTTGACTTCTTGGCATTGTGGGGAAAAGTTTTTTCTTGTTCAACGAGAAAGCTTTGGTAAAGAGTTGGGTAATTCATGCTTCAGAATGCTGACTATTCTTGCTGCTTGTTTATCCCAACATAAGGATACCTCTAAACCCGCTTGTCAATAGCGTTTGAGATGCGCTTACCCTGCTATGTTAGTCTACTAAAAGTTGGCAAGCATTTGTTCGATTTCTGTATCCATTAACTCATTAACTTCAGCTAAAATTTGTTCTATAGCATCACTTTCTACTTGTTCAAGTTTGTGAGTCTGTACCAATTCGCTTATTTGAGCGATTGTCGAGCATTCAAATAAACTACGCAACGGTAACTCTATCAAGAAGGCTTCGTTGATCTGATTTACAAGTTGCATAGCTAAGAGCGAATTGCCTCCCAATTCAAAGAAATTATCGTGGATACCGACTTGTTTTAAGTTTAGAACTTCAGCCCAAATAGAAGCTAGTAACTCCTCGATAGGGTTGCGGGGTGAAACCATATTCACTTCAATATTGTTGATTAACACACCCAAGCGATTTAGAGTAAGACGATCGATTTTACCATTAGGGGTAAGCGGTATGGTTTCTATTTGGAAGAAAGTAGAGGGTAACATGTACTCAGGCAATTTTTGCTTGAGGAAGCGATGCAGTTCCCTACTATCTACATTTTGCTCTTGATGAAAAACAATATATGCTTGCAATCGCTGATTATTTAATTGATCGTCGCTGGCTATAACTACACACTCTCTGACTTGTGGATGTTGACTCAGCGCTGCTTCGATTTCTCCCAACTCAATACGGAAACCGCGAATCTTCAGTTGGTTATCAATTCGACCGATAAATTCAATAGTACCATCGCTTCTGTGGCGGGCTAAATCTCCTGTTTTGTACAAGCGGGCTGTCGGTTCATTACTAAAGGGGTTGAAAATAAACTTTTCGACTGTTAATTCTGGACGGTTAAGATAACCTCGTGCCAAACCATTACCACCAATATGCAATTCACCTACAACACCGATAGGCACTGGTTGCAAATGATGGTCGAGAATATAAATTTGAGTATTAGCTATGGGATGACCAATAAACAGTGAAGAAGCTGTTTGATGTTCTAAACTCACTTGGGAATCATAGACTGTAGCTGTAATTGTAGCTTCAGTAGGGCCGTAAGCGTTTCGCCAACTAACGTTGCTACCTACTTGCTGTTGCCAAGTAATAAACCGCTCTAATGGGACTCTTTCGCTACCAAGAACCAATAAACGTACATTCTCTGCCCAGCTGATATGGGGCATTTGGGAAACCCACTCTTGCCAGTATACTACTGGCAGGTTTAGGACAGTCAATTCTTGTTTTTTGACAAATTGCACAAAATCTGCAATCGCAAACATTTTCTTTGGTCGTAGTACCAAAGTTGCTCCACTCAACCAAGTAGGAAATATTTCCTCGGCAGCTACATCAAAGCTAAAGCTTGCAAATTGTAGGACGCGATCGCTCACTTTTAGCTCATAATTTTTAGCTATAGCGTAGTTATGGTTTACTAAGGCTTGGTGCGGAATTAGTACCCCTTTCGATTTGCCAGTAGAACCAGAAGTATAAATCACATAGGCTAAATTTGTCGGCTCAACAACACTAACAGGATTCGTGATTGATTGACGAGAAATCGCTTGCCAATCCGTATCCAATAGTACTAGTTTTGCAGAGTGTGGAGGCAGTTGACTCTCTAATTCAGCACTTGTCAGTAGCACTGAGGCTTGAGAATCACTTAGCATATGAGCCAAGCGTTCTTGAGGATAAGCCGGGTCTAGGGGTACGTAAGCACCACCAGCTTTGAGAACACCCAGCATCGCTACTAACATTTCTACAGAATGTTCAACGCAAATGCCTACAAGCACTTCTGGTTTTACACCTAAACTTTGTAGGAAATGCGCTAATTGGTTAGCACGCTGATTTAGCTCTCGGTAGGTCAGTTTTTCTTCAGCAAATTCTACTGCTACAGCATTCGGAGTCAATTGTGCTTGTTGTACAAATATTTGATGAATACATTTATCTTGAGGATAGTCGGTTTGAGTGTTATTCCACTCAACCAGTATTTGATGGCGTTCGGTTGCTGTTAATAAGGATAATTGCGAGAGCGATGTTTGGGAGCTGGCAATAATCGCCATCAATAACGTTTGGTAATGTCCAAGTATGCGGTCAATAGTGGCAGCATCAAACAAGTCTGCATTATAATCACATTCCAACAGTAACTCGTTTTCAATCTCAGTCACATTCAAGCCTAGATCGTAGTCAGCAAAACTTATAGATTGAGATAACAAGCTACTTGACAAATTATACATTTGGGGAATGTCTACGGGGCGCTCCAGGTTAAAGGTGGCGTTCACCAAAGGAGATATGCTGCTACTAGCCTTTACTCCCAGTTTGTCAATTAATTTAGCGAAAGGATAATCTTGATGCTCATAGGCATCCAACAACAAACTTTTGCAAGTTTTGAGATGTTCGACGAATGTCGCATCGCCGACAATTTGACCGCGTATCGGTAGCAGATGGCTGCAATAACCAACTAGTCGCTCACTACCTTCAAGAGAGCGTCCAGCAGCAGCAATACCAATGGTAATGTCGTCTTGGTTGGTTAAGCGATAGAGTAAGACAGTATATGCAGACAGCAGCATCATAAATAGGGTACAACCGTTTTGCTTGCTGAATTGTTTGATGGCACCACTTAAGCTACTGTCAAGCTGTAACTGTTGTCTGCCACCTTGATAAGTTTTGATTAGTGGGCGAGGACGGTCAGTGGGCAGGTCTAAAACTGGAACTGGGCTAGCAAACTTCTGTAACCAATAAGATTCATGAGCTTTCATCTCGTCTGTTTCACAGTATTGACGATGCCAGTCGAGATATGAACTATATTGCATTGGTGGTTCTAGCCGGCAAACATCACCCTGACAAGTTGCTGAATACAATGCAATCATTTCTTGCAAGATAACGCTGATTGACCAGCCATCAGTAATAATGTGATGGGCGCTAACAACTAATATATGCAATTGGTCTTTTAATTTCAAAATCCGAACGCGGAATAAAGGCCCGTTGGTGAGGTCAAAAGATTCGCGGTTTTCATTTTGCAACCACTGGGCTAGTTGAAAGTTGCCATCTTCTACATTTGAAAAGTCAATTACAGGAACGTCTATTTGCAGTGATGGTAATATTTCTTGAAAATCGCCTTGACTGCTGATAGTTGTACGTAGAGCCTCATTACGTTGTATCACTTGCTGCACTGCTTGACGCATGGCTGCTAGATGAAGTGTACCCCGTAATTGAATATTGAGGGAAATGTTGTAAGCTAAAGACCCATTGTCACCAATTTGAGCTAAAAACCAAAGCTGCTTTTGGGCATCACTCAGAGGAATTTTGAATGCTGGTTTTAGTTCTAATTCACTTTTAATTTGGGTTTCCAAAGCTACAGAATTTCTCAATTTGTCTGATGTGTTATGTGTCTGCTTTTGGACTATCGATAATTTTAGCTTTTTGGGAAAAAAACCTGCTGTGCGTAATTCTTGTACACTATCTTGGACTGATTGAATTACATAATTTATATCTTCATCTGTGTGTGCAGTAGATAGAAAACAGGTGCGTCCTTCCCAAATATAAACGCCTTTTGCAATTAAAGAGTAATACAGCAAATCCATTTCTAAAGGCTGATATAGATAGCTAGAATTGCCCGATAAAGTAAAGCGAAAAAGCGAGCTAAAATGCACTATCTGGACAGGGATATTTTCTTGTTCAAAGTAAGTATTGAGTGTTGCGGCTAACTGTGATGTACGTTGATTCAATCGCTCTTGGAGGGTAGCTCCTTCAGCTTTGAGGTGTAGGAGTGTGGCTCGTGTTGCTGCCATCGTCAAAGGATGTTTGGAGAAAGTACCAGCAAAAAATGTCGTTTCCACTTCTGGATAAGATTCATCTCCATAGTTCCACATACCACCATCAATTTTGTCCATATAAGCTGCTTTTCCAGCTATCACCCCGATTGGCATTCCCCCACCAATTAACTTGCCATAAATGACAATATCTGCATCAACACCAGACCATGCTTGCGCTCCACGCGGATGAACGCGGAAACCTGTGATTACTTCATCGAAAATCAAGGTGATATCTAGTTGTTGTGTTACCTCTCGCAACTGTTGCAGAAATTCTTTAGGTTGTAAATCGGGTTTGCGGCTTTGTACAGGCTCAACTAAAACTGCTGCTAATTCATGAGCATTGGCTTTGATAATATCAAGCGATTCAGAAGCCCCATAAGTCAGAAGCAAAACATCATCAACCATATTTTGCAGCACCCCTGGAACCATTGGGTGTGCTGGTAATTTTCCATCCTCAGATGTTTGTGGTATGGCTAAGGTGCCATCAAAATGACCGTGATAAGCGCCTTTAAAAATAGCAATTTTGGCACGACCTGTAGCTGCACGGGCTATACGCATTGCTGTCATCGCCGCTTCTGTACCTGAATTACAGAAAGTGACTCGTTCCATTCCTGTCATTTCACAGATTAAAGTTGCTACCTCACCAGCAAGTTGAGATTGGGGGCCGATTTGCGTCCCTTGCTTGAGTTGATTTTCTAGAGCTTTTGTAATAAAGGGAACATCATGACCAAAAAGATGTACGCCAAAACCCATAGAAATATCTATATACTCATTGCCATCAATATCCCAAATTTTTGAACCTTGAGAACGATCGCCAACAATAGGATAGAGGATTTCTTTAGTTTCGGGACGAAATCCGACAGAAGCCCTTCTGTCGGCGAGGACAGGGCGATAGGTTTGCGATCGCTGTTTGGATTTTGCTGTACGTTTGGTATAACGGGCGATCAGAGAATCTAAATATTGTTGTTGTTGTGGGGTGAGGATTTTGGCTGACGATTGTTCAACTCGCCAGAAAGAAGAGGGAAAATCTTTTTTTGCGGTTGAGTTGTGTAATTCTACTGGGTTATGGGCAAATTTCGTTTCTTTATGTGGGCTAGGGGAAGAATTTAAATTTGTTGATAAGCTTGAATTACGCAAGATTTCCAACTGTTGGGACATCAATTCAAACTGCTGCCGAAGAACGATTTCTACTAATGTTTCAGATGTCGTTTCTGAGGCTTGAGAGGGTGATATTTCGGGTTGTTCTTGAATTTGAGATTTGATAGGTTCTTGTTGTATACTCTCATCAATATAATTTGCTAACGCATTCAGGTTTGTTAGTTCTTCAAATAACTGACGAATCGTAATTTTAATTCCAAAAGTATTTTCAATTTGACGAATGGCATCAATTAGCACTATTGAATCAGCACCCATGTCTAAAAAATGAGCATGAACATCAATATCTTCTGGATCGGATTTGAGTAAATTTGCAATAATTGTACGTAGTTCTGTTAATAATTTTTGGCATTTATAGGGTTGACTGGGAACTTGAAAATAAGAATTATCAGTGTTAAGAGTATATGTGTTCATGAGTTTTTATCAATTGCTTGGTTGGAATTTAATCTGATTAGTTTTTTCAGGGGCTATATATAAAAGGAAGAAGAGAAGAAATAAATGTGTACTGAGCTTCGCAAAAATAAAATGAGTCCTATATATCGCCTATGTTTTCATAGGGGTAAGTCAATTAATTTATGCAATCACTGACTTACCGTTCTATTTTTCGCTAAATTTGGGCTTATCTTGACCGTATTCCATTCTGGAATGGCAAGAATTTGTCTGTAGACAAATTATGACTACGCAAAACTTCTAATTGCTCAGACATAATCTGTAGTTGTTGTTTGAGCATTTTTTCTACCAATGCTTGAGATGGTATTCTTCTAGCATCACCATTAAAAGCAACAGGTTTAGAACCATTGCTATTGAGATTTACTTGTGTACTGTCAACCGAATTTTGCGATTGAACCCAGTAACGTTTTCTTTGAAACGCATAAGTAGGAACTGGAAGTACCTGATGCGAATAATCCCTTTCAAATCCCGTCCAGTCAATATCTACTCCTCGCAGATACAATACTGATACACTTTCCAATAATGTTTGCCAATTATCTCGCTTTGCAGTCAAAGAAGGCAACCAAACCGAATCTTCGCTTTGCTGACAACGTTTACCCAGACTAGAAAGAACTGGTTTAGCACCAATTTCTATGAATAATTCGTAACCTTCTGCCAATAAAGTATTCAACCCTGCCATAAATCTTACAGCTTGGCGCGTATGGCATCGCCAGTATTTGGCATCAGGTACTTGTCCTGCTGGTAGAAAATTCCCGGTGACATTGGAAACTAAAGGAATCAGTGGTGCTTGAAATTTGACTTGGCTTGTTACTTGTTCAAAAGCATCAAGCATTTCATCCATTAAAGGAGAATGGAAAGCATGAGATACATTCAAGCGTCGAGTCTCAATTCCTTGGGCTGTGAATTGGGCGATCGCTGCCTCAACTTTGGCGATCGCACCAGAGATGGTGATATTATTAGGAGCATTAACCGCAGATATGGTAAGTTCTGTGTAAGATTCAATCACAGCTTGCACTTGCGCTTCATTGGCAAACACCGCAGCCATCGCACCGATTGACTTGATTTCTTCCATCAAGCGCGATCGTTCGGTAACTAGCTTCAGTCCTGCTTCCAAACTAAATACTCCAGCAATGCAAGCAGCCACATATTCACCGAAACTGTGACCAATTACTGCTGTTGGTTCCACACCCCAAGACTTCCATAATTGCGCCAAAGCGTACTCTACAGCAAATATAGCTGGTTGGGTATAGGCAGTTTCATCGATGCAGCTACTTTCAGTTTTAGGATATAAAACCGACAGCAGAGGTTTATCTAAATGTGACCGCAAAATTTCATCGCATTGGTCGATACAAGCGCGGAAGGTCGGTTGAGTTTCGTAAAGTTGGCGACCCATATTTAGATATTGGGAACCCTGACCTGTGAATAAAAAAGCGATTTTGGGATGCTTTTTGCCGCTAATTTTACCGCTTTCTAACTGAGATGTTTTTTTACCAGCCGTGTAAGCACCAAGTCCCGTTTGTAATTGGATGTTAGATTGAGCGATCGCAACTAGGCGATGCTCGAAATGAGAACGTCCGGTATTAGCCGTAAAACAAATATCTGCTAATGACGCATCAGGGTTATTACTAAGATAATTTTCATAATCTCGTGCTAAATCGCGCAAAGCATTTTCACTTTTAGCAGAGAGTGTGAAAAGATGCATCTGCCGTTCATCGCCGCCTGTTTGTTTTTGAAGAGGTGCTTCTTCTAAAATTACATGGGCATTAGTACCACCAAAACCAAAAGAAGATACACCAGCCAAGCGCCGTTTATCGTCTCGATGCCAAGGTACACATGCAGTGGGGATGGATAACGTTCCAGCCAAAGAAATGTGGGGGTTAACTTGTTTGAGGTGCAGATGGGGTGGAATTTCCTCGCGATCTAGCGATAGTACAGTTTTAATTAAACCAGCGATTCCCGCTGCTGCTTCTAAATGTCCAATGTTGGTTTTGACCGAACCAATCACACAGGGATTTTCCGGCGATCGCCCTGGCGTCAGTACAGCTTTTAGGGAATTGATTTCGATAGGATCGCCTAAAAAGGTTCCAGTACCGTGGGCTTCAATGTAACTGATTTCATCAGGTGACACACCTGCATTTTGCATCGCTTGCCGAATCACTGCTTGTTGGGCTGGGCCGTTGGGTGCTGTCAGTCCGTTGCTGCGTCCGTCTTGATTAATTGCCGAACCTTTAATCACTGCCAGGATATTATCACCATCCCGGCGCGCATCGCTAAGACGCTTGAGAACTACTACACCACAACCTTCTCCCCGGACATAACCATCAGCATCGGCATCAAAAGTTTTACAACGACCATCACTAGCCATCATCCCGGCTTGGGAAAATGTAATCGTCAATTGTGGGGTGAGAATTAAGTTTACACCAGCAGCTAAGGCCAGTTCGCATTCTCCCTGACGCAGACTTTGACAAGCTTGGTGAACTGCAACTAAAGATGAAGAACAAGCTGTATCTACTGCCAAACTCGGCCCGCGCAAATCTAACAAATAGGAAATACGGTTAGCGGCGATGCTAAAAGCGTTACCTGTACCCGTGTAAGCATCTAATCCAGTAATTTGTTTGGATTGCAACTGAGAGTAATCAAAATTACTAATCCCGACAAAGACACCTGTATTGGTTCCTGCTAATTTATCTGGTGGATAAGCTGCATTTTCTAGCGCTTCCCAGCTAACTTCTAGTAATAATCTCTGTTGCGGGTCGAGAGATTCTGCTTCGCGTGGGGAAATGCCAAAAAATTGCGCGTCAAATTGGTCTACTTGCTCTAAAAAGCCACCCCAACGAGTATTCATTTTGCCTGGTGTTGCACGGTTTGGATCGTAGAAAGTATCGATATTCCATCGCTGTTTAGGTACTTCACTAATAGCATCAACACCATTACGGAGTAATTGCCAAAAGGCTTCTGGGTTATTAGCACCAGGGTAACGGCAACCAATACCAACGATCGCGATCGCATTATTTTCTGTTTGCGGCTGCGCTATTATCTTCGGTTGTGACACTCCATCACCTAAATATTGTGCCAAAACAGCGATAGAAGGGTAATCATATAACAGCGTCGGTGAAAGTTCCCGTCCTAACCATTCTTGTAATTCTCCAGAAATTCTCACGGCTGCCAACGAACCCAGCCCGTATTGTGCCAGCGGTTCGTCAATATTAATTTCCTGGGGAGATTGCAATTGTTCAGTAACTTTTGCAACTAACCAAGCTGCGATCGCTTCGGTGTTGACTGTTTGTTCTACTTGTAGTGCAATTGATTCTTGCGTTTTGTTGGGAGCATCAGCACTCCACTGGGCAACTACATCAAGAGTACCACCTTCCAACTCAGCCCGGCAGGTACTGCGTCGCACTTTGCCGGAAGAAGTTTTCGGCAAACTGTTTGTTTTAATTAAGACAATGGCATGAATTGGCAAGTCATGGTGTTCGGCTACAGCTTTACGAATTGCTGCTATGACTTCATCAGCGTTGAGTTTGCGGAGATGAGAGCGTTCGACTTCTTGGACTATGACCAACCTTTCTGAGTTATTGATTTCGACTGCAAAGGCTGCACCACTAGCAGGACGTAGTGCCGGATGACAATTTTCCACGGTGAATTCAATATCTTGCGGATAATGGTTGCGACCCATAATAATAATTAAATCTTTGAGACGGCCAGTGATAAACAACTCACCATCCTGTAAACAGCCTAAATCTCCAGTCCGCAAAAAAGGGCCAGTTGTATTGTCTGCAAGATACGCATGAAAAGTATTTTTTGTTTGTTCGGGATTATTCCAGTAACCTTGAGCAACGCTAGGCCCTGATACCCAAACTTCTCCCACTTGTCCATCTGCACAAGGCATAAATGATTCGGGATTTACAACCAATACTTTTTGGTCTGGGCTACTTTTACCGCAACCAACAATCGCTTTGCCGCCAGCTTCAGCAGTAGTATCTATGACTTGGTTTTGTGACAAAGCTGTGGTTTGAATATGACGAACAATTGGAACTTCAGATGTTAAACCGCCAGATACAATTAAAGTCGTTTCCGCCATCCCATAACAAGGATAGAAAGCTTCTTGACGGAAACCGCAAGGAGCAAAAGTTTCGGCAAAACGTTCCAGTGTTTCGGCCCGTATCGGTTCAGCACCTGTAAACGCAACTTTCCAACTACTCAAATCAAGACTTGCTAGTTGTTCGGGGGTAATTTGGCGACAGGCGAGGTCATAAGCAAAATCTGGGCCGCCACTGGTAGTTGCTTTGTAATTAGAAATCGCCTGCAACCAACGGAAAGGCTTTTGCAGAAAAGCAACCGGTGCCATCAGCGTTACTGGAAAACCACCATATATCGGTTGCAAAACCCCGCCAATTAATCCCATATCGTGATATGGTGGCAGCCAAATTACACCTTGGCTTTGGGGTGTGTGTTGATAAAAGTTATAGATTAATTGGGAATTATGCAATAAATTACCGTGGGTAATCATTACTCCTTTCGGTGTGCCAGTAGAACCCGAAGTGTATTGCAGAAAAGCCAAAGTATCACTATTGACATTTGGATGCTGCCAATTTTCAACTATACCGATGTTAATACTATCAGTTGCGATCCAGGGTATCACCGCCAATGTAATATTTTCAGCTAATTGAGGCGAGATGGTTGTCAATATAGATTCTGTAGTCAATGCTACTACCGCTTCAGCATCAGCTACGATCGCCTGTAGCCTAGACATTTTTTGATTGCGTCGGGGTGGATAAGCTGGAACTGCGACAAAACCAGCATATAAACAACCAAAAAAGGCGGCGATAAATTCTAGTCCAGGTGGATACAGTAACAAAGCCCGCGAACCTGGTACTCCCTGTTGCAGAAGTTGAGTAGCGATCGCGCGTGCTTTTCGATCTAATTCTTGATAAGTTAAGTTAACGCTTTCTGTTTCTCCATCAACAAGAAAAGTATAAGCTGTTTGCTCAGGTTGATTGTGCGCTCTATAAGTTAAAAGGCCTATTAAAGTAGAAAAGTTAACATTATTTTTATTGGCAAAATTGTTGAGGCTAGTAATCATTTGCTTTTTCCTTATAAGAAATCTAGTAATGGACGGAGTTTGTAATTAATAGTGAAGTTAAGAGACTTTGAACTGTGCCTGTTGAGACATTTGTATGTTTTCTAACAAAGCATCTACATCTGCCTGTAGTTGCTGCAAATCTTGTTGAGGGTTTACTGTCCAAGTATGGATTGCATCCAAAGTTGCATTCAGAAAAATTTTCTGACAAGTTTGACGGTCAATCTTTCCATCAGAGTCTTTTGGGAGACTAGTTGCCTTTAGAAGTACTACAGCATATATTTGCAATCCATGTTCTTCCAACACAGCAAAACGGATAGCTTGAATTACTTCATCCACGTTCAGAATACGTGAATAGGTTCTCTTTACTTCCTGAATAACTACTAGTCGTTCTAGATAATTAACTTCGACGGTAAATGCCACTCCTGCATTTTGTCTTAAGGAAGGATGGCTTTGATTTACGGCTTTTTCAATAGTTTGAGTGGAATAATTAGCACCTCGAATACTAATTATGTTCCTGACAGAATGTTTATTTAGGTTGAGGTTACTTTCATCAAGAATTTGTCTTTCTTCTTGCTGCTGATTAACCAATACTAAAAAGTTCATTTTTCTACTCTAATATATAACTAAGATGAGTAAATTCATTCAAAAGATTAGGAAAGTTGCTTACAATGTATATTACCGATCTAATCTACAAAATTATGCAAGTAAAAAGCAGTTTTTAGAAAAGATAACCGTAAATAGCAAATATTAATAAATATATAAAACCCTAAATAATTTGTCGAACGCCTCCGCCATCGCTTTTCATATAGCGTCTTTGAAGGAAAAGAGTAAAAAATAAAATATTAAGTAATTTATAAAGGATTTATAAGCGATATAGTTAACTTATAAATATTGATGTGGCGAAAAACCCTAGATTTAAAGCGCTTTGGGAGCTGCGATCGCCTACAAAAGTTATTCTGACATACAGTTGATTACAGCTACTTATTCAGTAGTTTGTAAAATATACAATTTTGATTCAATTATCTTATACATGTGCTTTTGAAACTGTTCTGCCATTAATTTTTCAGGAATTTCTGCTGTTAATATTTCAATAATTTGTTTAATAGAACAATCTGGAAAACTTACTAGTACTTGATTAATAATTAGCTGTGCAATTGGCCCAACAAAGTTAGTATATTCTTTCTTGAGAAGTTCAAAAAGCTGTAAATTACTAGTTACCGAACAATTATCCAGAAAATTATGTATGTTAAGTTGAATATAAATTTTGTTATTACACTCATTATTTTCTGCTACTTCCTTAGTAGTTATTTTCGTTAAAAAATTATTAATTTTTGTGAGTATTGTCGAGTTTTTAATCAAGGCATGAGTAGAAGACTCAGAATTAACACTCGATTTTTGCTTTATATACTCTGATAAATTTAAGTTGAGATAAATAGGTTTTTGCAGACTAATATTTTCATTTATATTATTAGATTGTCTCAGATTACGTTCTAAATTTTGTAAAATTAATAGTTCTTCTAATGCCTTATTAGTTTCTTTTTTTTGTCTACGAATCTTAATAGCCTTTATCGGAGATGTGATTTTGAAGTCAAAACGAGGTAAAACAGATGAACTACTGTCTAGATTATTCAAGACAAGGAGAATTTCTTTAGCTGACTGAAAGCGGGCATTTGGTTCTTCTACTAACATTTTTTCGATAATTTTGGCAAAATCATCGCTTATATTGACTTGAGAACGCCATTGCCAATTTAGTGATTCATCTAAGAGAGCATGTGGCATTTTTCCAGTTAAAAGAATCACTGTACAAACACCAAGTGCATAGATATCACTAGAAGGATAGGAATATCCTAAACGTAACTGCTCAGGTGGAGAATAACCAAACTTTCCAACTACTGAAATACGAATTGAGTTATAAAAGTTTAGAGAATCAGCAGACATAATCTGCGTGTAATTTTCTTTAACTGTGCCAAAATCAATCAACACAGGTTTAGATTGATTATGAGGTAGCATGATATTCTCTAGTGAAATATCTCTGTGAATTATTTTACGTTCGTGGAGATAGTCTAAAACTGGCAATACATCTGTCAGCCATGTTCTCACTTCTATTTCAGAAAAAGGCTGACCTGTCTGCACCAAGCGTTCTGAGAAAATTTCAGAATAAGTTTTGCCGTTAATATATTCCTGAACAATAAAGATTCGTTGGTTATCTATAAACCAAGCTAAAAATTTGGGGACTTGAGGATGCTGAATCTGGTATAAAACTTTTGCTTCACGCTCGAATAAATCCTGGGATTTCCGTAGATTTTCTGCTTTTGACGCTGTTGGTACAAACTCTTTCAAAACACAAGGTTCATCAAATCGCTGATTGTCTAATGCTAGGTAAGTTCGTCCAAATCCTCCCTTACCAAGAAATTTCTGAATCTGATAACGGTTATTTATTAAAGTTCCTGACTCAATTTTTGTAATCATTTCTAATACCCGATTAATTTGGAGCAAACATTATTTTTTTCTTTAATAGTGTTGCATCCTCAAGAATTATGCAGAAAACAGACATTTAGCGAATAAATAAAACTTTCCTCCTTCATGGGAAAACAAACGCTAAAGAACATATGTATCAAAAATATACTGCTAGTATGGCCTTGCCAAGCAGTTAAATTGTCATAGATAATTTAGCTTTACTTTAGTTAGATGTAAATAGAAACCTTACAGTTAAGGTCTCTAGAAATCAAGTTTTATTTGACCTTATGAATTTTTGTCTACTACTTATTAGGCAGCGCGTACATCATTTTTTAACTGACCATCTTCCATGTGAATGATGCGGTCAGCCATATCAAGGATGCGATTATCATGAGTAATTAAAAGAATGGAACAACCTTGATATCTGGCGCATTCTTTTAAAATTTCAACGACTGTATGAGTACTGTTTTTATCTAGCGATGCTGTTGGTTCGTCAGCAAGAATTAATTTAGGTTGAGTAACTAGCGCTCGTGCAAACGCCACACGTTGTTTTTGTCCTTCTGAAAGTTGCTCAGGATAATAATGAATGCGGTGATTCAAACCTACTATTTCCAACATTGCTTCTGCTCGGTTACACATTTCTTTACGAGACATATTTCGAGCCAATTCCATAGTCATTTGTACATTTTGACTAGCAGTTAGAAAAGGTACTAAATTATGTTTTTGGAAAATATATCCAGTTTGACGGCGTAGTTGTAATAGCTTCTGATTGCTAGCTCGATATATTTCCCTTTCCAAAACTTTCACGCTACCTTCTTGCACACTCCGTAAACCAGCCATTAGACTTAATAAAGTTGTTTTACCTGAGCCAGAAGGGCCAGTCAAAATTACAATTTCACCAGATTGAATTGACAAGCTAACATCAAATAAAACCTGTTTTCGTAATGAGCCTTTACCAAAGTAGTGGTTGAGATGCTGAACAGATATGATAGAACCTTGTGACATAGTGATTACCTCAAAATTAGAGGATAGATAAATTTGTGGTGTAAATATTCCGAAAAGGCTAAGGTTATTAATGATGGTATGACTTTAGCCAAAAAGTTCGGCAGGGTCAGCAGAACGAAGTTTATTCATCGCTAACATTCCTGCAAGAGAACACATAACAATTGTGAGCAACATAACTGTTACACCCCTAGTAATAGTCATAATCATTGGTAAACGGGTAGCCTCTTGAACAAAGTTATAAAGATACATGCAAACAGCAAATCCAGGGATATATCCAATCAAGGACATTAAAATTGCTTGTTGTAAAACCACCTTTACCAAGTAAGAATTTGCGTATCCAATAGCTTTAAATGTTGCATAAATAAATAAGCTATCAGAAATTTGTGTGTATAGAATTTGATAAACAATAATGCCACCAAATACACAGCCAATCACAGTACCCATATTAAAAATAAATCCTATAGGTGTAGATTGTGCTAAAACGTCTTTCTCTAGTTTGATATAATTTTCTAGAGTCATTAATTTCACGTCTTGAGGTAAGTCTTTTGAGATTTTTTTGATTATACTTTCAGGGTCAACACCAGGTTTAACCTGAATGACTCCCATCTGAACTTTTTCTAATGGGTGGTTTAAAATCTCAGAGTAGTTTAAATCACTGGTGATGATTACACCATCAGCTGTCATCACCCCACCTCCTAGAGAAAATAATCCTTTCACTTTTATTTGGCGATTAGATACTTCTGTTATTACTTCTCCATGCTTTTCTAATTCTGCAACGATTGGGCCAAATTCAGGTCGAGAAAGTCTATCAAATAGTATAGTGTTAGCAGCTTTTATCAGTTCTTTCTGTTGATTTACTTCTGGCAAATTAAAAACAGGTTGATCGGGTGTAAAACCAGCAATAGCGATTGGTCTATTGACAAAAGTTTCAGGATTTTTGAAATTTGTAACGGAAAAATAGAAAGGATTAACTGATGCGATGCCATCAACTGCTGAGATGTTATACAAATAGCGTCGTGGAAAGACTTTCATATCAAAAAAGCGCTCGGTATCGCGATGTAACAGTACTAAATCTGCTTGTATTTTTTTATGGAATACAACAGCATCTTCAAAAAGACCGTCTCGAAAACCCAATTGAATAAACATCAACATCACAGCAAAAGTAACGCCAGTAATTGTTACTACTAGTCGGGATTTGCGATGAATTAATTGTAACCAAGCAACTGGTGTTGTAGCGCTCATATTTTAGTATTTATCTATTAATTTAACTTAACTATTGATATCAGTTTCTAATTTGACATTGACTTGCAGATTAATAAACTTAGCGGCTTCGTCAGTATCATTGGGATTTAAGCGAACTTTTACTTCTGCAATTCTTGAATCTATATTGATGGCTGGGTCATTGTTGACAACATTTCTCTTACCTATTTGGACACCTATTGTTTCAACAGTTCCAGAAAATTTTCTAGGTAATGCAATACTCGATATCAAAGCTTTTTGACCTACTTTAATTTTGTTAATGTCAGTCTCGTAAATTTCTGCAACTACATACATAGTTTGAGTTTGAGCTAGATCGACTATTCCCTTTTCACTAATAGTTTCTCCCGGAAAAGTATTAACTTTTAAAATTTTTCCACCCATTGGGGTTTTCACGTAAGCTAAATCTAAGTTAGCTTTGGCTTCCAGAACAGCTGCTTTTGCTTTTTCCAACTCGCTTTGAGCAACCTGCACATCTACAGGACGAACTTCTTTTAACTCTTCCAAGCTAGCTTTAGCTTGTCTAATCTGATTGGGAAACGACGATAAAGTTTGGTTGAGAGAACTTTTACCTTCTTTGAATTGTGCTTGCAAAGTTTCTACTGCTAAAACTTTAGTATCTTTAGTGACCGCAGATATAGCTCCTTGGTCGTATAAAGATTGAAAGCGTGCATATTCCGTCTGGGCATTTCTCAACTGCGCTTGCAATCCAGCAATCTTAGCTTTTTGAATGTTAATATCTCCTTGAAACTGCGCTTCTAAATCTGCAATGCGTGCTTGTTGAGCGGCAATTTCTCCTTGTTTTGTAGTCCCCGCTTTAGCTTGCATCAGTTGCGCTTGAGCAACTCGAACACCTATTTGTGCTTTATTTAGGCTTGTTTGCAGTTGACTGACGTTATCAAGAACAGCAATTAATTGTCCGCGACGAACATTATCGCCTTCTTTTACCACAACCCGATCTAACCTAGCAGTTTGCAAAGCTGATGGACCAGATAAGTTAATGATTTTATCCTTTGTTTGGATACGTCCCAAAGCTGCAACTGTTGGATTTACAGGTTGTTGAACTGGAACTACTGGGGCAATATTACTCTGCTTCGTAGATTGCAAATTAAAATTTGAGCTAGTGGAAAAAATATAGGTTGGTACACCAACAGCCGCTAGTCCTACAGGAACTATTAAAGCTAGCCTCCACTTTTTAGATTTTGTATCAAAGTTTATTGGTTTGCGAAAAATGTCCATTGGAGGTCAACCTCATTTAATATTCGTGCAATTTTAGATGTTGAGATTTGTAATTCGTAAATATTCTTCAATTCCGAATCATCTCGCTCTGTATCTTGATAGGGGGTAAGCCAATTCTTTTATGCATTTGCTTGGGAACTGATAAATCAAAAAATATCCCAAATTGTCTTGTGGTATGGCTTTCCCCACCCAATATGGTTCAGTTAATAAAGTTAAGCTGGGGGAGCAAGAGTGTTAAGTGCTAAGTATAGATGGCATTATTTCGTTGAGCATAAACCCCTCGTATTTCTCATCTGGAGGGGATTTTATGACTTAAGGAAGTACAATTAAGTAGGTGGACATAATTAAATGTAAAACGTCAACCTGTGAAACCCTGTCAGTAATTGGGTTTTACCTTCTGCCCTCTGCCTCCTGCCTCCTGCCTTCTACTTAGCAACTTGGGTTAATAGCATCGGGCACAATCTTTTCTACCAGTCTCAACGATTTATACTGATAAGCAATAATTGTTACCAATACAGTTAGTATTCCCATGACAATAAACATCAAACCAATACCACGTCCTTGACCGACACCAATAATTTTTCCTATACTTCCTGCTAAAAGTCCGTTCGGAGTCATTAATGGCTCAAAGATTTTATCTGCCATTGGCCCTGCAACTGTGTAAGCAAAAGGCTGTGACGCGTTAGCGATCGCTCCGATTGTTGCAAAAACTCGACCTTGGAGACTGGAGGGTACTTTCTTTTGGAAAATAACTTGGGCTGAACTGTTAATAATTGGTAGACCAAAGAAAAATAGAAAAGCTATCAGTGCTAAGACTAAAACAGATTGATAAAATCCTGCACAGGTAATGCAGATTCCACCTAGCAGCATAAAAGTAAATATACTGAGAATTAAATGCTGCGGCGATTTGACTGTACTGATGAGAACGCTACTGACCAGCATTCCCACACCACCAGCGGTCATAATTGTACCTAAGTCTGTAGCTGAAGCAAAAGACAAGACTAGAGGTGTAATTAGCATCTGCACAATGCCGACAAGAAAATTGTTAACGGCAAAGAAAAGTAGCAGTGCAAACAGTCCTCTTCTTTTCACTAAATATACCAAGCCGTAGGATGCTTCCTTAAACCAAAGAGTTTTTTCGGCGCGATGTCTATCAATGTACTGTTTGGGAAACGGAACTAGTAACAGAGTACTCAGAGCAAAAACAAAGGTGGCAAAATCAATGAAGATAATGCCATCAATTTCGAGAAACAGCAGCAGTACACCTCCTAGCATTGGTGCAACCAACCGACCAGCTGCTTCCCCGATTTGCAGCATACCGTTGGCGCGTGCCAGTTTTTGTGGCGGGACAAGGAGAGTGGTAGCAGCTGTATAAGCTGGCCATTGAAAGGCACTAAAGCAGGAACTAATGGCAGCGCCTACGTATATGTGCCAAATGGCTAAATCATCTGTCGCTAACAAAATCGCAATTACCCCCGTAGAAATACCTGCTCCTAAGTCACTAAATACCATCATCCAACGGCGGGGAAATTGGTCTACCAGCGTACCTGCTACAGGGGAAATCAGAATCATGGGCAAGCTAGTAAATAGTGAAATGAGGGCGAACTGTGTTACCGAACCAGTTCGCTGGTATACCCATACACCCAAGGCAAAGTTAGTTAACTGAGAGCCGATGAGGGAAATCATCTGTCCAAACCAGATGAGGGTAAAAATTTGCATTCCTGTATTTTTTGGATGTTGGCTCATTTCAATACTCCTTATTTACCTACATTTGCTTGCTCAATGCAGATTCCTAGCTGTTCTGCAACAGTTAGAATATGAGGTTGAGCCATCATCGTAATATGGTCGCCTGGAACAACGTGAATATCGATGTTTTGAGCGGAAAACTGTCCCCATCCCCAAGCGGGATCTTCGCGTAAATCAGTTAAAAGTGCAGCATCCTCCGCATTCACTTCGCTAGCTCGCAACAGAGTCAGGCGATTGGGATAAGCTTCTTGTGGTAAATATTTGATACTAGCTTGCAGATTTGCCTCGAAAACTTGCACCAAACCACGCACTTGCTTTGTATCAGTACCAGCAGGCAGTAAATCAACGGTGATTAATCGCTCTTTGAGATATTCCAATTGTTCGTCGAGTTCTAGCGGCTGGAGCATCTCATAGGATATATCTAGGTTTTTGCCTGCCCAGCGTTCGATGAGACGAGCAGTTTCGGTCAGTCTAGTTGCATCATCGACATCAATATATAAGGGTTTGTCGCTAGCAACCGGGGCCGGAGCGTCTAAAATCGCAACCAGAGCAACCTCATTTCCTGATTTGATTAACTGTTGAGCCATTTCATAAGCAACAATACCTCCAAAAGAGTGACCTCCAAGAAAATATGGCCCTTCAGGCTGAACGGTTTTTATCGCCTGGATATAATAAGCTGCCATATCCTCAACACAAATCAATGGTTCTGATTCCCCATTTAAACCAGGTGCTTGCAACCCATAAAATGTTTGGTTTTCCCCTAAATAACGAGCTAAATTATGTAGATAGAGGACATTGCCGCCACCCCCAGGTAAGCAGAAAAAAGGATACTTGGAATTACCTTTTTGAATTTCTACCAAGGCAGACCAAGATAATATTTCTGTTTCTAGGCGAAGAATATTAGCCAGTTTTTCAATTGTAGGATTTTGGAAAAGTGTCGCTAAAGACAAGTTTTTACCAAACTCTTGGTTAAGATGAGCCATTAAGCGTACAGCTAACAGCGAGTGACCGCCCAAATCGAAGAAATTATCCTTTACTCCCACAGGATGGACGTTGAGTAGATTTTCCCAAATATTAGCTAATTTCTGTTCTAAATCATTTTGTGGTGCTAAAAATTCGGTTTTGAGTGTACCGAGACGAGATGTATCGGGTTGCGGTAAAGCTTGCCGGTCTACCTTGCCATGAGCGGTTAGAGGTATTACCTCTAACATTAAAAAGGCAGAAGGTATCATGTATTCGGGTAACTTTTCCTGTAAAAATTGGCGCAGTTCGCTACTTGTTGGGGCTTGCTCTTGAGGAACAATATAACTTACTAAACGTTTGTCTCCAGGTTGATCTTCCCTGGCAATAACCGTAACAGAATTTACTAAGGGATGTTGAGCCAGTAAAGACTCAATTTCTTCTAGTTCAATGCGGAAGCCGCGAATTTTAACTTGATGGTCAATGCGTCCGAGGTACTCTATATTACCATCAGGTAAATATCGCGCTAAATCCCCTGTTTTATATAGGCGAGAATTAGGTTCATCGCTAAAAGGATTGAGAATAAATCGCTGTTGTGTTAATTCTGGGCGATTGAGATAACCCCTAGCTACTCCTGCACCACCAATATATAGTTCGCCGGGAACACCAATTGGTACAAGTTTTTGATTTTTATCAAGCAAGTAAAGTTGAGTATTTGCAATAGGACGACCTATTAAAATTGCACCTGATAAAGAAGTTTGCTCGTCAACTTCATAAACACAACAACCAACAACAGTTTCGGTTGGGCCGTATTCGTTAATTATTCTGGTATTTGGAGCATTATCGCGCCAAAATTTCAAGCTTTTACCCAATAATGCTTCACCACCGATGATTAATGCTCTCGTTTTCGTTACACCTTCGCGGTTAGGTAACATCTGATTGAGCATTTCTAGGTGAGCTGGAGTAATTTTAACCAAGCTATAGTTTTTATCAGACTGCAAAAGTGCTGACAATGCTTCAATTTCTTCCTTCTCAGGCAACAGTACTACCCTTTGTCCGACCAATAACGGTGAGAATAAGCTGGTAATCGTTGCGTCAAACCCTATGGAAGATTGTACTGGAGCGCCGTAACCTTGGGCGATCGCATAAGCGTTTGTAGACCAGCTCAGGTAATTAACTAAACCTCTGTGAGGAATCATAGTTCCCTTGGGTTTTCCTGTAGAACCAGAGGTATAGATTATATAAGCTAAATTTTCAGGCGTGACTTCGCTTACAGGATTTTCAATGCTGAGTGTGACATTTTCCGGGAAATCTCGATCGAGACAAATTAAATGGGTGTTATGTTCAACAAACTTATCTACAAGTCTTTGTTGAGTTAACAGTATAGGAATTTGAGCATCTTCTAACATAAATCCCAGGCGTTCTTGGGGATATGTGGGATCGAATGGTATATATGCACCACCTGCTTTGAGGATACCAAGGATACCAATCAGCATATCTAAGGAACGTTCTACACAAATTCCTACCAATACTTCTGGTTTTACTCCCAACTTTTGTAGTTGATGCGCTAGCTGGTTGGACTTGGCGTTTAATTGTGCATAAGTGAGATGCTCGTTATTAAATTCAATGGCGATGTTCTTGGGTGTGCGTTCTACTTGTTCTGCAAATAGTTGATGGATACATTTATCTTGTGGAAATTCTGTTTTTGTATTGTTAAAATCAATCAATAGTTTTTGGCGATCGCTTTCACCAATCATATTTAAATCAATGATTGCTGCTTCTGGATTATGAGTGACACTTTCTATTAATGTCAGATATTGTCCAGCAATGATTTTGATACTATCCTCTGAAACTAAACTAGAATCGTAATCAAAATTCAAAAATAAATTATTTTGGCTGTAGCCACTGGAGAGCTTAATTTGATATTTCTCTACGTTGGCGGATTTTTTAGATTCCGAAAAGGAAATATCAGCATTTACATAGCTCTGTGATTGTTTTGTAAAATCAAAACAGAAAGGAAAAAATGCACGAGAAGCAAATTTCTCATTTGTAGCGGTTAGATGTTCCCAGTCAAAATACTCTTGCCATTGTTTGGCAAAACGAAAAGACTCAGAAACTTTTTCCATAAGTTTTGAGAATTTTAAAGTATCCTCTAAGTGCGAATGAGTGGGCAAATATTTAGTTAAAAGTCCTAAAACTTCTTTTAATTCGTCATATTCGCGTCCATCGCTAGCAGTCCCAATCACAATATCAGACTGACCGCTTAACCGCCAAAGTAGTACTTGCCAACAAGCTAATAAAATTGCTTCAATTGAAGTTTGATAATTTTCTTGCAATATTTCCAGTTTTTCTACCGTATCTCGATTAACCTTCAAAAAGAGCGATTGAGGTACAAATACAATTTCTCCAGATGACTGATTGACATTTTTACTTTCAAAGGGAATTCGCAAATTTAATACAGAAGAAATATCTTGCTGATGCCAATAAGTTCTTGCTGTCTCTGTCTCCTCAGACTCTAATAATTCATTTAGCCATTCAGAAATATCTGCATATTGCATCGCTTCATCTGATAGTTCTTCGCCGTGTAAACATGCTGTATAAGAACGACCGATTTCACATATAAGATTATTGAGTGTTGTTATATCTGCATATAAAGCAGGCAAGCTGATAAACAGTATATGCTTGTCTGAAGCTAATTTACTTAAGATAAAATGTAAACTTGCGGCTTGTTCAAAATCAAAAACTCGGAGGCTTTGATCTTGGAAAAGCGCATCAATTTTAGCTTGTTGTACTTGAGAAGTTAAACTACTCCAGTCGTCTTCTCCAAGTGAAATTGTGCTGCGATCGCCCTTGGCAGCTCTCTTCGGAGCATCGCTAATTGATTGTAATGGAATATTCATACCTGGTAAGGAATGAAAAGCAGTGCGAAATATTTCGTGGCGATCGCTGATATTTGCTAAAGCTAATTTAAGAATATCAGGGTTAAGATTACCTCCGATATTTATCGCAATTTGGGAGCAATAAGCTTGATAATTATCCTTTTGTTGCAACCATAAATGCTTTTGCTGAGGAGAAATGCGAATCAAATTGGTCATTTCAGCGTGCATAAAATTGAAATCCTTTTCAATTAATCAATACTGGCGATACAAGTTATGTAAATTGAACGAAGTCGCACCTGCATCAATGTTTTAATAGGGGTAGTCAAATCAATTTATGCTGTAAGTTGCCAGATTTTAAACAAAAACTCCCAAATACTTACCTAATAAGCATTTGGGAGGATAACATTAAAAACCCTCTGCGTACCTTTGCGCTAACCTCCGCGTACCTTTGCGTTGAAAAAAAGCAAAAGAAAACTGCTTTAACAAGATTCTGCCATCGCAACTACAATTTTTCTTTTGCCGACGAATGGCATCCGTCCATGTGCTGCCAACATATTGTCCAGCATCAACACATCTCCTTCCTGCCAAGGATAAATAACTGCTTCTTGGCGATATATTTCCCGGATTTCATCTAAAACAGAGACTTCAATAGGAGAACCATCACCATAATAGGCATTGCGAGGAAATTCATCTTCTTTGAGTAATGCAGACAATGAGTCGCGTACTTCTACTTTCAAGCTGGAAATATGGAACAAATGAGCTTGGTTAAACCATACCATTTCACCAGTTTTTGGATGTCTGGCAACAGCTTGACAAACTTGGCTTGTTCTGAGGGTATTGTTACCTGTCCATTCAAAAGAGATACCCAACTTGCGGCAATGACTTTCTACCTCAGATTTATTTGTGGTTTGAAAAACTTCTTGCCAAGGCAAATCTAAATCGCCATAATTTCGCACATACATAACTTTCTTTTCGATAAACCGTTCTTTGATAGACGGGTTGATGCGTTCAAAAATTTTACGGCTATCAGCGATTGGTGTTTCTCCGCCAATTTCAGATGCTTTAACGCAGAAAAACCATATCTTCATGGGATAAATGGGAGAGTAAGCATTTTCGTTATGTAGGGGAATTGCTTCATCTGCGGGATATTCAGTTGAAGTGTAGATTTTATCGCTTACTTCTGTGCGTGGCGTTGAACGATAGGTGTAATCTAAGAGTTCTCCGGTTGAAGCCACCTGCACAAACCTTTGGAAATCTTCGACTGTATTGACGTGGAAATTTCGGAAAAGTATGCCACCATTTTTAAGTAAATTAGTTTCAATCAGATCGCGGTTTTGCTGCGTCCAATTAATTAAATTGATTCCATCTACAGCAGGTGAAATAACTAACGGTAGAGGATTGGCTGAGTTGAGCAGTTCTATGTTGACTAATTTTTCAACTACTTTGCGCTTGCCGATTTGTAGTTTTTTGATGCTGTTTGTTGTTAGTTCTAAGTCGTTCATTTTGATTCGTGTTGGTTAATATATTTTTTTGTTTCACGCAGAGACGCAGAGGATAAAAGACTATGCTTTGCTTCTCTGCGTGAGGAACATTTACACTTGATTAGCAACGCCAGAAACTTAAGCGGATTTACGTTTGAATTTGTTCAACTTATTAATTGCTGTTGCTGCCATTTTTTGGTCTTTGATGAGTTGTTTTTGTTTGTCTGCTTGGACAAGTATTTCTGCTAATGTTTTCAACTTAGCATCAGGCTGTTCAGTAATTTTGTTAGCAATAGTTGCAAAGTTGTCTAGAATGTCAGCAATAGTATCGTGAGTAAAGCGGTTGCCTTCATAGCTCAGTCCCACAGATAAATTTTCACCAGGCATAATTACTAACATCAAAGGATATTTTGTGCGTTCATAATTACTGATGTTGTCAATTTTTAAGCCCCTATTGGAATTTTGCAAAGCAGGATCTACCGGGTAATTATAAAATGCGACGTTAGTCTCAAACATTGGTGTGCCGCTAACTATTTCACTTACCCGTTGAATTTCCACTAAGGGAGTATAAGAGTATTGCTCCCGTTCTACCTGCTGTATGTGTAAATTTTTCAGCCAAGGTAATATTTGAGAATCTTCTAATACTTGTACCCGTACTGGTAACGCATTGATAAACATGCCTACCATAGTTTCTACACCCACAAGAGATGGAGGTCGACCGGATACAGTTGTGCCAAATACTACATCTTTTTGACTGCTGTAATGGCTGAGTAACAGTGCCCAAATTCCTTGTACTACAGTGTTAAGAGTCAATTGATGTTGTCTAGCTAGAGATTCCAGCGTAGTTGTTAATGCTTGTGATAATTGAATATGCTGCTCGTGATAAGTTTGCTTTTGCTGGGAATTGTGAACAACAGACTTATCTGCAATTAGTAAAGTTGGGGCTGTAAAACCTTGAAGCGATCGCTTCCAAAATTCTTTGGCTTGGGAAAGGTCTTGTTGTTGCAACCAAGTTATATAATCTCGGAAGGGACGGGGGGTTTTTAGATATAAATCATTACCCCGATTCGCAGCTTCATAGAAAGCAAAAGCTTCTTGAACCACGATAGGTAAAGACCATCCATCTATCAACAAATGATGGAAAGTCCAGACAAATTCGTAAGTATCATCTGCTGTTTGGATGAGACTACAACGCATCAAGGGAGCTTGGTTAAGTTCAAAACCCCTGTTTCTATCTGCTTCTTGAAAAGCTGTAAGTTGTTCTTGTTGCTGGGTAGGCGATAGAGAACGCCAGTCATCAGCAGCAAAAGGTAGATTTACAGTTTTGCAAACGACTTGGTGCGGCTTGTCAAGATTATCCCAGACAAAGAAGGTACGCAAAGCTGGATGACGCTCAACTACTCGTTGCCAAGCTTGGGCAAAGGCTGTTGGATTAATATATCCGTGGAGAGTGCAGCTTAACTGTTCGCAATACACCCCAGACTCTGGGTCATACAGGCTATGAAAGAGAATACCTTGCTGCATCGGGGAAAGGGGATAAATCGACTCAATATTTTTCTTTTTGCTGGCTGTGTCACGGATTGCCATTTCTGCAATCAAATTGTCCAGATATTTTTGAGTTAACTCAGCTTCGGGAAAATCTGAAGGTGTATAACCACCAACATTAGCAGACTGACAGTGATTGATAATATCTGTTAGTGCATTGATGAAACCAGCAGCTAAAGCCTCAATAGTCGATTGTTGGTAAATGTTTTGGCTATAAGTCCAATTAAGTTGCAGCTTACCTGATGCTACTAAGGCGTTAACTTCTAGTAAGTGAGTGCGATCGCCTAATTTGCTTTGCTCTGCACCAGCAGATTCTTGGGTCAATTTCCACGATCCAGATTCCGATAATTGGTCAAATTGTCCCAAGTAGTTGAAACTAACTTGTGCTTGGGGTACAGTTGCGAGTTGATGGCGAATTGCTGAATTGGGACTGAGATAGCGGAGAATCCCGTAGTTAATACCCCGTTTTTGGCAAGGGCGTAGTTGTTCTTTAATTGATTTTAAAGTTTTACCAGCATCGGCGATCGCTGCCAATTCTAATTTAATGGGGAAAAGACAAGTAAACCACCCGACAGTGCGCGACAAATCGATGTCTGCAAACAGTTCTTCTCGTCCGTGACC
The DNA here is from genome assembly GCF_034530955.1 of Nostoc sp. DedQUE05. NCBI lineage: Bacteria > Bacillati > Cyanobacteriota > Cyanophyceae > Nostocales > Nostocaceae > Nostoc > Nostoc sp. DedQUE05. The sequence continues at coordinate 75,554 of NZ_JAVRCB010000003.1, read as the reverse complement.
TTCAACATCAACGAGTAGGGAAGATTCACCAGTCCATTGAGCAAAACTTTGTACCAAAGCAGTTAACAACACATCGTTAATTTGGGTGTTGTAAACAGCAGGAACTTCTTGCAGCAAAGCACGGGTTTGTTCTTCGTTGAGAGATACCGAAACTTGTGCAGATGAAACAACGGTATTAACTGCTTGAGTATAGTCTACAGGCAAAGAAGTAGAGCCGGATGACTGAGCCAACCAAAAGTCTATTTCGGCTGCGAGTGCTTCTGAGTTGCTATATTCAACTAAGCGATGCGACCATTCTTTGAAGGAAGATGTTTTGGCTGGAAGTTGAATTGTTTCTCCCCGATTTAGTTGTTGATAAGCATTAAATAAGTCTTCTACCAAAATTCGCCACGAAACACCATCCACAGCTAAGTGATGCACAACGATCAGCAATCTAGCGGGTTGTTCGGCACCAAAGTTGAACAGGGCAGCTTGCATTAACTGTTGTGACAGATTTAAGCTAGCCTGTAGCCTGTTAGCAGTAGTTTCTAGGGCTGCTTGTTTTTCTTGTGAGGCGATCGCGCTTCGCCCTGTCGCAGACATGGCTGATAAATCTACACAAGTTAAAGTTACTGTACCATCAGCATCAGCATTAGTTTGTAACCAGCTTTCCCCTTCTTGGATAAATCTCAAACGTAAAGCATCGTGGTGCAATAATAATTGCTGCAAGGCTTGTTCTAATATTTCTGGTTTCAGGTCTGCTGGTACTTCCAACAACACTGACTGATTAAAATGGGCTGGTTGAGGTAGATTTTGTGCAAAAAACCAATGCTGGATAGGTGTTAATGGTAAGGAACCTGTAATTAAACCTTGTTCTGCTTTGATACTCTGTGTTGTGTTTTCCACAGCAGCCAACTCAGCTATTGTCTGATGCTGAAATAACTGCTTGATATTTAATTGAATTCCGGCTTGGTTGGCTCTGGCAATAATTTGCAAGCTCAGGATAGAATCGCCACCAATTTCAAAGAAGTTATCGTGAATCCCAACTTGCTGCAATCTCAACACATCCGCCCATATCGCTGCTAACTTTTCTTCTTGTGGGGTACGTGGAGCTACAAAGTTGACTTCTAACTCAGGACGGGATTCTGGTGCAGGTAATGCCCGACGGTCTACTTTGCCGTTTGGTGTTAAAGGCAGAGTATCTAACATCACAAAAGCCGACGGTACCATGTACTCAGGTAGCCGTTCCTTCAGGAATCGTCGCAGGTCACTAATTGTTGGTACTTGGTCTGAATTAGGAACTGTATAAGCAACTAAACGTTGACTGCCAGGGATATCTTCACGGACAATGATTGTATTTTGAATTACGCCTGGGTGTTGGCTGAGTAAAGCTTCAATTTCTCCTAATTCAATGCGAAAGCCGCGTAATTTAACTTGATGGTCGATACGTCCTAAGTACTCAATATTACCATCAGGTAAATAACGTGCCAAATCCCCAGTTTTATAGAGGCGTTTGGAATTAAAGGATTGGTCTTCTGTTTCCCCCCTGCTCCCCTGCTCCCCTGCTCCCCTGCCTCTTTGAAAGGGGTGAAGAATGAATTTTTGTTGTGTCAACTCAGGACGGTTGAGATAACCTCTGGCTAATCCAATGCCACCAATATGCAGTTCCCCAGAAACACCAACGGGTACAGGTTGCAAATTTCCATCGAGCAAATATATTTGTGTATTGGCAATTGGACGACCAATGGGGGGTTTGTTAGTGATGTTACCCCTGCATTCTGCAACTGTTGACCAGACAGTCGCTTCTGTTGGGCCGTAGGCATTGAAGAAACGCCGACCACAAGACCAACGTTCAACCAAGTCGGGAGGACAAGCTTCTCCGGCTACAGTAATATTCTGCAAAGCTGGGAGTTCTTCGGCAGGTAAGACCGCTAAAGCTGATGGTGGTAAAGTGATGTGGGTAATGCCGTAGTTTTGCAATAGTTCAATTAACGATGAACCAGGCAATAAAGATTCTTTTGTTCCCAGGTAAAGTCTAGCTCCCGTTCCCAGAGCCATCACAACTTCAAAAATAGAAGCGTCAAAACTAAAGGAGGCAAACTGGAGAATGCGACTATCAGTTTGGACGTTATAAATCTGAATTTGCGCTATTACTAAGTTACATAACCCAGTATGTGCCACCATCACGCCCTTGGGTTTACCCGTTGACCCAGAGGTATAAATTACATACGCTAAATTAGAAGCGGTAACTGCACTAACAGGATTAGAGCTGCTATTGTTGGCAATTTGGTTCCAGTCTGCATCCAGGCAAATTGTGACTGCTTGATGCTGTGGTAACTTCTCAACCAATCGCTGTTGTGTCAATAGCACTGGTAATTGAGCATCATCGAGCATAAAAGCCAAGCGATCGCTCGGATAATTAGGATCTAAAGGTACATAAGCACCACCTGCTTTGAGAATCCCTAATAACCCAACGATCATCTCTAGGGAACGTTCAACACAGATACCCACCAGGACATCTGGTTTTACACCTAAGTTTTGCAACTGGTGTGCTAATTGGTTGGCGCGATGATTTAACTCTCGGTAAGTAAGTTGCTGATTCTCAAAGACTACCGCCACTGCATCTGGTGTTTGTTCTACCCACTCTTCAAACAACTGATGAATGCATTTACCTTGGGGATAATCAGTTTGGGTATCGTTCCACTCTACAAGTAACTGGTGCTGCTCCCTAGCACTTAATAATGATAATTCCGCAATTTTTTGCTGAGGGTTAGCCACAACATTTTCCAGCAAAGTCTGAAAATGTCCTGCCATGCGGCTAATAGTCGTAGCATCAAATAAATCGCTATTGAATTCCCATTCTCCTAAAAGTCCTGACTCGGTTTCTTGCATTGATAACGTCAGATCGAATTTCGCTGTACGATTTTCGATTTTTAAGAGATTTAAGCTCAAGTTGGGTAATTCTAATTTACCCATCGGTGCATTCTGCATGGCAAATGCTACTTGGAATAAAGGCATGTGAGAAAGCGATCGCTCTGGTTGCAAAGCTTCAACTAATCTCTCTAAAGGCATATCTTGATGAGCATAGGCATCTAAAGCAACTTGTCGCACCCTTTCTAGTAATTCTGCAAAACTCGGATTTCCTTCTAAATTAGTCCGCAGTACTAATGTATTGACAAATAAACCAATTAGTGAGTGTGTTTCCTGGCGATCGCGGTTGGCAATCGGGGAACCGATAACAATATCTGACTGGTTACTATAGCGGAACAGTAAAGTTACAAAAGCTGCCATCAGGGTCATAAACATAGTTGCCCCTGACTTTTGACACAGGATATTTAATTGTTTTGTAAGATTTTGGTTGAGTTCAAAATGTAAAGTTTGACCTTGAAAGGTTTGAACTGGAGGACGCGGACGGTCTGTAGGTAATTCTAATATTGGTGGGATACCAGCTAACTGCTGCCGCCAGTAGTTGAGTTGATTTTCTAATACCTCACCTTGCAACCATTGCCTCTGCCAATGAGCAAAATCAGCATATTGGATGGCTAATTCCGGTAGTGGAGAAGGTTGATTTTGAGAAAAAGCTGTGTATAAACTGGAAAACTCTTGAAGAAATACCCCCATCGACCAGCCATCAGAAACAATATGGTGCATCGTTACTAGCAATACATAAGACTCTGATGCCAAATGTAGTAATGTCACTCGCAACAAACAATCTTTTGTCAGGTCAAAAGGTTGTAGTTGCTCCTCAATTGCCAAACATTCTACCTCGGCAAACTGTTCTTCTGCTGGCAATGTTTGTAAGTCAATTACTGGAACAGCTATTGTTAAACAAGGTGTAATTATCTGGACAGCATTTCCATCAATTGTTTTAAATTTAGTGCGAAGTATTGCATGACGTTGAATGATTTCTGTAATAATTTTTTCGAGGATATATACTTGCAAATTACCAGTAATTTCTACCGCAGCAGCCATATTATATGCAGCGCTATTACCCTCTATTTGGTCGAGAAACCAAAGTCTTTGTTGAGGAAAAGATAAAGGAATTAGTTTATCAGTGCTAACAGATTCAATTCGTGGAACTTTAGGTTTATTGTTGATTGGAGAAGATTGCTGTGCCAACAATTTTTGCAGAACAAGTTCGCGTTTTTGAGGCGATAGATGTTCTAAACGCTTTAGTAAATCACTCATAAATTTATTGCTTTTATTTAAAAAGATAACTTTAGTAAAGTTACACAACGTAAGTGGCTAGTGTAGGTCAAAACTTCTATAGGGCAAGCTCAATAAATTTATGCAGTCACTTCTTTACATATCTTGTTTTGGCATTGCCGATCTTGGGCGTATAAGCGAGAAGTTAAGCTCGTATGCTAGTTGTAAAGCGGCTTTGAGAAGATGTCTGGCAGAAAAACTGAACCCTCGCTGCTTTATTGAAAAGTCGGGGTTGCATAATAGTGGGAGGAATTGAGGTGCCATACTGTGAATTTTCCATACTGCGGCTGTACTGAGATTAGGAAAAATGGCTGGCGGCGAGGTAAACAGAATTACATATGTACTAATTGCGACGTGCGTTCCGCCCTGCTTCTCTACGAGACGCTACGCGAACGCTAACGCCAATTCATTGATGTCTACAGCCCACCAAAAGGATACTCAGATGAGAAAAAATAGAATGCTTAAAAGCATACGTTAATGGTGCTAGCTTTAGAGCAATTGAACGTCAGACAGGGGTTGATCGCACGACTATAATTAACTGGGTAAAACAAATTAGCGAAAACTTACCGGAGGCACCGCCAACGGATAAAATACCATCCGTTAGGGAATTAGATAAACTGGAAACTTTTGTGCGGTCAAAAAAACAAAATTTGCATATGGACGGCGTTATACTTAAACTCGCATTCATAATTTGATTTAAAATATTTATAAAAAAGAAAAACTGATAAAAACTAAAGCTTTAGAAAACTTAGAGTAGCGATTGCAAATGTACCTGTTTCAGTGTCAAATTAGCGATCGCCCCTCAATTAAAATAAAACTATGAAAATCCCTGAATTATTACTTGATTCCATGCTCCCCTGCACAAAGATGGCCTGCACCAACGAACTGACACGGCTCAAAGCAGTGTATCAATTTCAGGGTTTGGATGCTGTACCCAATCGGGCATTAGATGACTTAACAGCACTGGCAGCCGATCTGTGCCAAACTCCAATGGCACTGGTGAGTTTTATCGGAGCCGATCGCCAGTTGGTTAAGTCTAAGGTGGGAATCACATTAACAGAAATTCGCCGAGACCTCGCATTTTGTAACTACACCATTCGCCAGTCAGATGTATTTGTAATTCCAGATACCTTGGCCGATCCCCGCTTTGCCACCAATCCCTTCGTTATAAATGCTCCCAATATCCGGTTTTATGCCGGAGTGCCCCTGGTAATAACTGGCGGTTGTGTCTTGGGTACACTCTGCGTCATGGACATTGAACCGCGCGATCTGAGTCAGAAACAACAAAAAGGATTGCAGACACTCAGCCACCAAGTGGTAGCGCAATTGGAGCTAAAGCGCAACACCACGAAGCTGCGTCAAACGATCCCGGAAATCAAACAACTAAAACAGCAATTGATTACTCAGGAATTAGTTGGTCAACAAGATTCAATTCTGTTTAATCTGGCAAATCAAATCCGTAATTCTCTGGATCTGGACACGATTTTACAAACGGCAGTAAATGAGATTCATAGTCTGTTGCAAGTCGATCGCTGTGACTTTGTGTGGTGTCTGCCCAACAAAGATCGGTTCAACTTTATGGTGACTCACGAAGCGACTAACCCAGAGATTCAGATGGCGTTGGGGGAACTTTCCCTTGGCCCAAGCTCCGTTCTGGCAGAAACTATCTTAAATCTAGATATGCTAAGGATTGAGGATGTTTCTACTACCTCAGAGGCACTCACCCCGGAGGATCGCGCCCTGCTGCATCAACTGGCAGTAACCTCGGTGCTGTTGCTGCCACTGAGAACCCATTCTAGTCAATTGGGTGCTATTGTTTGCCATCACTGTCGCGGTTCGCGCCAATGGACTGATAGCGAAGTCCGGTTACTCAAAGCTGTCACCGATCAAGTAGCGATCGCTCTCGATCAGGCAGAACTGCTTGCCCAAACACGAGCAACCGCCTTTGCAGCTCAAACTCAAGCCACCTATCTAGGAAACGCCCTGAGCCAGTTGCAGCAAACCCAAATGCAACTGGTACAGCAAGAGAAGATGTCTAGCCTGGGACAATTGGTGGCCGGAGTTGCCCACGAAATCAACAACCCGGTTAACTTTATTAACGGTAATATTACTTATGCAACCAACTATGTTGGGGATTTGCTGGAACTATTGCATCTTTATCAAGCAACCTATCCCAATGGAACTGATGCTATTCAGGAAAAGATAGAGTCCATCGATCTTGATTTCTTGATGCAAGATTTGCCTAATCTATTGTCATCGATGCAAATGGGTGGAGAACGAATTCGGCAAATTGTCCTATCTCTGCGGAACTTCTCGCGTCTGGATGAAGCAGAGATGAAACCTGTGGATATCCATGAAGGGATTGACAACACGTTGTTAATTTTGAAGAGTCGGTTGAAATTAACTAGTGCCAAGTTTGAGATTCAAGTGATTAAAGCATACGACAATTTACCGCCTGTTGATTGTTATGCGGGGCAATTGAATCAAGTATTTATGAATCTTTTGGGTAACGCGATCGATGCCTTAGATGAAACGCCTAATCCGATCGTTACCATTCAAACAGAACTCATTAGTAGAGAAAAATCGGGTAGTTCCGATCTATCCCAATTTTCGCACGCAGATAGTGTAGTGATTCGGATTCGAGATAACGGTTCTGGCATGACAGAAACAACCCAGCAAAAACTGTTCAATCCATTCTTCACCACCAAACCCATCGGCAAGGGAACCGGTCTAGGACTGTCCATCAGCTATCAAATTGTGGTTGAAAAACATGGCGGCATTTTAAAATGCTCCTCAGAACTTGGGAAAGGCAGCGAGTTCTTGATTCAAATTCCGGTTGAGCCTCTGGTTAAAAGTACTTAAAGTATGTATAAAATTATCAACATATCAATTGTTCAAGTCTTCCTTTGGGAATGCTAGGCTAAATGCCAACGATGATTGACTCATCGACTTGTAAAGTATGTCAAATGATACGACAAGCTCACCGATTGTTCTCGCACTTGATGACAGCCCTGTGATTCATCAAATGATTAAACGAGCGTTAGAACCGGGCTATCAAGTAATAACAGCCGCTAACGCGGTTGATGCCTTGTCGATCATTTATCATCAACCGATTTCAGTCTTGCTATTGGATGTGCAGATGCCGGATGTAAACGGGTTGGAGTTTTGCCGCACGGTGCGGAGCCTGCCCCAGTTTCAGCATTTGCCCGTGATTATGGTGACTTCTCAAGATTCCCCCTTCGACCGGGTGAAGGGTCATCTGGCGGGTGCAACAGAATATCTGATCAAACCTTTTGATGCTGAACAATTGCGAGAAGCTGTACGAAAATTTATTGGCTCCTGATCTGCTGCTTGTTCATCAGACTTCGGCGCGATCGCGGTAACTGAGCAGTTCGACAGGCTCACTGTAACACTTGTCGAAGTTCAGTCGAACGCTGCCCACCCCACAATAGTTATATAAATCTTAGATATGCAAACTAGATGTGGTTTAGCTTAACAGGGTGCGATGGGTAAAACATTAGCGCAGAATGAGGATTTGCTAAGATTGGCACAGCCAGTTTTCTATTCTGACAGCCTTGCGGCGGCGATCGCGGAGATTTCTACCCATGACTCAAACTGCACCCAACGTCCCCAAGTTGATGACAATGGAGGAATACCTTGCCTATGACGACGGTACTGACACGCGCTATGAGCTTGTAGATGGAGAGTTAGTAGAAGTGCCGACTGAATCCCCAGAAAACTGCAAGCTTGCCAAACTCCTGATGTTGGAATTAGCAAAATACATTTCGATTGTGCTGATCAACCTCAAAGATATGGAAATTGTCGTGAGTGGCAAACGAGCAAAGGTGCGCTTACCCGATCTGACCATACTGAGTGAAGAAGGATACGCAACGCTGGCAGGACAACGCAGCAACACGATTACCCAAGATATGCCACCGCCAATCTTGGTGGTTGAGGTGGTTTCACCTGGACAAGACAACCGCGACCGAGACTATCGTTACAAACGCACAGAATATGCGGCGCGAGGGATTGCGGAATACTGGATTATTGACCCTGAAAGGCAACAAATGACGCTGTGTTTATGGGTGAACGGGCAATATGAAGACACGATTTATATGGGTGATACCCCTCTGGCATCGACAGTTATTCCTGGTTTCAAGCTGAGTGCTGCTCAGATTTTGGCATTTGGACAAAATTAGTAAACCATTGGTGCAGAATTAGATTTGCTAAAATTGGCACAGCCAGTTTTCTATCCTGACAGCCTTACGGCAGCGATCGCGGAGATTCCTAACCATGACTCAAATTGCACTCAATGTCCCAAAGTTGATGACAATGGAGGAATACCTTGCCTATGACGACGGGACTGACACGCGCTATGAGCTTGTAGATGGAGAGTTAGTGGAAATGCCAACTGAAAGCCAGGGCAATTTAGACATTGCTAAATATCTGTTATTTGAGTTGGCAAAATATTTTCCAATTGCATTAATTGCTGTGGGAACAGAGGTTGAAGTAACTGGGCGACGGGCAAAGTGTCGATTGCCAGATATCCTGATTCATACAGAAGAATCACGAACTGCCTTGGCAGGAGCAAAGCGGGCAACCTTAACACGGGATATGCCGCCACCTGCGATCGTAATTGAAGTGGTGTCACCCGGACAGCAGAATCGCGATCGAGACTACCGCTACAAACGCACAGAATATGCGGCGCGAGGGATTGCGGAATACTGGATTATTGACCCGGAAATACAGCAAGTGACGCTGTGCTTATGGGTGAACGGGCAATATGAAGACACGATTTATATGGGCGACACTCCTCTGGCATCGACAGTTATTCCTAGTTTTAAGCTGAGTGCTGCTCAAATTCTAGCATTCGGACAAAATTAGCCCCTTGGATAAGATGCGTTGCACGTTATAGGTATACCTAACCTAGCCTATAACTGAAAATTCGATTCAATAGCATGGGAGCAATTTCGCCGATCGCCAAAATATGTTGCGCGGCTCCCAAAGCGATCGCTTCTTTGGGCATCCCGAAGACAACGCAGGTTTGTTCATCTTGGGCAATGGTAGTGCCTCCGGCTTGAGCGATCGCTTGTAATCCATCTGCACCATCCCGTCCCATGCCAGTCAGCAAAATACCAACCGCCGATCGCGGGTAACAGGTGGCAACGGCTTGAAACAAAGCTGTGACGGAGGGACGATGCCCGGAAACGGCAGGGGTGCTGATGGTGATAAATCGCCCTTGAGTGTCGAGTTGTAAGTGTTGTCGTTCGGGAGCGAAGTAGACAGTACCCGGTTTGGGAAATTCTCCCGGTTGGGCGATCGTCACCCGCAGGAAACATTCTGCTGCTAGCCAATCTACCAGTCCTTGCAGAAATCCTTCGCTGATATGTTGGACGCACAGAATGGGTACGGGAAAGTTTGCAGGCAGTTGTTTTAGGATCGCGTACAATGCCTGGGGGCCGCCTGTGGAGGCTCCGATCGCCACGACTTTCGGCAGGGACGGGGAATTACGAATCGGGAATTGCGAGTTACTGGCAGGTTTTGAGTTGAATGGTTCTGGCTTACTTTTAGGGCTAACAGGATACTTTCTGGGTTCTACCGTCGCACGGGAAGTGTGGCGAGTAAAGACTGTAACCCCTGCCAGAACTTTGATCCGGTTGATTAATTCGTGCTTGATGTGTTCATAGTCTGAAAGTGAGTCAATGTTGGGTTTGGGAAAAACATCCAAAGCACCCGCTTGCAGCAGTTTAAAAACATTGCGAGAATCTTCTTGAGTGTTGACGGAGGTGCTGATCACCAGAATGGGACGGGGATAGTCTGCCATAATCCGGCGGGTTAGTTCCAGTCCATCCATTTTGGGCATGTGTAAATCGGTGCAGATTACCTGCGGCTGTGCGGCTGGAATTCGCTCCAATGCTTCCACGCCATTGGGAGCAGTTCCCACCACATCCACTTCCGGGGAACTCGCCAGAATTCGCTTGAGGATGGTTAAGGCGACGAGCGAATCCTCCACCAGAAAGACGCGAATCGGGGCAGAGTTTTTCATGAATTGACATTAAGTTGAGATTTTATAGAAGGAGGCAGAAGGCAGGAGGCAGGAGGCAGAAGGTAAAACTATTCCTAGCATTCACATTTTCAAAATGTCCTAACTTATGTGACTACGGCTATACGAGAAAATTATTCTTCATTCATCTGAAAACCTCTACACTAACCGTTTGAGGGCTGACAGCAAGGCTTCTTGATTAAAGCTGCCTTTGATAATGTAGGCATTGGCTCCGGCTTCCGCACCCCGACGTTTATCTTCATCGCTGGCAAGCGAAGTAACCAAGATAATTGGAAGTTCGCTATATTCCTGATATTGGCGGATTTTAGCAGTTAACCCCAAGCCATCGAGATTTGGCATTTGCACATCGCTAACAACAGCATCAACGGTGTGCGATCGCAGTTTGTTCAATCCATCCAAACCATCCACAGCAGTAATCACTTGATAACCTGCGGTTTCTAAAATTCGCTTTTCTTGCGTGCGTGTGGCAATAGAATCTTCCACTAATAAAACGGTTGGTTTTGTAGGCGCAAGTTGACGAGTTTGGGTAGAAGAAATGGACTGCGATCGCGATCGGGCTGACTTCACCAAATCCTGGGGATTCAGCACCATACACACATCTCCAGTGCCTAAAATTGTTGCCCCGGAAACATTGCGGACTCGTTTAAGTAAATGACTTTGGGGTTTAATCAATACATCTTGCTCATCCACTAAGGCATCCACCACTACACCCAGTTGTGCTTGCCCAACCTGAAGAATAATACAGGAAAGTGCTGTTTCTTGAGTTAACCCAGATGGCATCGGGGGCAGTTCTAATAGATCGGCCAACTGCACAATCGAAATGGGTTGACTATCCCGAATTATTGTGTCCCGTCCCTCCAAGGGAAAAATCTCTTCTGATTTTATCAAGCAAGCGGTTTGTACAAACTCCACTGGGATGGCATAGGGCATTTGGTTCACTTGCACAATCAAGACATGGGCGGTTGCCAAGGTGATACCGAGATTGACGCGCAGCGTACATCCCAGTCCAGGAACCGATTCTACCTGAATTGTACCTTTCAATTTCTCGACATTGGTTTGCACCACATCCAGCCCCACACCCCGCCCTGATACTTCTGTCACTAGGGGGGCTGTTGAAAATCCCGGTGCGAAGATCAACGCCTGGATCTGGCTGGGAGTCATTGCTGCTGATTCTTCCTCCCCGCAAATGCCCCGTTTCACCGCTATTTGTTTGATTCTATCCAGGTCAAGCCCCCGCCCATCATCACTGATTTCCAGCACAATGTTAGTGGGAGTTTGGTAAGCTTTGAGCCGAATCGTTGCCGTTGTTGGTTTTCCTAGCCGTTCCCGTTCCTGTGGTGGCTCAATCCCGTGATCGATCGCATTTCGCAGAATGTGCATTAGCGGATCTTTCATTTCTTCCAACAGGCGTTTGTCGGCAAGGGTGTCTTTGCCTTCTGCGATCAACTGCACCAATTTTCCCTGCTGCTGTGCCAGATCGCGCACCATCCGAGGAAAGAGGTTGAAAATCGTTGCAAAGGGCAGCAATCGCAGGGTACGAATACCCTCTTCTAGATCGCTACTTAGTTGTTCGAGTCGGGTTGTGTCTTCCGAAAGGGAACTCTGCAAGGTTTTCACCAAATGGCCCAATTGCTCTAATCGTTTTTCCGAGTGATGATGAAAAGTTTCTAGACGTTGGAGGGCGAAATCACCTTGTTGCTCTCGGCTGAAGGCAAACCGATTAGTGAACAAATCTCGATTCCATTCTTCCCACAAATTAGCGATCGCCTCAATTTCTCCCAGCCGATGAGCAATCCGAATTTTGGTAACAGTTAACTCCCCTGCTTGCGTCATCAACGTATCCAGGTGGCGAGTACCAACGCGGATGGTTTCGATGCGGTAGCTATTGGTGGGGGATTTTGGATTTTGGACTTCGGCTTCGCTCAGTCGAACGATTTTGGATACTTCGACTTCGCTCAGTACAAGTTTTGGATTTTGGATTGCTCCGTTTTCCTTTGACTCTCGCTCTTTATCAAAAGTATTGTTTTTTACTGTATTTATTACTTCAGTACTGTTGACTTCTAGCTCTTGAGTCGGATTATCTTCCCTTTTTACTGGCTGCGCTCCCATCAATTCGGCCAGAACAGAAAAGGTATCAACCTTGGCAGGTTCTCCGGTGACGGCTTCATGAACGAGTTTGCGGATAGCGGCGATCGCATGAGCGAGGCGTTCATAGGGTGATTCTGTTGTATCATTGCCCAACGAGGACGCAGGGTTTTCTTGTTGCTTGAGTTGAGTCAAAATATGCTCAATTTGATGTGCTAGAGTGCCTACATCTTTGACTCCCAGCATATTGGCATCGCCTTTGAGGGAATGCGCCTCTCGCATCAAGGCTTCCAGGACAGCCAGATCGTTGGGATGGTTTTCCAGATGCAGTAATCCATCATCCAGGTTTTGCAGATGTTCTTCGCTGGCTACTTTGAAAACGTCTCTCAGTTCTTCATCATCGATCATCATAGTTTTAAGTAATTAGGGGTTGAGCGACTAAATGGTTGCCTTAAGTGCTTGCGCTGACTCGTTTATTTGTTGAGTACCAGAGCGGATCTGGCTAATGCCACTGGCAGTTTCACGCGCAGCAATATTTAGGTCATTCATGGCAGAGACAATTTGCTGAATGGCGATCGCTTGCTGATTGATATTGAGTGAAATCTGTTGACTATTGATGACGATGTTATTCACTGCACCTTCTACACCTGCAAAGGATTCTGACGTTTCCTGGGCAATTCGCGTCCCTTCTTCCACAGTTTTAGTGCCTTCATGGGTGACAATGACAGTGATGTTGATGGCAGATTGAATGTCGCCTACCAAGGTGTTAATCTTTTCGGTTGATTTTTTGCTCTGGTCTGCTAGTTTGCGAATTTCAGCAGCGACAACAGCAAAGCCTTTCCCATGCTCCCCTGCCCGGACTGCTTCTACAGCCGCATTTAACGCCAGCATATTAGTCTGACTTGCCAACTCGCCCACCAAACCAGAGATACTGCCAATCTGCTTGGTTTGTTCATTTAAGCGTGCGATATGGTCGGCGATCGCTGCGACTTTCTGCTGTAGGGTTTCCATGCCCTTGAGGGTGCGTTTTACAGCATCAGCACCGTTACCTGCAAGGATCAACGCCTGCCGTGCGCCTGCTACCGCCGATTCTGCTTGTTCGGCTGACTGCTGCGATGAGGCTCCCAATTCATCGATGGTGATAGTGGTTTGATTGACAGAACTTGCCTGCCGAGTCGCAGTCCGTTCTTGTTGCTCAACCGTGGCGGCGATTTCATTGGTGGAAGCAGCCATTGTTTGAACAATTTGAGCAATTTTGCCTGTCAACGGTTTAGCAATTTTGTTGCTCAGAAAAAATCCTAGTAAGATTGCCCCTAGAGGCCCAGCAATAATCCCAGTAACCACCCAACCTGTGGTCAAGCGGGTATCGTCACTGGCGGCTTTATTTGCATCTTCAGCAGTATCCTGATTAATTTTGATCAGTTGCAACAATGAATTAGTTGCAGCCGCAAAGGAAACATCATTTTTGACAACAGCGTTTTGTCTGAGTTTTGTCAGTCGTTCGGCAGCAGCGATCGCCACCTTCATTTCTGGAGAATTTTCTCGCTTCTGGCTGGTCAATTCCAGCTGTCTGGCAGTGGGGTTTACAACACCTAATTGGGCAAAATCCTGGTAAGCCTGAAGGTAGGCAGCATGATCTTGCTTCCACGCCTGCCACTGTTGCTTAAACGTCTGATAGAGTTTGTCCTCGTCGGGGCTGCGGGGTGTGGTTTCATATTCCTCAAGACCTGCGTTAATCTGCTTCCAGGCTGCCTGCATTCGATTTAACTCAGACTGTTTGGCTGCTGCGGGGAGTTCGGGGTTGATAATCGCTCGCTCTGCCGACTGGATCTGGGTCTGCCCTTCATTAACTCTCCACAATCCGTCGATGCTGGGGAGGCTGTTATTACTGAGGGTGTCGATATGGCTGCTTAATTGATGAGTACCCCGCCAGCCGAAAAACCCAACGACCAAAACAACACCGCCCATCAGCAAAAACGAACCCATCAATCGTCCATGCAAAGACATATTTTTTAACATAGCTGTAACTCAAATACATTTTTAGACAACGGCTTTTAGTTCTTGGGCGGCATCATTCAGTCGTTGGGTACCGACTTTAATTTGACTAATACCAGAGGCGGTTTCCCTAGCGGAAATATTCAGCGAGTTCATGGCTTCTACCACCTGTTGCACCGCGATCGCCTGTTGATTGGAAGTAAGGGAAATTTGTTGACCATTTAGCGCGATCGTTTTGATGGCATCCACAATCTTTTCTACGGTTTTCGTGCCTTCATCTGTCACCATCACGGTGGAATTGGTCGACTTTTGAATGTCTAAAACCAGTAGATTAATTTTTTCAGCCGATCGCTTACTCTGGTCTGCCAGTTTGCGAATTTCGGCAGCAACAACCGCAAAGCCTTTGCCATGTTCCCCGGCTCGCACGGCTTCTACTGCTGCGTTGAGCGCCAGCATATTAGTTTGACTTGCTAAATCACTAACCAGGGTGGAGATCGTGCCGATTTGATTGGTTTGTTCGCTTAAATGGAGAATTTGGGCGGCAATATCGCCTACTTTCTCGCGTAGACTCGATTGGCTGAACTGACCCTCTTGAGTGCGACCGTCTACCAGCAACAACACCTGCCGCGCCCCTGCGGCTGAGGCTTCTGCTTGTTCGGCAGACTGGCGCGAGGAAGCCGCCAATTCATCCATTGTCGTGGTAGTTTGGTTGACAGAAGTGGCTTGTTGGATGGTGGCACGTTCTTGCTGCTCGATCGTCGTAGCAATTTCGGTTGTAGAAGTTGCGATCGCGCCAGCAGAGGCGTTCATCTGGCGGGAAGTGCGGCTAATGACCCAGATGCCAATTAAAATAGATAGCACCAAAGAGAGTCCACTAGCTAACATCACCGTGAACCTAAGCGCATTGAGCGCCTCTTGCTGCTCTTTTGCGGCAATTGCAAAAGTCTGATCTTCTCGCTGCTGCATTTCTCCAATCATGTCTACCACATCCTGCCCTTGATTGCGGGAATTTCCTTGACTCCAGCTTGCAACGGCTTCTTTGACTTTGCCCCGATCCACTCTTGCCATCAGGTTATCGTCAAAAGCAATCTGTTTATTCAGCAGTTCCTCTAGTTTGGTTAAAGACTGTCGTTCTTCTTGCGATCGGGCAAGTGTCATCAGTTTTGCTAGAAATTCCTTGGAATCCTTTTGAGCCTTTTGGTAGCTCTCAAACGATTGCTGATTTTTTTCTAACAAATAGCTTCGATTTGCCTTAGAACTACTTTGCACACTAACAGAAAGATCGTCGAGTATTGAGTTAATGTCATAAGAAGACAATAAATTTTCTGACCGTTGGTTCACCGTGTTGATATTGACGATCGTTGCTCCGGCAGAAATTAACAATGCCAGCACGGGAACTGCATACCCGCCAATAATCCAGTATCTTAGTCTCCAGTTTCGTTTGCTTTCCATCTTGCGATCTCCTGTAAGTGAATAAATTCGAGAATTTCCAGATATTGCTATTACACAATTTTGGATTTTAGATTTTAGATTTTAGATTGACCCATCAAGCTACGGTATACATCAATACCTTTTGGTTAAGGGGGAAGGGGGCAGGGGGAAAGGGAAAAGGGGAAATAAAAGCTTTTAACCCAAACCCAGTAACTTTTACCAAAGCCCAATTTCAAGTTAAAAATGCTTAACCGAACAGTATTGCGGTATACACACAAATCTCTTAATCTGCACCTTTGTTGCATTGACCTGCACCTTTGTTGCATTGACCTGCACCTTTGTTACATCGACCTGCACCTTTGTTGCATTGACCTGCACCTTTATTACATCGACCTGCATCTTTGTTGCATTGACCTGCATCTTTATTACATCGACCTGCATCTTTGTTGCATTGACCTGCACCTTTGTTACATCGACCTGCAAAAATTAACTTACTCTCCGTTACGCAGTAACTCTAAAAAACTTGTGTGTAACAGTAGGCTTCACAGCAGCAGGAAGGAGCCATTTCCCCCTTCCCCCTGCCCCCCTGCCCCTGATTACACAACACTCTGTAGCTTATAAGCTGCATCATTGAGTTGCTGAGTGCTAACGCGAGTCTGACTGATGCCGATCGCTGTCTCTCTAGCAGAGTTATTAAGTGCATTCATTGCTTGTAAAATTTGCTGAACCGCAATGGATTGCTGGCTAGCGTTTAGCGAGATTTGCTGAATATTCAACACCATCCGGTTGACGGCATCGGTGACACTGATAAAGACCTCCACCGTCTGCTTAGTTATTGCCGCCCCCTGTTGAGCAGTTTTTGTACTTTCATCTGTCATCACAACGGTTGAGTTGATGGCGGATTGAATGTCATTCACCAGCACATTAATTTTTTCAGCCGATCGCTTACTCCGATCTGCCAGTTTGCGAATTTCGGCGGCGACGATTGCAAAGCCCTTCCCCTGTTCCCCTGCCCGGACTGCTTCTACTGCTGCATTTAGCGCTAGCATATTGGTTTGATTTGCTAAGTCGCTCACCAACCCGGAAATATTGCCAATTTGCTTGGTTTGTTCGTTCAGGCGCAGCATTTGGTCTGCTACCGCACTGACTCTGTGGCTCAAGGCTGCCATTCCTTCCAGGGTGCGGTTCAGTGATTGATTGCCTTGATCTGCCAAATTTAAGACCTGTTGAGCGCTGGTTGAGGCAGTGGATGCTTGCTGGGCAGACTGTTGAGCAGAGGCGCTGAGTTCGTCCATTGTAGTGGTGGTTTCGCTGACCGAGGCTGCCTGTTGGTTAGCAGTGCGCTCTTGTTGCTCGATTGTGGCGGCAATTTCAGCCGTTGAGGTAGCGATCGCACTGGCTGATTCATTTATCCGTCGAGCAGTGCGGCTAATTACCCAGATGCCAGTCAAAACCGACAACAGCAAGGAAAGTCCAGTCGCAGACAAAATTGTGAGCTTGAGCGTATCGAGCGCTGCTTGCTGTTGCTTGGCAGCCAAAATTACATTCTGGTCTTCTCGGCGCTGAACTTCATCGATCGCACTTGTCAGGCGATCGACCATACTGCGAGCATTTTCGTGACTCCAGGTTTCAACAGCTTCCTGAACCTTACCTTGATTCACTTTGCCAATCAAATCATCCTCGACAAGCATTAAATTATTCAGCAGTCCCTCTAGCCTGGTTAATGACTGTTGCTCTTGCTCTGTTCTGGCAAGCGACATTAGCTTTGACAAAAGCTCGTTGAAGCTTCTTTGAGATTTTTGGTATTCGTCAAAGGATGTCTGATTTTTTTCTAACAAATAGCCCCGAACTGACTTAGAACCGCTCTGCACATTCGTGGCAAGGGCATTAATCGCTGAATTAACGTTATAGGAAGAAACTAAATCTTGCGATCGCTGACTCACCAGGTTGATATTAATAAATATCAGCCCCGCAGAAATTATCAACGCCAGAATGGGAACTCCATAGCTGCCCATAATCCAGTATCTCAGTTTCCAATTTCGCTTACTTTGCATTTTGTTATCTGTTGTGAATGAATGAGTTCAAGGATTTCCCAATATTTCTATCATTTGTAATCTTTGCGATCGGACTTTTGAATCAACGGAAGATTGCACAACATTCTGTATATCGACTGCGTTATCTCTGCGAGTTTGCTGCGAATCTCATTGATAATCTGTAAAACAAAACCTAACCCTAGATTTATAAGCGTTAGAGGTTGTTTGAAAAATGTTTTGCTGTGATTTTAAGCACGTTTAGATCCCCCCTAACCCCCCTTAAAAAGGCTACGGTGTACACACAAGTCGAATTATCCCCCTTAGTCCCCCCGATGTATTGGGGGGAAACAAGAAAAACCCGGTTCCCTCCCCAATACATACGGGGAGGGTTAGGGTGGGGTAATTCGAGAACTGGTAGTAATTCGATAACTTGTGTGTACACGGTAGCCTTAAAAAGGGGGGAACTGGAATCAAAGTCCCCCAATTTATCGGGGGATTTAGGGGGATCTATAACTTTTCGATACCAACAAGAGGACTTTTCAAACATCCTCTTAGACTTCTTCATTGACAACCAACACCTCTGAAGTAAGCAATTTAGATAAATTGATGATGCTCATCATCCGATCGCGATAAGGTGCGACACCCTGGAGATAGTCGTCTTTGGCAGAATGCAGGGCAATTGGAGCCGCGATCATTTGGGAGGGATGGATATACGTCACATCAAAAATGTCATCTACGGCAATGCCCGCCACTCGTTGCTCCAGACGCACGACAACCGCTTGCTGATGCGATGGGCTACGCCCCGCCGTAGGCGATCGCACCTCATTTATGGGCAGATCGACCACATTATTGATGTTAATTAAGGTGACAATTTCGCCCCGCAAGTTGATGTTGCCAACAATGTGCGGCGGACAGCAGGGAATCGGGGTAATCTTGTGAATATCGGTAAACTCATGCACCGTTTCCAAGCCAAACCCAAAGTACTCACCCGCCAACCCCACAACCGCTAGAGGCAAGAGCGACGCCGAATCTTCGTCATCAACCGAACACCGCAGAGTTTCAGTTCGCTCTTGCAAAATCTGTCGCTCTTGCGAATCAAAATGAGCGTATAAGCCCTGATTTAGGGCTGAATCAGAGGAATGTTTTAGTGCATCATTGACTGAGCCGTTGTTAAAATCAGAATTTAGATTGAAAACAGTCTCTATAAAGGCGTGTTCCACCAACAGTTCGGGATTGAGCAATGTAACGATGCCCTCCTCAACATTGGCAATGCCAGCCACCAATCTATCCGGCAAACTCTCTTTCGATCGATCGCAAACATTGGCAGCGATCCGATCGGGTGCGATCGCTTGTACGCTATCCACTTGATTGACGATGATTCCGATTCGTTGAGTTTGCCACTCCACGACAATCATGCTGTCAGTCAATTGAAAAGGGGGACGCGCTTGTTCTAAACGTTGATATAAATCCATCACGGGGAGAAACTTCCCTCGTAGGTTAATCACGCCTAAAATTGTGCTGGGAGTTTGTGCGATCGCAGTCACTTCTGGCAGAAAGAAGAGTTCTTGCACGGCTGTAGCCGGAATGCCATAGCGTGAATGATTGAGTTTAAACATTAAATAAGATTCATGGCTCATAACTAGTTGAATTTAAGTGCTTAAGAACGTGTGCTTTTAGTTCAGCAGTGGTTTGCTGGTTATGGGAATCGATCGCTTCTTGGGGTAAATTTTGCAAAATTTCTAGAAGCGATCGCCAGGTTTTTTGAGCCTGTTTTTCATTTCCCTCTCGTTCGTATATAGAACCCAATTCCAGGTGAGCAGTAACAGAATTAGGAGCGAGATAAATAATACGTTTTAAAAATAATTTGGCACTGTCGCGATCTCCTTGCTCTTCGGCGATTTGAGCCAATAAATGATAGGGTTCGATCGCCAATGGGCTGATTTGGAGTGCCTGCTGACACGCCTGATTCGCCTGGGAGTAATCGCCAAAATTCGCGTAAGCTTCTGCCATCAAACAATATGCCTGAAAGTCTTGGGGGGCAAGAGCAATCACTTGTTGGGCTATTTGAATGACATCGGCATAAGCTTCTTGAATTAGCGATGCTTTGGCTGCATCTAAAAGACTTTGAGTGTTTGCGCTCACGTCGAAGCCTGTCTCCAAGCTTGGGAGAGAGGGATGGTTCGGATAAGCAGGGGAGGCAGGGGAGGGAAGAGAGTTATTAATATTAAACAATTTCTCTTCCTCTGCTTCTGTTCTCTCCCTGCTCGCCTCAACAGATAAATTTGTTAACCAAACCGGATTGAGAGAGGGGGAAAAAATTTCGGTTTCCCTGCTCTCAATGGCAGCAGGTGTTATGGTATTCAAGACTTTGCTCTGCTCGTCGAGTGAGGTATGTCTTTGATAAACCGCAGATTGGGGAAAATTTTTGATTTGAAACGGTTCAGTTTTTTGTCCGTATAATTCCGTGTGGCCTGTGAGCAGAAAACCTCCTGGTGTCAGAGAGCAGTAAAACTTGCTTATAATTTGTGCGATCGCGTCGAAGTCAAAATAAATAAACACATTGCGGCAAATAATCAAATCGAAATCGTGAATGCTAGACGCGTAAGCAAGAAAGTTATCCTGCATCAGGTTTCCAGGTTGAAATGTAACCATTGCTTGAATAGCAGGATCGATTTTCCAACCTTTTTTGTGGGATCGAAAGTAGCGATTTTTGATTTCTTCAGTGGTTGTCCGAAAAGACCAATCGCTGTAAATTCCTTGTTGAGCCAGGGCGATCGCGGGTTGATTAATATCTGTGCCTAAAATCAGAATGTCCCATGTCTGATTGTCAGGGATTAGTTCTTTCACTAGAATGGCAAGTGAGTAAGCTTCTTCACCAGTCGAACACCCGGCACTCCAAAGCCGTAATGTCGGCCGAGAAAATTCTCCATTAGCAGCGTTGTACTGAGTTAAACTAAGTACAGTTTTGCGCTCGATTAACTCTGGGAGCAGCTGATTTTTGAGCAGCGACATCTGCCCCTGATCCCGAAAAAAATAAGTTTCAGTGACAGTGAGTAAAGAGATTAGTTCTTGCCACTCTTTCGCACCAGGAACTAATTGATTTGCTACCAAGAACTGATAGTAATCATTGAGTGAGCATAATCCTAGCGCCCGGATGCGAGTTAAAAGATTTTTCTTTAATCTATCTTGATACTGTGGTTTGATGTGAATGCCGAATGTATCAGCAATCAGATCGACCATCTGTAACAAAATAAAGTCATCACTATGTTGAGAATTGGATTCAAATAAAATGGGGCGATCGCCGAGCGTTTGATTCATCACTATATAATTTTCGAGCCAATACGCTTAGGTTTCCCATTTCAATCTCTTGATTTGGATTTAGTAAGTCGGCGCGAAAAAACCAAATTATGTAAAGATAAGTAAATACGGAGAATGCATCTACAGACTTTCACTGCCTTGAGCAAGTTGTCGTGACTGACCTCACTTCCGGGAGCAACGCGATTTTGTGAGGTCAGGCAAAAAACAAGCGATCGCTAAAACACATATCTCAGCCTAAAGTTATTTTATTAACATTAGCAGTACTGATAAAACATGACAATTAACCCTGATGAGATACTTCAAAGGGTTTATGGGCGCGTAGTTTGAGGATTACTTCAAAAAATATCTATAACAAAATATTAATACGCTGTATTAATTAAATCTATAATTAATTTTAATCTAGAAGTTAGTATAAAATTTATCAAGCAGTATTGGGTTTTATGAACGAATTAAAAAGGGAAAGTCGGAGAAGCTCTGAAAGTAACTGGTGGATCGTCAAGTCGAGCCAGCCATGTGGAAGGGTTTCTCCTTTCTCCTGAGCGTTAGCCATGCAGGAGCGTCACTGCGCAGGAGTGGCGATTGCACTGTCTCCCGTGCTTACACATATGTAGGATATTTTTTATCGGACTACTGAAAGTAGAGAGCCTCAATTCATACTTAATATTATACGACGCCCGCTACTAATTATTATTTATTAAATTTTTAACTGTCTTAACTTTCCGCTTAAGTGTCTTAACTGTCTTAACTTTCCGCTTAAATGTCTTAACTGTCCACTTAGGTGTCTTAATTGTCGATTGCATTTCCTTTATAAAACTGATATTTTGAAGTATAAGTAATTAAATAATTAAACCAATATTTATTAAAATTTAAAGATGAACAATGAGACTGAAATAATAGATAATTTTGATCGTGATTTGTCATCGTTTAATATTCAAACAGAGGCGATCGCCATCGTTGGTATGGCGTGTAGGTTTCCAGGAGCAAACAATTATAACGAGTTTTGGAAAAATCTAGAACAAGGAACGGATAGTATAACAGAGATACCTCAAGAGCGTTGGAATCTTGAGAATTTTTATTCTTCAAATATTGAAATTCCTAATACAAGTAATAGCAAATGGGGAGAATTTATCGAAGATATAGATAAATTTGACGCAAATTTTTTTCAGACATCAGCTCGTGAAGCTAATCGAATAGACCCCCAACAAAGGTTGATGCTAGAACTGAGTTGGTCATGCATTGAAGATGCTGGCTATTCACCATTAGAATTATCAGGAAATAATGTTGGTGTTTTTATTGGCGTTTGTAATTTCGATTATAAAGAATTACAAGATAAGGGCGAAGTCATTGAAGGATATAATTCTACAGGTACATATACTTGTATTATCCCTAATCGAATTTCCTATTTTTTCAACTTTCATGGCCCTAGTATTCCTGTAGACACTGCTTGTTCTAGCTCACTTGTGGCAATTCATCAAGCTGTAAATGCGCTTAATCAAAATGAATGTGAAATGGCATTAGTTGGTGGTGTCAGTGTATTGTGTACACCAACTAGCTATATATCTTTCAGCAAATTGGGGATGTTATCACCTGAAGGCAAATGCAAAGCCTTTGATGCCAAAGCAGATGGTTATGTGCGAGGTGAAGGCGCAGGTATTATTTTATTAAAACCCTTAAAAAAAGCAGTTGAAGATAAAAATTATATTTATGGAATAGTTAAAGGAAGCGCCATAAATCATGGTGGTCATACCCGAACTTTAACTTCTCCTAATGCTTATTCCCAATCAAAAGTTGTGAGAGCCGCATATATAAAAGCAAATATTCAACCTGATACTGTATCTTAATATAGAAGCTCATGGAACAGGTACGCCATTAGGCGACCCAATTGAAATTAATGGTTTAAAACGGGCATATACACAACTGTATCAGCACTATGCTATTGAACCCACTACAGAAAACTATTGTGGATTAGGTTCGGTAAAAACAAATATTGGACATTTAGAATCAGCAGCAGGTATTGCTGGAGTCATAAAAATCTTATTGGCAATGAAATATAAAAAATTGCCAGGAATAAATAATTTTCAGGAATTAAACCCCCGAATTAAGTTAGATGGTAGTCCATTTTATATAGTTAAAGAAACAGAAGACTGGCAACATTTAAAGACAAAAGAAGGAAAAATTATTCCTAGACGAGCAGGTGTAAGTTCCTTTGGTTTTGGGGGTGTTAATGCCCATGTAATCCTAGAAGAGTCACCAGTGTCAGAAGAAACGCTGGCTACAAAAATTGAGCGTCCAAGCCACTTGATGACACTTTCGGCAAAAACCGATCGCGCTCTAAAAGAACTGGCAAAAGAATATCAAATTTATTTAAGAAGCTCCGATTTAAAGATACCGCTAACAGATATTTGTTACACTGCCAACACTGGGCGATCGCATTTTAACTACCGTCTTGCTATTGTGGCGGATTCTAGAGAGCAGTTAATCGATCGACTCACTGCTTTCGCATCTGGGAAAGACACCGTCGGCTTAATTAGTGGTCAACTAAGCAAACAGCCACCAAAAATAGCCTTCTTGTTTACTGGCCAAGGCTCCCAGTATATCAACATGGGTCGCCAACTCTACGATCGCCAACCCATATTCCGCCAAACTATAGAGCAGTGCGATGAAATTCTCCGTCCTTATTTGGAGCATTCTCTGTTAGAGGTACTGTATCCTAGCCAAGAAGCTTTTGAGCATTTACTGGATCGAACCGCCTATACTCAACCAGCGTTGTTTGCTATTGAATATGCTTTGTATCAACTATGGAAATCTTGGGGCATTGAGCCAAATGTGGTACTAGGTCATAGTGTAGGCGAATATGTTGCTGCTTGTGTGGCTGGCGTTTTTAGCTTAGAAGATGGACTCAAACTCATTGCCTATCGCGGACAGTTGATGCAGCAGTTGCCTTCTGGTGGGGAGATGGTTTCACTAATGGCTTCAGAGGAAAGAGTGCGGAAAGTTATAGCACCATTTAACGACACAGTGGCGTTGGCGTTCGCGCAGCGTCTCGTAGAGAAGCCCGCCGTAGGCATCGCAGCTATCAACGGCCCCGAAAGTGTAGCTATATCTGGAGCCAGTGAAGACATTGCTGCTATTTGTCAGCAACTTTCAATACAGGGGGTAAAAACGAAGCGGTTACAAGTATCCCACGCTTTCCATTCTCCGTTGATGACACCCATGTTGAAGGAGTTTGAGCAAGTAGCTAGTCAAATAACCTACAAGCAACCCCAGATACCATTAGTCTCTAATGTCACCGGGAAACTTGCTGACGAGAATATCGCCAATGCTCAATACTGGGTGACTCACATCCGGCAAACAGTGCGGTTTGCCGATAGTATGCAGACATTACATCAGCTTGGGTATGAAGTCTTTTTGGAGGTTGGGCCTAAACCAATTTTGTTGGGTATGGGGCGTGAGTGCTTGCCTGAAGGCGTGGGTTCATGGTTGCCTTCTCTGCGTCCGGGAGTATCAGAATGGCAACAACTGCTTTCTAGTTTGGGTGAGTTATACGTAGGCGGAATGGCAATAGATTGGTCAGGGTTTGACCGTGACTATTCCCGCAAGAAAGTTACATTACCCACTTATCCATTTCAAAGGCAGCGCTATTGGATTGAGAATACTCCGCGTCGCCATCAACAGCAACGAAACTCGACAAAGCTGCACCCATTATTAGACAAAAAACTCCAGTTACCCTTAAGCAAAGAAATCGTGTTTGAGTCTGAATTCAGTACTCAAACCCTACCGTTTTTATTAGATCATCAAGTTTATAACCAAATTGTTGTACCTGGAGCCTGTCATCTCTCCTTGCTATTGGGTGCAGCAAATCTGACTTTCGCCAGTGAGTCCTGTCTGTTAGAAAATATAGTTTTCCCCCAGGCATTGGTCGTCCCTGAAGGCGAAGTCCGCACAGTACAACTGGTACTTTCTCCAGAGGCGAGTGACGCATCTTTCAAACTCATCAGCTTTGATACAGTCTCCAACGCAAGTAATCAAGTAAGTGAGTGGTTAGTCCATGCCACAGGAAAAATCACGAAAGGCGTTAATACTACACCAGAAACCGTCTTACTCCAAGAGATACAGACACGCTGTACTCAACAAATCACTGCTGGGGAAATTTACCAAAGTTGGCAAAAGCGACAGATTGAATATGGTGTCAGCTTCCAGTGGCTTGATTCGGTCTGGTGCAAAGAAGGAGAAGCTTTAGGCAAGCTCAAATGGCTTTCAGTAGTAGACGGTTTAGAAAAGTATCAATTATATCCGGGGCTTTTGGACTCTTGCTTGCAACTAATCGGCACTTTCTTTCCTAGCGAAGACACTTTTGTACCCTCTGCAATTGAGAGTTTCCGATTTTACCAACGTCCTCAAAATCAGCAATTATGGTGTCATGCAATGCAACGGCAGTTAGATAATTCTAATAGCGACAAGCTATTAGCAGATATCAAACTTTTTGATGCTAACGGACAGTTGATTGCAGACATCAAAGGTTTTGAGGCTAAAAAAGCAACTCCTAACACTTTATTACAAAGTCTCCAGCGAGACTTTAAAGAAAATTCTTTAGAGAATTGGCTATATAAAGTAGAGTGGCAACCTCAAGTGCGCTTTAGCAATGAGCAGCTGTCTCCAGATTATCTGCCAGCAATTGCAGAAATTAGTCGTAAACTTCAGCCACAACATTCTCAATTGATGGCTGAACCACAGCTAAAATTTTATGAAGCAGCAGTCAAAGAGCTAGAAGCACTCAGTATTGACTATGTGCTGCAAGCCTTGATAGCAATGGGGTGGAAACCGCAACTAGGGCAATGCTTCACTACAGATGCGATCGCTAACCAATTAGGTATAATCAGCCAACACCAAAGGCTATTCAAGCGACTGTTAGAGATGTTAGCCGAAGTAGGGGTGTTAGAGGCAAAAGCTTTGGAGTGGCAAGTTATTCGCCAGCCAGAAGTTAGCGATTTGCAAGCTAAATTAAATACCCTATTAACTCAATATCCAATAGCAAATGCCGAATTCATCCTACTAGGACGTTGCGGCGCATCATTAGCCCAAGTTCTACGGGGCGAATGTGACCCATTGCAATTGCTTTTCCCTGAAAACGACTCAACTACAGCCCAGTTATATGAGAATTCGCCATTGACAAAGGTGACGAATATCTTAGCCCAACAAACCCTAGTCTCAATTGTCGAGCATTTACCAACTGGACGCGGATTAAGAATATTAGAAATTGGTGCCGGAACTGGTGGAACAACTGCTTACCTACTACCACATTTACCCGGAGAACAAACCCAATATCATTTCAGTGATATTAGTATCTCTTTTACCCAAAAAGCCCAAGAAAGATTCCAGGATTTTCCATTTGTAAAATATCAAGTATTAGACATTGAAAAAGACCCCTTAAATCAAGGATTTGAAAAGCAGCAATATGATGTAATTGTGGCTGCCAATGTCTTACACGCTACCCAAGATTTGCAACAAACCCTCAAGCACACCAAGCAATTATTAGCACCACAGGGCATATTAATTTTATTGGAAACAACTCAACGTCAGCGTTGGGTAGACTTAATCTTTGGCTTAACTCCAGGATGGTGGCGATTTAACGATTTGCAATTGCGTCCAGACTATCCCTTGATTAGTGCTGCTCAATGGCAAAAAATATTGCAAGAAACTGGGTTTACAAGCACAGTTAATCTATCACCATCTCAACAGTCTTCAGCAATGGTGATGCTGGCACAAGTAGCACCGCCAAATGAGTCAGTACAAATTGAGCCAAAACATTGGCTGTTATTCGCAGATCGGTTAGGTATAGCGCAACAGTTAGCACAAAAGCTAGATGCTCACTCACAAGTTTGTACATTGGTGTTCGCCGGCGAGGAATATGAACAATTAGCGCCACAACAGTTCAAAATTAACCCAAGCGATCCACAACATTATCAAAAGTTATTGCAGGCAATTAATAGCACCTTGCCTTTGTATGGTGTCGTTCATTGCTGGAGTTTAGATACAGTTAAAGCCGCAGAACTCACCACAGCCGATTTAGCTACGGCATCTTTGCTAGGGTGTGGAAGCACTCTGCATTTAGTTCAGGCATTAACAGGGGTTAATTTCTTGACTCATCCTCGTCTCTGGTTAGTAACTCAAGAAGCAGTGGCAATTACCAACCTAGAAGGAGTAGCTCAATCAAGCTTGTGGGGAATGGCAAGGGTAATTGCTACAGAACATCCAGAACTCAACTGTGTGCAAGTAGATTTGTCTCCAAAAGCAGATGCTGAAGTGATGCAAGCCTTATTTGAAGAAATGTGGTTTCCCATAAAAGAAGACCACGTTGCCTTCAGAGATCGCCTACGTTATGTCGCCAGATTAGTTCGTTACCAGTCTAAAGACGACATAGAAACAGCAGCACACAAGCGGCTAAGGTTCCGTGAGGATAGTACCTACCTAATAACTGGCGGTATGGGTGGTTTGGGTTTATTGGTAGCTCATTGGATGGTACAGCAGGGAGCAAGACATTTGGTGCTAGTTGGGCGTAGTCCTGCAAGTCTTGCTGTTAATGAACAACTTCAAGAATTAGAACAAGCTGGCGCTCAAGTAAAAGTTGTTCAGGCAGATGTGTCTGATATCGAACAAATCGCAAAATTACTAAGAGAAATTGAGCAAACTTTACCACCACTGCGAGGAATTATTCATTCTGTTGGTGTTTTGGATGATGGCGTTATACAACAACAGAACTGGCAACGCTTTGCAAAAGTTTTGGCTCCAAAGGTACAAGGAGCCTGGCATCTGCATACTTTAACTCAGAAGCAGCATTTAGACTTCTTTGTGATGTTTTCTTCTATAGCTTCTTTAATTGGTAATCCAGGTCAATCCAACCATGCAGCAGCCAATGCTTTTATTGATGCTTTAGCGTATCATCGTCAGGCTCAGGGATTACCAGGTTTGAGCATCAACTGGGGCGCTTGGTCGCAAATAGGAGCCTTTGCACAGCGTCAGCTAGATGAGCAAACAAAAACGCGGGGTATTGGAACATTTACCCCAGAACAGGGATTAGCTGCTCTCGATAAATTACTGTATCAATCCTCAACCCAAGTTGCAGTTATGCCCATTAATTGGGTGCAGTTTTTGGAAAAATCAACTTCAGTTTCGCCGTTGTTTGCTAACTTTATCGAAACTTCAGTAAAAACTGTGGTTGTGCAACATGATTTGGTTGAAGAATTAAAGAAAACAAATATTACCAAACGTCGAAACCTTTTGCAGGATCGTATTTGTTCAGCAGTAGCCAAAGTCCTCGGTTGGCAATCAGAACCAATAGATTTACACAAAAAGTTTTTTGAGCTAGGTATGGATTCGCTAACTTCTTTAGACTTGAAAAATCATTTACAAAAGACTTTAAAATGTTCTTTGCCAATAAATTTAGTTTTTGAGTATCCTAATGTAGAGTTGCTAACTGATTATTTAATACAAGAACTAGATTTAGATTCTGATAACGAATCTGCTCAAGAAATTCAGCAGAAGAATGAGCTACTTCAAATAGGAAATGTCAAGAATAGCAAGAAGATTAGGATAGAGTTATGAATTTATTAAAATTTTTACAAAACCTTTCTTTTCAAGGACTTGAGTTGAGCCATGATGGAGAAAAATTACTAATAGATGGTTCTGAAAGTTTGTTGACTCCTGATGTAATTGCTCAACTCCAACAACATAAAACTGAAATTTTATATTTACTGCGCGATCGCCCAGATATTTTAAATATTTATCCTCTGTCCTACGGTCAACAAGCACTGTGGTTTTTGTGGCAACTAGCACCTGAAAGTTCCGCCTATAACGTATCCTTTGCGTGCCGTATATGTTCTCCTGTAAATGTTAGGACTTTACAAAAAAGTTTCCAAGTTATTTTTGACCGCCATCCGCAGTTGCGTAGTAAATTTTTTAAGCAAGGTAATAATGTTGTTCAGCAGATTCATCAAACTCAGTTCACAGACTTTCAACAGATAAATTCCTGTGACTGGAGAGAACAGGATTTGGAGGAAGGAGTTCTTCAAGAACACCAACAACCCTTCAACATCGAAAACGACTCAATGATGCGAGTGCGTTTGTTCACTCGCTCACAGCAAGAACATATATTGTTAATGACCGTACATCATATTGCTGTTGATGCTTGGTCTATTCTATTAATAATAGAAGAGTTGATAACGGTCTATCTTGCATTAGAGTCAGGTGTTCAGCCAACTCTTATTCCTTTAGATCACTCTTATATAAATTACGTTCGTTGGCAAAGAGAATTATTAACCAGTGTTCAAGGAGAAAAACTTTGGAACTATTGGCAGCAAAAACTGGCAGGAGAATTACCTGTACTTAACTTGCCAATAGATAGACCAAGACCACCCATACAAACCTACAACGGCGCTTCTTATAATTTCAAAATACCTCAAAAACTCACAGAAGAACTGAAAGGGCTAGCTCAAACAGAAGGCATATCTCAATACATAGTTTTGCTAGCTGCATTTCAGGTTCTCTTGTATCGTTATACGGGACAAGAGGATATTCTGGTCGGCGCTCCCACTTCAGGTAGAACTCAACCTGAATTTATGCCGCTAGTTGGCTATTTTGTCGATCCTGTGGTCATAAGGGCGAGTTTGTCAGGAAATCCCAGTTTTCAAGAGTTTCTGATTCAAGTTGGAAGAACAGTATCAGAAGCTATAGCGCATCAAGATTTTCCTTTTGCTCTACTGGTAGAGCGATTGCAGCCACAGCGCGATCTGAGCCGCTCTCCTATTTTTCAGGCTGTATTTAACTTCCTTCTCCAGAACTTGCGGCAGTTTGAGCATACGCAACAACTTTGGTTAGGAGGTGAAGTAGATAAAGAAGTATTAAAACTCAAACCTTTTGAAATAGCCCAGATGGATGGTCAGTTCGATCTAAATCTGACGCTCGCAGAAGGAAATTCTTCTTTAGCTGGGATTTTCAAGTACAACACTGACCTTTTTGATGCCAGTACTATCGAGCGAATGGCGGGGCATTTTGTGACATTGCTTGAAGGGATTGTAGCAAATCCACAGCAAAATATTTCGCAATTACCCCTGTTGACACAACCTGAGCAGCAACAGTTACTCGCCGAATGGAACAACACACAGGTGGAGTATCACCAGAATAAATGTATCCATCAGTTGTTTGAAGAACAGGTAGCGCGTACCCCTGATGCAGTAGCAGTTGTATTTGAAAATCAACAACTTACCTATCACCAGTTGAACTGTCGCGCTAACCAGTTGGCACATTACTTGCGCTCATTAGGTGTAAAATCAGATACCTTGGTTGGTTTGTGTGTGGAGCGAACGCTCTACACCATTGTGGGAATACTAGGTATTCTTAAGACAGGTGGTGCATACCTACCACTTGACCCAGAGTATCCAACTGAGCGTTTAAGCTTTATGTTAGAAGACGCTCAAGTTAAGGTGATATTAACTCAACAGCAATTAGTAGACTCTATTCCTCAACATCAGGTGCATCTTGTTTGCTTAGACAGCGACTGGGAAAAAGTTGCTCAAGAGTGCAAGTCAAATCTGGATAACACCGCAACAGCCGAGAACCTAGCATACATCATTTACACTTCAGGTTCCACAGGCAAACCCAAGGGCGTTTTAGTCAACCACTCAAATGTAGTGCGTCTGTTTGCAGCCACGGATTCTTGGTATCACTTTAGTCAAGATGATGTGTGGACAATGTTCCACTCTTATGCATTCGACTTTTCCGTGTGGGAAATTTGGGGCGCATTGCTGTATGGTGGACGACTGGTAGTTGTGCCTTACTTGGTGACGCGATCGCCTGAATCTTTTTACCAGTTATTGTGTACTGAAAAAGTTACAGTTCTCAATCAAACGCCTTCCGCCTTCCGCCAATTAATTCAAGCTGAACAGTCAGGAATAACTGCTGGGGAATTGAACCTACGCTTAGTGATTTTCGGTGGTGAAGCTTTAGAAATCAAGAGCTTACAGCCTTGGTTTGACAGACACGGCGACACTTTACCGCAATTAGTGAATATGTACGGGATTACGGAGACGACTGTACACGTCACTTATCGCCCACTGAGCAAAGTTGATTTAAATCACAGTGCTAGTGTTATTGGTCGTCCGATACCCGATCTTCAGGTGTATATATTAGATGAATATTTTCAGCCAGTGCCAATTGGTGTCAGGGGTGAAATGTATGTGGGTGGCGCTGGAGTGACGCGTGGTTATCTCAATCGTCCAGAATTGACGAAACAAAGGTTTATTTCTAACATATTTAATCAGTCAAAATTATATAAAACCGGGGACTTAGCAAGGTATTTGCCCAATGGCGATTTAGAGTATTTAGGACGCATTGATAATCAAGTCAAGATTCGCGGTTTCCGCATTGAGTTGGGAGAAATTGAGACATTACTGGCTTCTCACCCTGCCATTTGGGAAAGTGCGGTGTTGGTGCAAGAGGATGAACCGGGCGACACTTGTACTGAGCATCTCGACTTCGCTCGATGGAGCCGGAGTCGAAGTAAACGTTTAGTTGCTTATGTAGTGCCGCAGGTAGAACAATCTCCCACAGTCTCAGAACTGCGTCAGTTTTTAAAGGCAAAGCTCCCAGAGTACATGGTACCCAGTGCTTTTGTGCTTTTAGAATCCTTACCTCTCACGTCTAACGGAAAAGTAGACCGTCGCGCCCTGCCAAAACCAGAATTAGACAGCATACTGCTAGAAAAATTTGTCGCCCCGCGCACTCCAATGGAAGAAATGCTGGCACAGATTTGGGCAGAAGTCCTAAAAGTAGAGCAGGTAGGGATACATGATAACTTCTTTGAACTAGGGGGACACTCGCTACTAGCAACTCAACTGCTTTCACGCATTCGTACCAGCTTTAAAGTAGAACTGGCATTACGTGAGTTATTTGCAAGAGCGACAGTAGCTGAATTAGCCCAATCAATTGGGCAGTTACAGCAACAAATACTTCGACTTACCTCGACTCCGCTCGGCACAAGTCGCTCAGTACAAGACTTAGAACTAACTTCGCCGCCTATTTTACCAAGGACAAAGGATGCAGAATTACCACTGTCTTATGCTCAACAGCGTCTGTGGTTTTTAGACCAGTTCGAGCCAAACAGCCCCTTCTATAATATTCCTATAGCTTTGCGCCTAGTGGGAAATCTCAATCGAGCTGGTCTAGAACAAAGCTTACAAGAGATTATTCATCGCCACGAAGCCTTACGCACCAACTTCATTACAGTTAACGAACAACCAACTCAAATTATTCAAACAGAAACGAATTGGAAAGTTTCAGTTGTTGAGTGTCAGCATTTATCTGCAACAGAACAAGCAATAGCCACACAAAAGTTAGTTCAACAAAACACTATTGAACCGTTTGACTTGAGCCAGGGAGCATTAATTAGGGCGACATTAGTAGTGCTGTCCGAGACAGAACACATATTGTTAATGTGTATGCACCACGTTGTCTCTGATGGCTGGTCAATGAGTATGTTTGTCTCTGAATTAGCAGCGCTGTACAATGCTTATGCTCAAGGTCGGCCTTCTCCATTAGTACCACTGAATGGCATTACCCACATTACCCTACCACCATCGGCGTTAGCAGTCATGCCTAGTGAGGAACTGCCGACACTGCAAACAATCATCGTAGCTGGTGAAGCTTGTTCTGCGGAATTAATTAAGCAATGGTCTGTAGGTAGAAACTTCTTCAACGCCTACGGCCCGACAGAAGCTACTGTCTGCGCCACGATTGGCAAAGCTACGCCGAAGGCGAACGCAAAATGCACTGATGACGATGAGAAAATATCTATTGGTAAAGCGATCGCTAACACACAGATTCATATTTTAGACGAGTATTTACAACCCGTACCTGTGGGTGTACCAGGGGAACTACACATTGGTGGTGTCGGGTTAGCAAGAGGCTACCTCAACCGTCCCGAACTAACCCAGGAAAAATTCATTACTAACCCCTTTGGTACTGGTCGTCTCTACAAAACTGGGGATTTAGCGCGTTATCTACCAGATGGTAATATCGAATACATAGGACGCATTGACAATCAGGTAAAAATTCGGGGCTTCCGCATCGAGATAGGAGAAATTGAAGCAGCTCTGAGCCAACATAGTGATGTGCAGATATGTTGTATCATTGCTCGTGAAGAAACTCCAGGTAATACTTGTACTGAGCGAGGTCGAAGTAAGCGTTTAGTCGCTTACGTAGTGCCGCAAAAAGATATAACTTGTACTGAGCGAAGTCGAAGTACACTCACAACGAGCGAACTGCGGCAATTCCTTTCTAATAAATTGCCTGGGTATATGATTCCAAATGTTTTTGTGATGCTGGAGTCTTTACCTCTGACACCCAACGGCAAAGTAGACCGTCGTGCTTTGCCTGCTCCAGATTTACAACAGGAACTATCAGATTATGTAATGCCAAATACAGAAGTAGAAAGCATCATTGCTGGCATTTGGCAAAAAGCATTAGCAGTAGAAAAGGTAGGAATCTACAATAATTTCTTTGAGCTAGGAGGTCATTCGTTACTACTGGTAAAAATTAATCACGAATTGCAAGAAGAATTGGGGCTGGAACTGTCAATAGTTGATATGTTTAATTACCCAACCATACATAGTTTGAGCCAATACTTAAATACTAAGTCTTACAAAGAAGAATCCACAAAGCAAAATAATTATCGGACTCAATCTGATAACGAAGTTAAATCTTTAAGAAAACAACAATTGGAATCCAGGCAACAATATCGTTCTCAGAGGAAAAGGTAAAAATGACAATAAATTCAGTTCATAAAAATAATGAATTTAATGGTTCTGAAATAGCTATAATTGCTGTTGCTGGTAGATTTCCAGGGGCAAAAGATATCGAATCATTTTGGCAGAATCTACGTGATGGAGTAGAAACTATCTCGTCGCTAACTGATGAAGAATTAATAAATTCTGGCGTTTCCCTAGATTTACTAAATAACCCAAGTTATGTAAAAGCTAGTGCTGTTATATCAGACATTGATTTGTTTGATGCAAATTTCTTTACTTATAGTGCAAAAGAAGCTGAGTTAATAGACCCACAACAACGCCTATTTTTAGAATTAGCTTGGGAAGCTGTAGAAAAAGCTGGTTATGACCCGGAAACTTACAATGGTTTAATTGGGGTTTATGGTGGTGTGGGGATGAGTAGGTATTTGCTCAATAATCTCATTCCTCATCATCAATTATTAGAAACAATTGACCCTCTACAACTGGGAATCTCTAACGATAAAGATTTTGTACCGACACGAGTTGCATATAAACTCAACTTGACTGGCCCCGCAGTAAATGTGCAAACAGCGTGTTCTACTTCTTTGGTTGCAGTTCACTTTGCTTGTCAAAGTCTCTTAAATGGTGAATGTGACATAGCTTTAGCTGGTGGAGTTTCTATCAGCATTCCTCAAAAAACAGGTTATTTGCATCAACCGGAGATGATTCTTTCTCCTGATGGACACTGCCGTGCTTTTGATGCTAAGGCACAAGGGACAATTGCTGGTAGCGGTGCTGGGATTGTGGTGTTGAAAAGATTAAAGGATGCAATAAGCGATCGCGACCACATCCATGCAATCATTAAAGGTTCAGCCATCAATAATGATGGTGCAATAAAAGTTGGCTACACTGCGCCTAGTGCGAGTGGTCAAGCAGCAGTCATTGGCGAAGCTCAAGCTATAGCAGATGTAGATGCCGAAACAATTTCCTACATCGAAGCTCATGGCACAGCTACACCTTTAGGAGATCCGATAGAAATTGCCGCTTTAACTCAAGCTTTTAATCAAACTACAGATAAAAAAGGCTTCTGCGCTATTGGTTCGGTAAAAACTAACTTTGGACATTTGGATACAGCAGCAGGTGTCGCAGGTTTAATTAAAACTGTATTAGCACTGCAACATAAAATGCTGCCTCCTAGTTTGCACTACCAGACACCTAATCCCAAAATTGATTTTGCCAACAGTCCTTTTTATGTCAATACAACCCTGACTGAATGGAAAACAAATAACACTCCTCGCCGTGCTGGGGTTAGTTCTTTTGGTATGGGAGGGACTAATGCTCATGTGATTTTAGAAGAAGCAACTCAATTCAAAATTCAAAATTCAAAATTCAAAAATAAATATTTATTGTTGTGTTTATCGGCTAAAACCGCGAGTGCGCTTGAGAAGGCAACAGCTAATTTGATAGTGTATTTAAAAGAGCATCCAGAAGTTAACTTAAGTGATGTTGCTTATACCCTCAATAGTGGTCGCCGGGGTTTTAATTATCGACGGATGTTAGTTTGTCACGATTTAGAAGATGCTGTTAAAGCTCTCAGTAGTTTAGATCCAAAACAAGTTTTTACTAATTACACAGAAATTACAGAACGACCTGTTGCTTTTATGTTTCCCGGACAAGGTTCTCAGTACGTCAACATGGCGCGGGAAATTTATGAAACTGAGACAGTGTTTAGAGAACAAGTTGATTATTGCTCAGAAATTCTTAAACCTTTACTAGGGCTGGATTTACGCCATATTATTTATCCTAGTGAATCAAATATTGATGAGGCATCAAAGCAACTTCAACAGACAGGAATTGCTCAACCCGCTATTTTTGTAATTGAATACGCCCTAGCTAGATTATGGCAGTCTTATGGAGTGGAACCACAAGCTGCGATCGGTCATAGTATTGGCGAATATGTAGCAGCAACTCTAGCAGAAGTTTTTTCCCTAGAAGATGCCTTATCTTTGGTAGCAGCACGCGGACAGATGATGCAGCAACTACCCACTGGAGCAATGCTTTCAATTCCGCTGCCCGCAGACAAGGTAAAATCTCTATTAGGGACAGAACTTTCTCTAGCAGCAATTAATCAACCTTTGCAATGTGTAGTTTCCGGTTCCATACCAGAAATCGAAGTACTACAAAGTCAGCTTGCTACTCAAGGGATTGAATGCCGTCGTCTGCATACTTCCCATGCCTTCCATTCGCAAATGATGGAACCAATCTTAGAGGCATTTGCAGAGCGAGTCAAAAAAGTTACTTTAAATCCACCAAAACTTCCTTATATCTCTAACCTGACTGGTACTTGGATTAAAGTCAGTCAAGCCACAAATCCCGACTACTACGCTCAACATCTGCGTTCTACAGTACTGTTTGCCTCTGGCGTAGAGAAATTATTAGCAACACCAGAGCAAGTCTTAATAGAGGTAGGGCCAGGACACACACTAACTACATTAGTCAAAAGACATCCAGACAAAGCAGACACACAAACGGTCTTAACTTCGGTACGTCATCCCCAAGAAAAGCAATTTGATAGTCATGTTTTATTGACCACATTAGGTCAACTCTGGTTGACTGGTGTCAAAGTAGATTGGTTTGGATTTTATAGTCATGATGAATATTATCGTCTTCCCTTACCAACTTATCCCTTTGAACGCCAACGTTATTGGATTGACCCTCCACAAAAAGCAGCTTGGGGAAAGTTGCAAATACCCACAACATCGCAATTATGGACATCGCTTACACAAGCAGGTCAAAAACAAGCAAGTGTGAACAATGCAGAATTTAACGAGTTAACCTATCAAGGAAACAAACAGTGGTTAGATAGTTTATGTACAGCCTACATAAATTATGCATTGCAGCAATTACGGGCTTTTAGTAATCCCGAAGAAAAGTATTTTTTGGAGAATTTTTTAACGCAATACCATATTTCTTCCCGCTATCAACAATTGTTCTGTAGATGGTTACAAATATTAGTAGAACAAGGACAACTACAACAACAAGAGGAATTATTTTTTGGGCTAGTGCCATGTTCACAAAATGATATTGATGAATATTTAGAAGAAGTCAGAGTGAGGTTTGCTGATTCATCTTTAGTAGATTTAGATTTAGTGCAACGCTGTGGTGAAAATTTAGCTGCTATTGTTGTTGGTGAACAAGAACCATTAGAAATTTTCAATGAACTGGTTTACCAAAAAGAACATAAAGGTTCACATACAGAATCTGTTTTAATGAATTACTACAACTCTATTTTGCGCTCAAGCTTAGAACAGGTAGTCAAATTATTGCCACCATCGATTCATCTGAGAGTGCTAGAAATCGGCGCAGGTACTGGTATGTCTACACAAGCTTTATTACCTGTGTTGCCATTCCAACAAACCAACTATACTTTTACTGATATTGGTAGTGCGTTTCTGACTCAAGCGCAACAGAAGTTTAAGGAATATTCATTTGTTGAATATAAGTTATTAGATATAGACAAGTCACCAACTGAGCAAGGATTTGAGAAGCATAGCTTTGATATAGTTATAGCTTCTAATGTTTTGCACGCAACTCAAAATATAGATCAAACACTCTACCATGTCCGGTCTTTATTAGCTCCTGGCGGCTTCCTCTTACTGTGGGAAATTACTCAAGCGAAAATAGATTTTGATATTAGTTGGGGTCTGCTATTAAAACCTTTAAATGATACAAGACGCAGCCCAGGTCAGCCTTTTATCATTAAAGACCAATGGTTTGACGCATTACACGCTCAAGATTTTGTTCAAGTTGCCGCTTTTCCTGAAAATGAAGCATTTGAGCATAAAATTATTATGGCTCAAGCTTCTGCATCAGCTGCATTTAGCCGAATTTATAAGCAAAAAGAAACTGGCTTTGAAGCAGAGATTTCATTACAAAGAAATCCGAATGTTTTTCAGCAAGAATTATCTCCGCTCCATTCAAGACCTGATTTACCCAATACTTATGTAGCTCCTCGTGATGAAATTGAGCAAAAAATTGTCATTGTTTGGCAAGAATTTTTGGGAATTAAACAGATAGGAATCTATGATAACTTTTTTCAATTAGGAGGAGATTCTTTAATAGCGGTTCAAGTTGTATCTAGATTACGAAATACTTTTTCTATTCAATTAACTGTAACAAATCTGTTTGAATTTCCTACTATAGCTGAAATAGCACCAAAGTTGGAGAAACAACCAGAATCAGATATTAATTTAGGTGCAATTGATAGAGAAGAAATAACAATTTGATTAAATAAATTTTAATTAAGAATTACTAATTAAGTGACGTGGAGGTAAGTTTCTATGAATATCGAAGAATTGGTAGCCGATCTGACTAAGCAGGGTGTGAAGTTGTGGGTTGAGAGCGAGCAGTTGCGTGTTAATGCCCCCAAAGGAGTATTGACACCAGACACTCGTAATTTACTGGTTAACCGTAAAGCAGAACTTGTTTCGTTGCTGCACCAGAAAAATGAGTTAGTAAAGTTCACTGGAGGTATCGCTACTAACACAGATTTATCCCCGATCAAAGTCGATCGTCCTCAGAACTTACCTCTGTCTTTTGGCCAAGAACAAATCTGGTTATTGAACCAGTTGGAACCAGATAACCCCTTCTACAACGAACAAGCAGCTCTAAAACTGCACGGTCAGTTGAACGTCGTAGCACTAGAGCAAAGTCTCAACAAAATTATCTCTCGCCACGAAGCATTACGTACCAACTTCGACACCATCAACGAGCAGCCAGTCCAAGTAATTGCTGACAGCTTAATCTTAAGTCTGCCAATCATAGATTTAACAGATTTACCTGAAAGTGAAAAAGCGATCGCTTGTCAGCAATTAGCCACAGCAGAAACAACTCGACCCTTTGCCCTTGCTAATTCTCCTTTAATTCGAGCTTCTGTGCTTAAACTCACAGAGGTAGAACACGTCTTGCTAATCACAATACACCACATTGTTTTTGATGGTTGGTCAATGGGTGTGATAATGCGGGAATTAGCAACCATTTACTCAGCCCTTAGCAATAACTTATCTCCAGAGTTACCTGAGCTACCAATTCAGTATGCCGACTTTGCTATTTGGCAACGGCAGTGGTTACAAGCAGAAATACTCGAAACACAGCTTGACTATTGGAAACAACTACTCAAAAACGCTCCTACCTTACTAGAGTTACCCACAGACAGACCAAGACCAGCCATTCAAACTTTCCGAGGCGCACTCTACAGTGTTGAACTTTCAAATCAACTGAGTCAAGCAGTTGCTAATTTCACCAGGCAAGAGGGAGCTACTCTGTTCATGACGCTGTTCGCAGCTTATGTTACCTTGCTTTATCGGTATACAGGCTCCGATGACATTTTAGTAGGCACACCCATTGCTAAACGCGATCGCTTAGAACTTGAAGGGTTAATTGGCTTTCTTGTCAACACTTTAGTATTACGTACCGATTTGTCAGGCAACCCCACTTTTCAACAGTTACTGAACCGAGTGCGGCAACTGACACTCTTAACTTCTGCTCACCCAGACCTGCCCTTTGAAGAGTTGGTAAAAGCATTACAGCCACAACGAGACCTCAGCCATACACCACTGTTTCAGGTGATGTTTGTTCTCGAAAATGCTCCCATGTCTGAAGTAGAGTTTACTGGGTTAAGTGTCAGTCCGTTAGCGACAGAAAGAACAATTGCCAAGTTTGATTTGACTTTATTCATTAAAAATACTACCTCTGGGCTGGCAACTGTGTGGCAATACAACACAGACTTGTTTGATGCGCCCACCATAGAGCGGATGGCGGGTCATTTTGTGACCTTGCTCGAAAGCATTGTTACTAATCCACAGCAGCAAATTTCCCAATTGCCTCTACTGACACAAGCACAACAACGACAGTTACTTGTCGAATGGAACGATACTCAAACTGAATATCCCAAAGATAAATCTATCCATCAGTTGTTTGAGGAGCAGGTTAAGCGCACACCCAATGCTGTAGCGGTGGAATTTGGCAATCAACAACTGACTTACCACCAATTAAACTGCCGTGCTAACCAGTTGGCGCACTACTTGAAGTCTTTAGGAGTTGAAGCCGATGTATTGGTTGGGTTGTGTGTCGAGCGTTCCTTAGAAATGGTCGTGGGACTATTAGGGATTCTTAAGGCAGGTGGGGCTTATGTGCCACTTGATCCAGAGTATCCAACTGAACGCCTGAGTTTCATGTTAGAAGATGCTCAAGTTTCAGTGTTGTTGACCCAGCAATCATTCCAGGAGAGACTACCTCAGCATCAAGCAAAACTTGTCTGCTTAGATACTGACTGGCAACAAATTTCCCAGTCTAGTCAGGATAATTTCATCCCTGGCGTACAAGCAACTAATTTAGCATATGTAATTTATACCTCTGGTTCTACAGGTCAACCTAAAGGTGTAGCTCTGAATCAGCTTGCTCTTTGCAATTTGATTCTGTGGCAACTGCAAAATACTACAATTTCTACTGGAGCAAAAACGCTGCAATTTGCTCCTATTAGCTTTGATGTCTCCTTCCAAGAAATATTCACTACCTGGTTTTCGGGAGGCACATTGTTCTTAATTACGGAGGAGTTGCGCCGAGATCCAGTAGCTTTGTTAGGTTTTCTCCAACAAAAATCTGTTGAGAGACTGTTTGTTCCCTTTGTTGCTTTACAGCAATTAGCTGAAATCGCTGTTGATAGTGAATTAGTTAATAGTCATCTAAGGGAAATTATTACTGCTGGGGAGCAGTTGCAGATTACTCCCGCTATTTCTGGGTGGTTGGGCAAACTAACCGATTGTACTTTGCACAATCATTACGGGCCATCAGAGAGCCATGTAATCAGCACTTTTACTTTGGCTAATCCAATAGAGAATTGGCCGTTACTTCCTCCAATTGGACGACCGATCGCGAATACACAAATTTACATTTTAGATAAGTGTCTACAGCCTGTACCCGTTGGTATACCGGGAGAATTGTACATTGGTGGTGTCTCTTTGGCGCGGGGCTACCTTAATCGAAGGGAGTTAACACAAGAAAAATTTATCTCCAATCCCTTTGAGAAGGCAGTAGGGAGTAGATTATATAAAACTGGG
Organism: Nostoc sp. DedQUE05; assembly: GCF_034530955.1. NCBI lineage: Bacteria > Bacillati > Cyanobacteriota > Cyanophyceae > Nostocales > Nostocaceae > Nostoc > Nostoc sp. DedQUE05. Next base: position 34,546 of record NZ_JAVRCB010000003.1, on the reverse strand, counting down.
GACTTAGCACGCTATTTACCAGATGGCAACATCGAATATCTGGGACGCATTGATAATCAGGTTAAGATCCGAGGCTTCCGCATTGAGTTAGGCGAGGTTGAAGCAGTACTGAGCCAATATGGTGATGTGCAAGCATCTTGTGCGATCGTCCGCGAAGATACTCCAGGTGATACTTGTACTGAGCGAAGCCGAAGTAAACGCTTAGTTGCCTACGTGGTAGCACATCAGAACTGTACATTGGCAATCAGCGAACTGCGGCAATTCCTGAAAGCAAAGCTGCCAGAGTACATGGTACCTAATGCTTTTGTGATGTTGGATTCCTTGCCACTGACTCCTAGTGGTAAAGTAGATCGCCGTGCTTTACCTGCACCTGATGTAGACAGCAGTAATTCAGACAAATTCGTAGCCCCACGCACTCCGATTGAAGAACTACTGGCACAAATTTGGGCGCAAGTGCTGAAAGTGGAGCAAGTAGGAGTTTATGATAACTTCTTTGAACTTGGGGGACACTCGCTACTAGCAACGCAACTAGTTTCACGCATTCGTAACATTTTCAAAGTAGAACTACCATTGCGTGAGTTGTTTGCCAAAGCGACAGTTGCCGAATTAGCACAGGTAATTGAGCAGTTACAGCAACAAATACTTCGACTTACCTCGACTCCGGCTCCATCGAGCGAAGTCGAGATGCTCGGTACAAGTCGCTCAGTACAAGAGATAGAACTCTCTGCGCCGCCTATCTTGCCAAGAGCAAATAATTCAGACTTACCACTGTCTTATGCTCAACAGCGTCTATGGTTTTTAGACCAATTAGAGCCGAACAGTGCCTTATACAACTTGCCTATAGCTTTGCGTCTAGTGGGAAATGTCAATCAAGCAGCCTTAGAACAAAGCTTACAAGAAATTATTCATCGTCACGAAGCCTTACGCACCAATTTCGTCACTGTTAATGGAAAACCTTCTCAAATCATTCAAACACAAACGAATTGGACGCTCTCAGTTCTTGAGTGGCAATATCTGCCACCAGGCGAACAAGAAATAGCCACACAGCAATTAATACAACAACAGGCTATTCAGCCTTTTGAACTAGCAAGTGTTGCATTACTCAGGGCGACCTTAGTAGTGCTGTCCGAGACAGAACACATTTTGTTAGTGTGTATGCACCATGTGGTGTCTGATGCTTGGTCAATAGGTGTGTTTATCCAAGAATTAGCAGCACTGTACAGTGCTTATTCTCAAGGTCAGCCGTCACCTTTAACACCACTGCCGATTCAGTATGCAGATTTTGCCTTATGGCAAAGAAACTGGTTACAAGGAGATGTACTGCAAAGCCAACTAAGTTACTGGCAACAACAACTCAAAGATGCACCAGCTTTATTGTCCCTACCTACAGACCGCCCTAGACCTGCGGTGCAGACTTTCACTGGCACATATCAAGAGTTTGCACTGTCAGTTGAGTTAACTAATAGACTGACAAAACTGAGCCAGGAGCAAGGAGTAACTTTGTTCATGACGCTCTTGGCAGCTTATGATACTTTACTTTATCGCTACACAGGTGTAGCAGACATTTTAGTAGGGTCTCCTATTGCAAACCGCGATCGCAGTGAGACAGAAGGGTTAATTGGCTTTTTTGTCAACACTTTAGTGATGCGTAGTAACTTGGCAGATAATCCCAGCTTTAGCGAATTGCTCACTCGTGTTCGAGAAATGGCAATGGATGCTTATGCTCATCAGAATTTGCCTTTTGAAATGCTAGTTGAGGCATTGCAGCCACAAAGAGACCTCAGCTATACACCACTGTTCCAAGTGATGTTTGCACTCCAGAATGCGCCTATGTCTGAAGTCGAGTTGGCTGGGTTAAGTGTCACCCCATTGATTGCAGAAAGCGCAACAGCTAAGTTTGATTTGTCTTTATTAATGCAGAACACTCCTATTTCGACTACGCTCAGTACAAGTACTGGAATGGTGGGTGTATGGGAGTATAGTACTGACTTATTTGATGCCAGCACAATTGAGCGGATGAGTGGGCATTTTGTAACCTTGCTGGAAAGTATCGTTTCTAACCCTACTGAGCGCATTTCTCAATTATCACTGCTGACACAACCTGAGCAACAACAGTTATTAGTAGAGTGGAACGATACTCAGGCGGATTATTCTCAGGATAAGTGTATCTATGAATTGTTTGAAGAACAGGTCGGGCGTACCCCAAATGCAGTAGCAGTTGTATTTGAAAATCAACAACTCACCTATCACCAGTTGAATTGTCGCGCTAACCAGTTGGCTCATTACTTGCGCTCATTGGGTGTGGAAGCAGATACGCTGGTTGGGTTGTGTGTAGAACGCTCTTTAGAAATGCTTGTGGGACTCTTGGGAATTCTCAAAGCAGGCGGGGCTTATGTGCCACTTGACCCAGACTACCCTACTGACCGTTTGGCATATATGCTCAATGATTCACAGGTGCAGATACTGTTGACTCAAAAGAAATTGCTCACTAGCTTACCGGAACATACCGCCCGTGTATTCTGCTTAGATCGAGACTGGGAAGACATATCTACAGAAAGTGAAGACAATCCAGTTAGTGGCTCTACAACTGATAACTTAGCTTATGTCATCTACACATCAGGCTCAACAGGTCAACCAAAAGGCACTTTAGTCAACCACTCAAATGTAGTGCGTCTGTTTGCAGCCACGGATTCTTGGTATCACTTTAGTCAAGATGATGTATGGACAATGTTCCACTCTTATGGATTTGACTTTTCCGTGTGGGAAATTTGGGGCGCATTGCTGTATGGTGGGCGATTGGTAGTAGTTCCGTATTTAGTGACGCGATCGCCCGAATCCTTCTATCAGTTATTAGCTCAAGAGCAAGTCACAATTCTCAATCAAACACCTTCCGCCTTCCGCCAATTAATTCAAGCTGAACAGTCAGGTTTAACCACTAACGATTTGAACTTACGCTTGGTAATTTTCGGTGGAGAAGCCTTAGAAATCAAGAGCTTACAGCCTTGGTTTGAGCGACATGGCGACACCTCACCCCAATTAGTGAATATGTACGGGATTACGGAAACTACTGTACACGTCACTTATCGTCCATTGAGCAAGGAAGATTTAAATCACACAGCCAGTATTATAGGTCGTCCGATACCTGACCTCAAGGTGTATGTGCTGGACGAATATTTTCAGCCAGTACCAATTGGCGTTCCTGGTGAGATGTACGTTGGTGGTGCTGGGGTGGCGCGCGGTTATCTGAATCGTCCAGAACTGACAGCAGAACGCTTTATTTCTCATCCTTTTAGCAACTACGACAAAGCGCGACTATATAAAACAGGGGACTTGGCACGGTATTTGCCCAATGGCGAGTTAGAGTATTTGGGGCGAATTGATAATCAAGTCAAGATTCGTGGTTTCCGCATTGAGTTGGGAGAAATTGAAGCATTACTAGCTGCTCACCCAGATGTTTGGGAAAGTGTGGTGGTGGTGCGAGAAGATGAACCGGGGGACACTTGTACTGAGCATCTCGACTTCGCTCGATGGAGCCGGAGTCGAAGTAAACGTTTAGTGGCTTACGTAGTGCCGCAGGTGGGGCAATCTTTGACAATCCAAGAACTACGTCGCTTCCTCAGCAACCAACTGCCAAGCTACATGGTTCCAAGTGCTTTTGTACAGTTAGAAGCTCTCCCACTGACAGCAAATGGTAAGATAGACCGTCGCGCTTTACCTGTACCTGACACTGCAAGACCAGAACTAGAAGATGTTTTTGTCACGCCTAGCACAAGAGAAGAAAAAATATTAGCCACTATCTGGGCTAATGTTCTCGGTATTGAGCAGGTGGGTATTCATGATAACTTCTTTGCTTTAGGTGGAGATTCTATCCGTAGCATTCAAGTGCTGTCTCAAGCTAAAGAACAAGGTTTGAATCTCTCTCTTGCACAGCTATTCCAATATCAGACGATTCACGAGCTAGTTCAAGAACTAAAAACACAAAAGAATGACGCTACAAAATTAGAATTAACTCAACCATTCAGTCTCATTTCTGAAACAGACAAAGAACATTTACCCGACGGTGTAGAGGATGCCTATCCTCTGGCTATACTGCAAATGGGAATGGTTTACCACAGTGAGTACAGCCAAGATAGTACATATCACGACATTTTCAGTTTCCATCTCAAAACCCCGTTTGATGTTCAACTTTTACAAGTTGCTATTCAAGATTTAATCAATCATCACCCTGTACTGCGGACTTCGTTTGAGCTTAGTAAATTTAGTATTCCGTTGCAACTGGTTCATCAGCAAATTGAGATTCCCTTGCAGGTAGAAGATTGGTGTCATTTAGATCATTCTCAGCATGAAGTTGCCTTAGCTAATTGGTTTGAAGCTGAAAAGAAACGTCATTTTGATTGGACTCATCCTCCTCTATTGCGTTTCTTTGTGCATCGTCGCACACCGGAAACATTTAATTTGTCTTTGAGCTTCCACCATGCCATTCTTGATGGGTGGAGTGTTGCTTCAATGATGAGTGAGTTTTTTAAACGTTACTTGTCACTTTTAGGCAAATCAGTAGATTATGTATCGCCATTTAGTATTGCGTTCCGGGATTTTGTAGCTTTAGAGCAACAAGCGATCGCTTCACCAGAAACTCAGCGATACTGGAGTGAAAAGTTAAATGACAGCACTTTCACCAAATTACCTCGCTGGTCTTCTGTACCAAAACATACCAATGCTAAAGAACTTGGTGTGCAAGAGGTAAATTTAGCTCCTGAGATTTTTGCTGGCTTAAAACAGCTGGCTCACTCCGCAGAAGCTACACTCAAGAGTGTGCTTTTGGCTGCCCATCTGCGAGTATTAAATTTCCTCAGTGGTGAACAGGATGTAGTAACGGGGGTAGCCGCTAACGGACGACCTGAACAAAATGATGGTGAGCGAATTCTGGGACTATTCCTGAATACATTGCCATTCCGCCTGCAATTTGCTGGAGGCACTTGGATAGATTTGGTGCAACAAGTGTTTGCAGCAGAACGAGAAATGTTGCCACACCGTCGCTATCCTTTGGCGGAGATACAGAGGAGTTTGGGTGGTGAGTCTCTGTTTGAAACGGCGTTTAATTTCACTCATTTCCATGTCTACGAACAGCTACTGGAACTCGATAATTTACAGTTGCTAGGTGGAAAGTTTTTTGAACAAACAAACTTTACTTTCTTAGCTCAATTCAGCGTCAGTCCCAACTCTTCTGACATAACACTGAATTTAAAGTACGATTCCTGCGAGTTATCCACCGAACAAGTTAACAGGATTAGTGATTATTATCTGAGAGTTCTAGCGGCAATGGCGAAGGAGCCACAAGGACGCTATGAGTTGCACTCTCTTGTGTCTAGTGAGGAGCGCCATCAACTTTTAGTGGAGTGGAACAACACAGCAGTAGAGTATCCCCAAGATAAATGTATTCACCAGTTGTTTGAAGTACAAGTAGAACAAACACCCAATGCAACGGCGGTGATATTTGGGGATCAACAGCTGACTTATGCCGAGTTAAACGCCAGAGCAAATCAACTTGCCCACTATCTCCAAACCCTTGGGATCAAACCAGAAGTATTGGTTGGGTTGTGCGTTGAACGTTCATTAGAAATGGTGGTGTCAATGTTGGGAATTCTCAAGGCGGGTGGTGCTTATGTGCCACTCGATCCAGAATATCCCCAAGAGCGATTAAACTTCATGCTCGAAGACACTCAGCTATCAGTCGTATTGACTCAAGAAAAGCTAGTTGATAAGCTAGGCAGCCAAGCTAATGTAGTTTGCTTAGACTCACACTGGGATATCATCAGCCAACAAACACAACACAACCCAACTACCAGCGTCAAAGCTGATAACTTAGCTTATGTAATGTACACAAGCGGTTCTACAGGTCAACCCAAAGGTGTTAGCGTTCTCCATCGAGGTGTAGTTCGATTAGTCAAACAAACCAACTATGTGAGCATTTCTGCTCAAGATGTAATTGCACAAGCCTCAAATTACGCCTTCGATGCTGCTACTTTTGAAATTTGGGGCGCACTACTTAACGGAGCGCGATTGGTGGGGGTGAGCAAAGATTTGGCACTTTCGCCACAAGACTTTGCAACCTTTATTCAAGCACAAGGTATTAGCGTGTTATTTTTGACAACTGCCTTGTTCAATCAAATTGCTCAAGAAGTCCCTTGTGTTTTCCATTCACTGCGGCATCTTCTATTCGGCGGTGAAGCTGTCGAGCCGAAATGGGTCAAAGAAGTATTGAAAAATGGTGCGCCGCAGCGACTACTCCACGTTTATGGGCCAACAGAGAATACAACATTTACTTCTTGGTATTTGGTGCAGGATGTACCCGAAAACGCTAAAACTATTCCCATCGGTCAACCAATTTCCAACACGCAAATCTATTTGTTAAATTCCCAACTACAGCCCGTGGGCGTTGGTGTACCAGGAGAAATTTATATTGGAGGTGATGGTCAAGCAAGGGAATATCTTAACCGACCAGAGTTAACACAACAGAAATTTATTCCCAACCCTTTTAGTTCTGACTCCTATTCGTGCCTCTACAAAACTGGCGATAAAGCACGCTATTTACCTGATGGCAATATTGAATACTTGGGACGTATTGACAACCAAGTAAAAATGCGCGGTTTCCGCATCGAATTGGGAGAAATCGAAACAGTCCTGAGCCAACATAGTGATGTGCAAGCATCTTGCGTCATCCTCTGTGAAGATAATAGAGGTGATAAACGCTTAGTTGCCTATGTGGTAGCGCATCAGGACTGTACACCCACTTTAGGCAGCGAACTGCGGCAATTCTTGAAAACAAAATTACCAGACTACATGATGCCAAATGCTGTTGTCATCTTAGAGTCATTGCCGCTAACTCCTAACGGCAAGATAGATCGCCGTGCTTTGCCCATACCGGATTTACAAAGCGAAATTTCAGATAAATATGTTGCCCCGCGCACACCAATAGAAGAAACACTGGCACAAATGTGGTCACAAGTGCTGGGATTAGAGCAAGTAGGAATTTATGATAACTTCTTTGAACTTGGCGGACACTCGCTACTTGCAACTCAACTAGTTTCACGCATCCGCGATCGCTTCAAAGTCCAACTCTCTTTAAGCGAATTGTTCAATGTTGCAACCATAGCTGAACTAGCGCAATCTATCGGGAAGTTACAGCAACAAAACTTAGACTTAACTGTTCCACGCATTCTACCAAGGAGCAAGAGATGATTACTGAAGAATTACCCCTATCTTATGCTCAACAGCGTTTGTGGTTTTTAGACCAGTTAGAGCCGAACAGTTCTACATACAACATCCCCTTAGCTTTGCGTCTAGTCGGAAATCTCAATCGGGCTGCCTTAGAACAAAGCTTACAAGAAATTATCGATCGCCATGAAGCGTTACGCACCAACTTCGTAACTGTTGATGAACAACCAATACAAATCATTCACACACAAACGAATTGGAAAGTCTCAGTTCTTGAGTGGCAAAATCTATCACCAAGCGAACAAGAAATTGCTACACAGAAATTGGTGCAACAACAAGCTATTCAACCGTTTGATTTAGCAAAGGGAGCATTAATCAGAGCAACATTAGTAGTTTTGTCCCAGACAGAACACATCTTGTTAGTGTGTATGCACCATGTGGTTTCTGATGGCTGGTCAATGGGTGTGTTTGTCTCTGAACTAGCAACACTGTATAAGGCTTATTCTCAAGGTCAGCCGTCACCTTTAGCACCTCTACCGATTCAGTACGCAGATTTCGCCTTATGGCAGAAAGATTGGTTGCAAGGGGATGTACTGCAAACTCAACTGAATTACTGGCAACAACAACTAAAAGATGCACCAGCTTTATTGCCGTTACCTACAGACCGACCAAGACCTGCTGTGCAGACTTTCACAGGCACAACTCAAGAATTTACACTCTCAGTTGAGTTGACTAATAGATTAGCAAAACTCAGCCAGGAGAGAGGTTGTACTCTCTTTATGACTCTGTTAACAGCCTTTGATATCCTACTTTACCGCTACACTGGACAATCAGATATCTTGGTGGGAACACCGATCGCCAACCGCGATCGCTCTGAAATAGAAGGGTTAATTGGCTTTTTTGTCAATACCTTAGTCATGCGTACCAGCTTGGCAGACAACCCCACTTTTAGCGAATTACTTGGACGCGTTCGGGAAATAGCTCTAGGAGCATATAATCATCAGGATTTGCCTTTTGAAATGTTAGTTGAGGCATTACAGCCAGAACGGAATCTCAGTCATACACCACTGTTCCAAGTGATGTTTGCACTCCAAAATGCGCCAATGTCGGAACTAGAGCTTGCAGGCTTAACTATCAGTCCTTTACCAGCACAAAGCACAACTACTAAGTTTGACTTGAGTTTATCAATGTACAACTCAGGTGCTGGATTAGTGGGTGTTTGGGAGTATAGCACTGACTTGTTTGATGCCAGCACAATTGAGCGGATGACTGGTCATTTTGTGAATTTGCTAGAAGGGATTGTAACTAATTCAAAGGAGCGAATTTCGCAATTACCAATGCTTACACAAGTTGAGCAACAACAATTATTAGTTGAATGGAATGATACTCAAGTAGATTATCCTTTTGATAAGTGTATCCATCAGTTGTTTGAGGAGCAAGTAGAGCGTACCCCCAATGCTGTAGCAGTTATCTTTGACAATCAACAACTGACTTACCAGCAATTGAATTGTCGCGCTAACCAGTTGGCACATTACTTGCAGTCTTTGGGTGTAACAGCAGATACACTGGTGGGTATTTGTGTAGAGCGTTCTTTAGAAATGGTCGTGGGACTACTGGGTATTCTCAAAGCGGGAGGGGCTTATGTGCCACTTGACCCAGACTATCCCCAAGAACGCTTGAGCTTTATGCTAGAAGATGCTCAAGTTAAGGTACTGCTAACGCAACAGCAAGTCGTTGAAAAGTTGCCCCAGCATCAAGCGCAAGTTGTATGTTTAGATACTGAGTGGGAATTTATTTCACAATCAAGTCAAGATAATGCGATCGCGCAGCTTACCGTAGGTATCGCCTCTGTGCAAGCAACTAACTTGGCTTATGTAATTTACACTTCCGGTTCGACTGGAAAGCCCAAAGGGGTTATGATTCCACATGGCGCGATCGCCAACCACTGCTGTATTATTCAACAAGCTTATGCACTTAGAAAGAGCGATCGCGTACTCCAGTTTGCCTCAATCAACTTCGATGCCTCATTAGAACAGATATTACCTACACTAATAGTTGGCGCTACCTTAGTACTCCGAGGCTCGGATGTATGGACTCCGACAAACTTCCAAAAAATAGTTTCGGATTTTGAACTTACTGTCGTTAATCTCCCAACAGCCTATTGGCAACAATTGACTCAAGAGTGGGTCAAAACACAAGTGTTAGATACCAACAGCAAACTCAGACTTGTGATTGTTGGCGGAGATGTAATGTTGCCCGAATATGTTGCCATTTGGCAACAAAGCCCAATGTCTGGTGTTCGTCTAATCAACGCTTATGGCCCTACAGAGACGACTATCACGGCAACCCTATTTGAAATTCTTCCCCAGTTGAGTCAAGACATTAATCTGAAAAAAATTCCTATTGGTCGTCCTTTACCTAACAGGACTGTATATATTTTAGATAGGTATTTACAGCCTGTTCCCATTGGTGTGCCAGGAGAATTGTACATTGGTGGTATGGGGTTGGCAAAAGGTTATCTCAACCGTCCACAGCTGACAAGCGAAAGATTCATTCCCAATCCATTTAGTACTAATCCAAATTCCCGCCTTTACAAAACTGGGGATTTGGTACGCTACTTAAGTAACGGTAATATCGACTACTTAGGACGAATTGACAATCAAGTTAAAATTCGCGGCTTCCGCATTGAGTTGGGAGAAATCGAAACAGTATTGAGCCAACACGGGGATGTAGAAGCATCTTGTGTCATTGTTTGCGAAGATACTCCAGGTGATAAACGCATAGTTGCTTACATAGTACCGTATCTCGGACAAACACCTACAATTAACCAACTGCGTCAGTACCTCTCTAGCCAACTGCCTGCTTACATGGTTCCTCATGCTTTTGTGATGCTGGAGTCCCTACCGCTTTTGCCAAATGGTAAGGTAAACCGCCGTGCTTTACCTGCACCAGACTCTCGTGGAGAACTCCAAGTCAGTTTTGTAGCCCCACGCAATCAAATCGAGGAAATACTAGCGCAGATTTGGGCAGAAGTCCTGAGAATAGAACGAGTAGGCATTCATGATAACTTCTTTGAACTTGGCGGAGATTCTATTCTTAGTATTCAAATCATCAGTAGAGCAAAGCAAGCAGGATTGCAACTGACTCTCAAGCAATTATTTGCACATCAAACAATTGCCCAGTTAGCAACAGTGGCAAACGTAGAGAGTGTTATTCAAATAGAACAAGGATTAGTCACAGGGACATTACCTCTAACGCCAATTCAACACTATTTCTTTGAGCAAAATCTCTCACAGCCGCACCACTTTAATCAAGCATTTCTGCTTTCAGTACCATCTGACCTCAAGCCAGAGTTATTAAAGCAAGTATTACAGCAATTACTAGTACATCATGATGCTTTGCGCTTACGTTTTATACAGTCTGACTCTACTTGGCAGCAAATTCACTCTGCTGTGACTGATAGCGTTGCTTTCTCTCAAATAGACTTATTGACACTCCCAGAGAGCGAGCAACAAACGACTATTGAAGCTAAAGCGGCTTCCTTCCAGGCGAGTTTGAATCTGTTAGAAAATCTAGTGCAAGTCGCCTTTTTCTATCTGGGTATTGACAAAAGAGCGCGATTACTTATAGTCATCCACCACTTGGTAGTTGACGGCGTTTCCTGGCGAATTTTGTTAGAGGATTTGCAAACAGCTTACCAGCAACTTGCTCAAGGTAAAGCCATTAAACTTCCTACTAAAACAACTTCTTTCAAAGATTGGTCTAATAAATTAACCGAATATGCACAGTCACAAGTCCTCAAATCTGAAGTGGCTTATTGGCTGAATGAATCTCGTATCGCAGTTCCTTCCATCCCAGTAGACTATACACAAAGAGCAAATACTGTTGAAGGAGCCAGTACAGTATCGGTTTCGTTAAGTGAGGCACAAACTCGTGCCTTACTACAAGATGTACCGAAGGCTTACAACACTCAGATTAACGATGTGTTATTAACTGCCTTAGTGCTGGTTTTGAGCAGATGGACTAACTCTAACTGTGTGCTGTTCAACTTAGAAGGTCATGGCCGGGAAGATATTATTGATGGTGTGGATTTATCACGCACTATCGGCTGGTTTACAACCATTTTCCCTGTAGTTTTAGAACTGGGAGTTACAGAAAATCTAGCCGATGCCTTAAAGTCTGTCAAAGAACAACTACGGGTTATTTCCAACAAAGGAATTGGCTATGGCTTATTACGCTATCTAAGTCAAGATGTAGAAATCGCTGCTCAACTACAGGCATTACCGCACGCAGAAATCAGTTTCAATTATTTAGGTCAATTCGATCAACTTCTCAATACATCTTCTTGGATACAGCCAGCTAGCGAAGCTGCCGGACACAGCCAAAGTTTGCAGAACAACCGCGCTCATTTATTAGACATTAACAGCATTATTACTGGAGATCGGTTGCAAATTGAGTGGATTTATAGCACGAATGTTCACCAGCAAACCACGATCGCAAGTCTGGCGCAAGAATTTGTCGAGACATTGCAAGGGTTAATTGCTCATTGTTCATCTGGTGAGAGTGGAGGTTATACACCTTCAGATTTTCCGTTAACCAAGCTCAAACAGCTAGAACTTGACCAACTGTTAGCAAGTTTAGGCAAGACTAACTCCAAAAATATTGAAGATATTTACCCGCTTTCTCCTATGCAACAGGGGATGCTATTTGAAAGTTTGTATGCTCCAAATACAGGAGTATATTTTGAGCAGTTAAGTTTCACTTTAAAAAGTGAGTTGAACGTAGCAGCTTTTGAGCAAGCTTGGCAGCAAGTGGTAGCACGGCATTCCATCTTGCGGACTGCTTTTGTTTGGCAGCAATTAGCCCAGCCACTTCAAGTAGTGTATCGGCAGTTGGAGATTAACCTTAACAGGCATGATTGGCAACAGCTATCTAGCCAAGAGCAGCAACAGCAATTAGAGCTTTTCTTACAGTCACAGCGACAACAGGGTTTCCAACTGAATCAAGCACCATTGATGTACCTGGGTCTGATTCAATTGAGTGCAGATAGTTATCAATTCGTTTGGAGTTCTCATCATTTATTGCTTGATGGCTGGTCAATGCCTTTGGTTTTCAAAGACTTATTGTATTTTTATCAAGCAATTTCTCAGGGTGAAACTGTAGCCGTTCAACCAGCCCAAAACTACCGCAACTATATTGCTTGGCTACAGAAACAAGATTTAACCCAAGCTGAACAATTCTGGAGAGAAAAACTTCAAGGTTTTACCTCACCTACTTCTTTGACAGTTGATAAACCATCGTCAAAACGACAGCAGTTAAATTCTAGTTACAGCGAACAACAAATCCAACTGACAGAGCAAGCGACAGCTGCCCTACAGACTTTTGCACGGCAGCATCAACTAACGATAAATAATTTAGTGCAAGCGACTTGGGCATTACTACTAAGTCGCTACAACCAAGAAAAAGATGTAGTTTTTGGTGCTACTGTTTCTGGTCGTCCGCCGTCTCTCATTGGTATTGAGTCAATGGTAGGAATATTTATTAACACCTTGCCAGTGCGAGTTCAAGTTGGAGATGATACCCAAGTCTGGACTTTGTTGAAGGATTTACAAACACAACAAGTAGAGTCTGAGCAATACTCATATAATTCATTAGTAGATATTCAAGGGTGGAGCGAAGTTTCTAGAGGAACGCCTTTGTTTGAGAGCATTGTTGTCTTCGAGAATTATCCTGTGGATGAGGCAGTACAATCGCACAATCACAGTTTCTCTATTGAAAGTATTCACAGCATTGAACAAACCAATTATCCTCTAACTGTAATTGCTGCTCCTGGTAAGCAATTGTTGATGAAGATTAACTATGATACGAGCCGATTTGATGATGGTGCGATCGCTCGTTTGTTATGTCATTTCCAAACATTGCTTGAGGGAATTATAGCTAACCCACAGCAACAAATCGCCCATTTGCCACTGATAACACCAAGGGAACAGCATCAGTTATTAGCTGAATGGAACGATACTCAGACGGATGACCCAATTGATAAATGTATCCATCAGTTGTTTGAGGAACAAGTAGAACGTACTCCAGATGCAGTAGCGGTAGAGTTTGAGAATCAACAACTTACTTACCACGAATTGAATTGTCGGGCAAATCAGTTAGCACACTACCTGAAGTCCTTGGGCGTAAAACCAGATGTGCTAGTTGGATTGTGTGTTGAACGCTCATTAGAAATGGTCGTGGGGCTTTTGGGGATTCTGAAGGCTGGTGGTGCTTATGTGCCACTTGACCCAGACTATCCGATTGAGCGTTTGCACTTTATGCTCGAAGATACCCAGGTAAAGGTACTGCTTACCCAAAAGCAACTTATTAGCAAACTACCTGAACATCAAGGAAAGCTTGTTTGTTTAGATACTGACTGGGCAGTAATTTCTCAATGGAGCCAAGAAAATCTCGTTACTCATGTAGAAGCTAGTAACTTAGTTTACGTAATATTTACCTCTGGTTCTACAGGTAAACCAAAAGGTGTAGCTTTGCCCAATCGAGCAATCACTAATTTGATTCAATGGCATTTAGCTACTCTACAAACAGGAGTAGGAGTTCTTCAATTTGCATCATTAAGTTTTGATGCCAGCATTCACGAAATGTTCGCCGCTTGGTGTTCTGGTGGAACGCTATTTATAGTTTCCGAAGCTGTGCGTTTGGATTTGGACAGTTTAATTCACTTCCTGGCAAGCAAACCTATACAGAAGGTGATTCTTCCAGTTGTTGTGCTTCAGCAATTGGCAGAGGTATACGGACAGCAAAAACATTTGTTCAAAAATCTCACAGAAATTATTACCACTGGCGAACAACTGCAAGTAAATCGACCAATTGTTAATTTATTTAATAACTTAGAAAATTGTTCGCTTCATAACCATTACGGCCCTTCGGAAACCCATGTGGTAACAGCTTTTACTTTCTCAGGTACACCAAATACTTGGCCTGCTTATCCTCCTATAGGAAAACCTATTGACAATACACAAATGTACATTGTCGATAGTAATTTCCAACCTGTCCCCATCGGCGTTACTGGTGAACTGTACATAGGCGGCGTTGGATTGGCTAACGGTTACTTTAACCGTCCTGAATTAACGAAGCAAAAATTTATCCCCAATCCCTTTGGTCGAAGCAGGGGAGATAGAGAAGGCCAATTTTCTCATTCTGAATTCTTGTATAAAACTGGGGATTTAGCCCGTTATTTACCAGATGGCAATATTGAATTTTTGGGTCGTATTGACCATCAGGTGAAAATTCGGGGATTTCGGGTTGAACCCGGAGAAATTGAAACTGTACTCAATCAACATCCAGAAATTCAAACAACTGTCGCCATTGTCCGGGAAGATACCCCAGGTGATAAACGTTTAGTCGCCTATGTAGTACCCCATGAACAATGTGTACCGACACTTAGCCAACTGCGTCAGTTCTTAAAAGCAAAACTGCCAGCTTACATGATCCCAGTAATAGTTATTCTGGATTCCTTGCCCCTAACACCCAACGGTAAAGTAGATCGGCGTGCATTGCAAGCACCTTCTGACAGCAGTGACGCAGACAAATTTGTTGCGCCACGTAGCCAAGTAGAACTGCAACTAACACAAATCTGGTCAAGGATTTTAAAAGTTGACAGGGTAGGAGTACAAGATAACTTCTTTGACCTTGGTGGTCACTCGCTTTTAACGCCTTACTTAATGGCGCAAATTAAACAGCAGTTTGGTAAGGATATTGCGATCGCTAGCTTATACCAAAATCCCACTGTTGAACAATTGGCGACTGTTATACAAGCGGATTCCAACTTCTTAACTAAATCTCCCTTAGTAGCAATTCAGTCCCACGGTTCTAAACCACCTCTGTTTTGTCTTCCAGGGGCGGCTGGCGATCCCTTTTACCTGTACAACTTAGCCCGTTGTCTGGGTTCAGACCAACCATTTTACAGTTTTCAAGCAGATGCTCTTTGTAAAGGAGATGAACCAATTACCTCCGTTGAGGATGTAGCCACCCAGTATATTCAAGCACTCTTAGCTATCCAACCGCAGGGGCCGTATTTTTTGGCAGGGCATTCTTTTGGGGGTAAATTAGCTTTTGAAATAGCGCAGCAGTTACTTGACAAAGGTCATAAGGTTGCTTTAGTTGCCATTCTTGATACCAAAGCACCGTTTTATCAGGAAAATCCAATCGGTTTTGATTGGAATAACGGTAAATGGTTGTTTGAATTTGCGCGTGCGATCGAAGTTGTTTACGCCAAGAACTTGAATATTTCTATTGATACTCTTGAATCTTTGGTTTGGGAAGATCAGCTGAAATATGTTCTCGAACGACTAAAAGATGCCGATCTTCTGCCCCCCGATGATGAAATTACGCAGCTTAATAATAAGGTGCAATTTCTCAAAAATAACTGCTTAGTTAGTTATGTACCACAACAGTTTTATTCCAGCCGAATTACCCTCTTACGTGCTAGTGAAACTGCTACTGTTGATGAGTCTAATAGTGAAGTACCTGCTGAAATTTTGCAGGATTTAACTTGGGGCTGGGGAAATTTTTCTGACGAACCAGTAGATGTCCATTTTGTTCCAGGCAATCATGTAACGATGATAAATCAGCCCCACGTTCAGATATTAGCAGAACGTTTGCAAGCTTGTATTGAACAAGCACAGAAAGCTACAGATGATGAGGTATAAGCCTGCCCAAGTTTGGCAATATTAATTCAATTTACTTAGTTAATTTACACCATCAAAACAATAGTTATGTTATACACCAATTCAATCGAAAAAACCGTAACATTAACAGCAGAGCAAATAAAGGATTATAGAGAGAATGGGCTATTATTTATCCCAGAGCTTTTCTCTCAAAAAGAAGTTGAGGCAATGCACGTTGCTGTTGAAGATTTGATAGTAAAAGATACGCCAGGGCGGATATTAGAAAAAGACAACACAACAGTGCGTGCCCTTCATGGATGCCACCTCGATTCAGAGACTTTTAATGCCTTAACTCGTCACCCTAGCCTTTTAACATCTGCTTATGAAATTCTCAATAGCGATGTATATGTTTACCAATTTAAAATTAACTTTAAAGCAGCTTTTGGCGGAGATTTATGGCCGTGGCATCAAGACTTTGTATTTTGGGATGAAGAAGATGGAATGCCATCTCCAAAAGCCTTGAATGTTGCAGTTTTCTTAGATGAGTGTAATGAGTTTAATGGGCCTGTCTATTTCATTCCAGGTTCTCATAAAGAGAGCCTTTTCCACTTGGGACAAATAAAATCATCTGAAGTTAACGGTCAAGAAAAAGACTGGAAATCTAATGTAAGTGCGGCTCTCAAGTATTCCCTCGATAAAGAAACGATCGCCAAGCTAGCTGATGAAAAAGGTATCGTCGCACCAAAAGGCCCTTCAGGTTCTGTCCTCTTCTTTCACTGTAATTTAGTCCACGGATCAGCACCTAATATTTCTCCCTACGATCGCAGGCTGTTGATTATTACTTATAACAGTATCAATAATATACCAACCTTCAAAGGGCAACCCAGACCAGAATTTTTAGTAAGCCGCGACCACACACCACTAAAGCTTCTATGCGACAAAGTTCTGATTTAACCTACAAGACGAGAGGCTAGAGGATGTTTTCAAAGTCTTGCGATCCCCTCTAGCCCACCAAAGGGTGGAAACTACTCAAATAATTATGAAGGAGATTTTCTACGGTAGTGATTACTGATTATTCAACACTAAAAAGCATTAAAGTTAACTTAAAGATTGCAGCTTATTTATAAAATATGGCACCCCAAGTTATTCAAGCTAAACCCTCAAAAAATGCTTTCTCAGATTTTATTCAATTTTGGGAAGATGTAAAAGCGATCGCTGGCCCTTACTGGTATCCAACAAAGCCAGGAGAAAGAGCTTTTTCAGATGTTATTCGTGCCTGGGGAATGCTCATTCTCCTAATATTACTAATAATCACTGTTGTAGGTGCAAATACTTTTAATAGTTTTGTTCACCGCTATTTAGTTGATGTTATTATTCAAGAAAAAGACTATTCTAAATTTATTGATATTCTATTAATCTATGGTGTTGGACTTGTATTGATAACGCTTTCAATAGGATTTTCTAAATTTATTAGAAACCAAATTGCTATTGATTGGTATCAATGGCTTAATAAGCATATTTTAAATAAATATTTGCACAATCGTGCTTATTACAAAATTAACTTTAAAGTCGATATTGATAATCCAGATCAACGTTTAGCTCAAGAAATTGAACCAATTACCAGTAGTGCCCTCAGTTTTTCAGCTATTTTTCTAGAAAAAATACTGGAAATGATGACTTTTATAATAATTGTCTGGACAATTTCTCAACAAATAGCTGTTGTTTTAATTATTTATACAGTTATAGGCAATTTAATTGGTGTTTACTTAAATCAAGAATTGATGAATATTAATCAAGCGGAAATCGAATCTAAAGCTAATTATAATTATTGTCTAACTCATGTGCGCAATCATGCTGAGTCGATAGCTTTTTTTCAAGGAGAAGAACAGGAACTGAATATAATTCAACGCCGATTTATTAATCTCATAAAAAATGCTAAACAAAAAATTAATTGGGAGAGAAATCAAGCAATTTTTAACAGAGGATACCGTGCTGGAATTGAATTTTTTACGCTTTTAGTACTCGCACCTTTATTTATTAGAGGTGATATGGATTTTGGAGAAATTGGACAAGCTACTACAGCTTGCTATATGTTTGCTAGTGCTGTGGAAGAATTAATCGCTGAATTTGGCGTTTCTGGGCGATTTTCTAGTTATGTTGAGCGTTTATCTGAGTTCTCAGATGCCTTAGAAGCAGTAACTAAAGAACCAGAGAATGTCAGTACTATTAAAACAATAGAAGAGAATCATTTCGCTTTTGAGCATGTCACCTTACAAACACCAAACTATGAGCAGGTAATCGTCGAAGACTTGTCATTAAACGTTCAGCCTGGAGAAGGTTTATTAATTGTAGGGCCGAGTGGTCGAGGAAAGAGTTCTCTGTTGAGAGCGATCGCAGGTTTATGGAACGCAGGAACTGGTCGTCTAGTGCGTCCTTCCCTAAAAGAAGTCTTATTCCTACCCCAGCGTCCTTATATCATTTTGGGAACTTTGCGCCAACAGTTACTCTATCCTAAAACTAATCGTCAAATGACCGACGCAGAACTCAAAGAAGTTTTGCAACAAGTAAACCTGCAAAACTTGTTAAGTCGAGTTGAAGGTTTTGATACTGAAGTTCCTTGGGAAAATATATTATCGCTGGGAGAGCAACAACGCCTCGCTTTCGCACGCCTGTTAGTGACTCATCCAAGGTTCACCATATTAGATGAAGCAACAAGTGCTTTGGATTTAAAAAATGAAGGAAGTTTATATCAACAATTACAAGCAACAAAAACAACGTTTATTAGCGTTGGGCATAGAGAAAGTCTATTTAATTATCATCATTGGGTTCTGGAACTTTCACAAGATTCCAGTTGGCAACTTTTGACGGTGCAAGATTATCAAAATCAAAAAACAATTATCCAGAACTCTACTGAA
The DNA here is from genome assembly GCF_034530955.1 of Nostoc sp. DedQUE05. Classification (NCBI taxonomy): domain Bacteria; kingdom Bacillati; phylum Cyanobacteriota; class Cyanophyceae; order Nostocales; family Nostocaceae; genus Nostoc; species Nostoc sp. DedQUE05. The sequence continues at coordinate 15,747 of NZ_JAVRCB010000003.1, read as the reverse complement.
AATACTCGCATTACTATAGACAGTTTGCCTAACAATGAATCCCAAAATCAATCAGAAATATTGACTCAAAAAGCTAAAAGTATAGGACTTTCTCATAAAGAAATGACTGACTTAACCTTCTATTCCATTAAGACGATTAGAAGTAAGGCAAGTAAAGGTGAGTCTATCACTACTAGGGACGGCTTGACCTGCCACTATGACAAAGACTTAAAGGTGTGGAAATGGGTTGAAGGGGTGACAAAAAAGTTATAAAGCGGACTGGATAAGAGTCGAATGGCACGCTTGTTAACGGCAAACCCATTATATATCAGGCTTTTAGGTGTGGGGTGTGGCTGAGTGGGTCTAGTGAGTCAGAAATTTATTTGTATCCCCACTCATATTTACTTTTCTTGATTTTTCCCGACACCCGACACCCTACCCCCAACACCCTGCCCAGAGAAAATCTTGTGGTTGGTATGAGGCGATCGCTCCTGACACTACTCACCCGATAAAAACGATCGAAAATTCGCTTAAGTTCGTGTTGTGGAATTTCAATACCTGTATCTTGAACTTTAATTACAGCATTAAGTAACCAAGCCTGAAAAAAACTGCGATTTAAGTAACGAGAAATCCAATCATTTAAGTCTGAAGGATTAATAAGATGATGAAAATTTAGCATCACTAAGGATAAAATTAGTGTCTGCTATCATTACAGGGCAACGCATCTAAATATTAAAGATTTTTAATAGATATGGCATTTTATTTGGAACTTTCACACAAGCTATAGCCTACGTCAAAAGACAAGTTGTCAAACTTAAGTTTTTTTAGGAGGGTATTCAATTTTCATCTGTTGATAGACAGGTCAGTTGCTTCTGTTTTTCTGTCAAGGGTAAGTGAACGATAAAGGAGCTACCTTTACCAACTTGGCTTTGCACCTGTATACTACCTCCATGAGCCTGAACAATTGCTTGCGCGATCGCTAATCCCAATCCAGATCCACCAGTACGACGTGAGCGATCGCTGTTCACTCGATAAAAACGGTCAAAAATCCACTTTTGCTCGTGCGATGCAATGCCAATACCTGTATCTTGAACTTCAATTACAGCATGACCGTTGGTGCGTTTGAGGATGACAGTTACATAACCGCCAGCAGGGGTGTATTGAATAGCATTAGCAATTAGATTAGAAAGTACACGTAACAGTTGGTCTTCATCTCCCATTACGTATAAAAGCTCTTGACATAACACCAAAGATGTTAGCTGCAAAGAAGCCGCAGCCGCTAATGCTGAAAATTCTTCCAAGAGGTCATTAATCAAAATATTCAAACAGCAATGTATTTGTTGTGTCGCCTGCGTTTGCTGTTCCAATCGAGACAGTAACAGCATATCCTGAACTAATTCAGCTAGTCGATAATTTTGACGTTGAATAGATGCCAAAATATCTCGCGCTTCCTCAGATAGATACTCCATATCAAATAAAGTTTCTACCGTTGCATTAATCGCTGCTAGAGGAGTACGCAACTCATGAGAGGCATCAGACGTAAACTGTTGCATTTGTTTATACGAAGAGTCAATTGGTCGCATTGCTAACCCTGCCAGCCACCAACTAGAACCACCAACTAACAATACCGTAATTGGCAATCCTAGCGCCAAAATTACTTTCAAAGCCGCGAGACGATTATCAAGGTCATTTAAACTGCGCCCTACCTGAATATAGCCCCAATATTGATTATCTTGAGTGTGCAGCAGTAAAGACTTTTGACTGTAACGATTACCCTGTAAGTCTTTGAGTGTTTGCCAAACTTGGGGAAGCACAGCCGATGGCAATTCATCCGCTTGGAAACCTGCCACTGCAATTAACCGTCCTGAACCATCGACAAAACGGATGTAATATTGCTTATCTTTGTATACAGGACTAAAAATACCGTGTTCATCAGGGGTGGTTTTACCGTGCCGAAGGATCTTTTGGGTAGAACAACTGGACTGGGCTAAACAAATATTCGGTAAAACCTGCCGAAAAACTGGCTCTGTAATACCAGGTTGTTTCAAATTTGGTTCAATTACATCATGAAGTGTACCCGCTACCGATTCCAGTTCCCGGTTGATAGAAACCACATAAGCATCAATAATTACCTCATAAACCACGAAACCGCATAAGGACAGAATTAAAGCCATAACTACCGCATACCAGGTAGCCAATTGCCAGCGAGTCTTACGAAATAGTCGAATTTGCATTGCCAGGATTGAAACGATAGCCCATACTAGGGATTGTTTCGATTAGCCCATCACAACCATACTCCGATAATTTACGTCGCAAAAGTCGGATTTGAGCTGCTACTACATTACTAACGCGTTCTGCACTAAAAGCATACAGATGATTCAAAATCTGGTCGCGAGTAATAACTGTATTAGGACGTTTCATCAAGTACTCTAATAATTGAAATTCCTTTTTTGTTAAATAAATTACCTTATTTTCCCCATTAGGATACTGACGAGAAACTGTACAATTACCGCAATCTAGGATAAGGCCACCAACGTGCAATTGTAAAGGCTGGAACTGGGGTCTAAGTGTTGCACCTCCAAAGGAAGCTCGCCTTTGCAAAGCCCGCAACCGTGCCAGTAGTTCTGCCATGCCAAACGGCTTGATCAGATAGTCATCAGCCCCTGCGTCTAGTCCAGCAACCTTATCTGCCATGCTATCTTTAGCGGTTAACATTAGCACTGGTAAAGCGTTGCCCCGATCCCTTAAACGCTTGCACAGTTCTAAACCTGACATTCCCGGCAGCAACCAATCAAAAATTGCCAGTGTATATTGAGTCCAATCATGTTCTAGATAAATCCAGGCTTCATTTCCATCCAAAACCCAGTCAACAATATATCTTTCTTTACTCAACTTTCGCTGAATCGATGCACCCAAATCTGGCTCATCTTCCACTAGCAAAACTTTCATAATCAAGAGATGTATCTTAGCAATTTGTTCATTAAATTACACGCAATTGAGCGACACCAATTGGTAACTCTACATTCATACCAGCAAGAATTGTAGATATCTTGTAGAACTGATCGCCAGTGGTCATTGCTATTTTTTTAACATTTTTCATTTCTACGATGATGATAGTTCCAGGAGCGACTGACTCAGAAAATTCTAGCGTAGCTTTTTTGCCTTGAATAGAAACTTTTGCCGCAATTTCTTTACCATATTCCTCGGACACATCAATACTTTCTCTAAGAACAATGTTAGCTGGAGCTTCGATTATTAGCTGAGAAATAGCCTTGCCGTTTTGGGGAACTGCTATTTTTAAAGTATGTCTGAGAATTCTCCAGTGGCGAATACCTTGAGGAGATTCCCCTAAGCTAATAACGTGAGGAAAGTTACTAGATTGTGGTGTATAATTTGCATAAGTAGCTGGAACTAAAACTGCCATAATTAAGGCTAAAATCGTAGTGTGTATCAATTTTCTATTCATTACGCTCTGATGATTACCTCACTATATCCATTAATTATCAGAATCATCTTCGGGGAAAGATGTTACCTCTTAATAGCTTGACAAAGTGAGATGAAATTTGGGTGAAATTTTAGCTAGTTCAAGGAATTTTTTAAAAATAAAAATAAATAAGGATCTTTGATGGAGCCGTAACGGTTTCGTAAACGTATACTTTTTTGTAGTCTGGTTATAGATTCAAAGCTCTCTCTAACTTCATTTTTAGAATATAACGATATTGACAAACAGTTGAAGAAGCAAAATATTAGTATTTAAAGTTGTTGTCATTATGTTACAAATTGACATAAATATAGTATTTTTTGTATTTGTAGAAAGTTAGATATATTTATAAAAATTATTCATTCATGTTATGGTAAGTGGCAACAGATGAAGGAGAACTGCGATTGAGGTAGCGGAATATCCAATATTTAAAAACTGGATCCATGACCACTGGGACAGTATCAATAACTAAAGATTATTGCTACCACTTGCTGTTAATTATCGCTTAAAGGTAAAGCGACCGTTCACCTTTTCAGCATTGATATCAGACAGAATAGCAACTTTATACTCACCTGCTGCTTTTTCAGAAAGTACAGAATGGTAATGTAAAAATTTTAAAAGGACTTGAATAGAGAAAATTAATTTTCTAAAACAGAATTAGTAACTTTTCCATCCTCCACAAAGGCTGGATTTTTCTGAGGCAATAAAAATTTGCCAAATTTAGAATATAAAGCTGGTAAAACTATCAAGGTTAAAGCTGTAGAAGTAAACAAACCACCCAAAACTACTATCGAAAGTGGTTGCAAAACTTCTTTACCTGGCCCTACTGCAATGACTAATGGTACTAATCCCAAAGCCGAAGTAAATGATGTCATCAAAATAGCATTGAGTCGCTCCATTGACCCGGCTATAAGGATTTCTTTTAACGACATTCCAATGCCAAATTTAGTTATGTAATTGTCTACTAAAAGCAGTCCGTTGCGAGTAGCTACACCAAATAAAGTCACAAAACCTACTAAGGAAGCAACTGAGACAACGCCTCCTGTTAATGCTACAGCAATTACACCTCCGACTAAAGCGATGGGCAAGTTAATCATAATCATTGCTGTAGAAGCAAGAGATTTGACAGAAAGATACATTAATACCGTAATTACTACGAAGGAAATGCCACTGAAAATCAAAATATTTTGTGAGGCTCTTTCTTCGGCTTCAAATTGACCGCCATACTGAATAAAGTAACCAGAGGGCAATTGCACTTGTGCCTTGACTTTGTTTTGAATTTCATTGACTAGCGATCGCAAATCTCTACCTTGAGCATTCGCAGATACTACAATTAGACGAGAGACATTTTCCCGGTTAATAGTATTAGGGCCAGTAGCATAAGTAACTTTAGCCACCTTAGCTAAAGGAATTTTATTTGCCTCTGCATCTCCCCCAGCAGAAGGGATATCAACTAATAAATTTTCAATTGTTTGTAAATTATTCCGGTATTGTGGTTGTAACCACACCACTAAATCAAAACTTTGTTGCTGCTCCAAAACTTGCGATACCACTTTGCCATTGAGCGCAGTTTCAATTATTTCAGATAGTTGCCCAACAGTTAAACCATAACGTGATGCAGCAACGCGGTCAAATTTTATTTGCATCTGTTCGATGGGAACTTGCGGTTCTAATTGCAAATCCACCAGTCCAGAAACAGATGACATTACACCTTCAACTTGTTTACCAATTCGGCGGAGTTCTTCTAAATCTGAGCCAAATATTTTCACAGCGATTTGACTTCTGATCCCGGATAATATTTCATCAATTCTGTGGGAAATAAATCCACCAATATTGGCAGCTGCACCCGGTACTTGATTAAATTCTTCTCGCAACCATTCTACTGTTTCTTGACGTTTCTCCATTCCTTGGTCGCTCAAGCCAATGTCGAGGTGAGCGAGATTTACGGGTGCTGCATCTGGGTCATTAGGGGCGCGTCCTGCCCGTAATTGCACATATTTTAATCTGGAATCATCTTTTAGTTTAGTCTCCAATACAAAGGCGGCACTGTTAGTAGCTTCTAAAGATGAGCCTGGATAAAGAGCTAAAGTATTGACCAAAGTTGTTTCTTGAAACTCTGGTAAAAAAGCCCGTCCTAAAGCTGGAAAAATCACTATTGCCGCTACCATTCCCGCCACAGCCACAGAGATAATCATCACGGGACTGTGGATAGCAAAATCTAAACAAGGATAATATAACTGCTTGAAAATTCGGGGTATTAATGGTTCTTTTAACGGCATTTTTTCCTGTGGAAGTAAAATCGCACACAATGCCGGACTTATCAGTAATGATTCTAAACTGGAAACCATGACCACTACTAGATAAGTTATGCCCATTGGGCCAAAAATTCGACCTTCTACACCTGCGAGGGCAAATACTGGAGAAAAAACAACAATCGTAATTAAAGTTGCCCCAATTAGAGATTCCTGGACTTCCTGTACTCCTGCAAAAACAATTTCTAATACTGGACGAGGTTTGGAAGAGGACTTATTTTGTCGCAATAGACGAACAATATTTTCCGCATAGACAATCGCATCATCAATCGCTGTCCCAATAGCTACGGCTAATCCTCCCAAAGTCATTGTATTTAGCCCTAAACCCAAAAAAGATAATACTTGCAATGAAAATATAAAAGTTAGGGCAAAATTCAACAGCACAACTCCCAGAGTCCGCCAATTCATCAAAAAAGGAATGAGGATAATTGCGGCAATAATACTACCTTCCATCAAGGCGGATCTGACATTTTCTACTGAAGCATCAATATAATCTGCTTGACGGAAGGTTTGTGTTACCTTTACTCCTTTCGGTAAACCTGCTTGCAACTCTGTCATTGCAGTTTCAATGGCATGGGTAACGGTAGGAGTATCAGCTAGGGGTTGTTTATTTACCATCACCACTACAGCATCTTTGCCATTTAAGCTACCATCGCCAATTTTAATCGCACTGCCAATTTGAATGTCGGCAACATCTCCCAACCGCACAGGCGTTCCTTGACGGGCAACAATTACAGATTGTTTTAGATCGTTCAGGGATTCAATTCGCCCTATTCCCCGAATCAAAGTTTGCTTATCAGGTGTGATTAAAAAGCCACCAGGAGCATTGACATTTGCTCCCTGTACTGCTTCAGATACTTGCTGTAAGGATACATTAAAAGCTCTGAGTTTGTTCGGATCTACTAATACTTGATACTGACGCACATCACCGCCATACACTAACACTTGACTAACGCCAGGGACTCCTAAAAGGCGGTTTGTCACTTGCCAATCAATGATGCGGCGTACTTCCATCAAATCGATTGTGGATTTGAGGTTTTGGTTTTCTCCCTCATTTTCTACTGTGAAAGCATATTTTAATACAGTGCCGATAGGCGAACTAATCGGAGCAAGTCTAGGTGTTTCAATTCCTTCGGGTAGCTTATTCGCTGCTTGTTGCAGTCGTTCTTGTATCAACTGGCGGGCTTGATAGATATCTGTTCCCCAGCCAAAAACGACTCTGACTACAGATAGTCCTGCTGAGGAGGAAGAACGAACTGAGTTAATCCCTGGTGTACCGTTGATTGAGCTTTCAATTGGTAATGTCACCAAAGATTCTATTTCTTCAGGAGCGAGTCCAGGAGCTTCTGTTTCAATTTCGATCTGGGGAGGTGCGAAGTTGGGAAAAACATCCAGCGGCATTTGCGGGATGGTATTAAATAATATGATTGCTGTGGAAATAAATGCTGCAATTACTACTAACCAGCGTCGAGCAATTACCCATTTAGCGACTGCACTAATCATTATTTATTAAATTGTTGATTGCTAATTTTTGGTTTTGTTTTCATGAAATGTTAATGACTATCTGAACGATGTGATTTTTCATATTCTTCGGCAGACATAGAGGCAGTTGGTTGTTTGTGGTTATCGATATAAACCTCGGTTTCATAATTAAAACCATCATTTACTGGTACTAGACCGGAACGGATACGACGGCTAGACCAGAAGCTACCCCCCATGAAAGCTACGATAGCAATGCCTAATCCTCCCCCTGCACCTAGCAACCATAAAGGTAGAGGGAAGCTGTTAGTTTGAGCATCAATTTCTTCTGAGTGCGAATCACCTTCTTCGTGATTTTCTTCTTTACTACCACCCTTCAACGATTGTGCATAAAGTTGTGGCGCACGTTGAGTAACTACTGAATCTCCCTCAAATAAACCACTTTTAATCTCAATTAAATCTCCAGAGATTTGTCCTAACTCAACTTCCACAGATTGAAAGGCATTACCGTTTTGGACATAAACCAATTTCTTATTATTGGCATCGACTACAGCAGAAGCGGGAATTACTAAAGTAGCTAAAGATTTTTGGTCGGTTAAAACTTCAAGTTCGGCAAACATTCCGGGTTTGAGCTGTCCTCTGGCATTATTGATTTCGGTTTGTACTGGTACTACTCGTGTTTCTCCTGCCACTACTGAGCCAATTCGTGTAATTCTGCCTGTAAAGGTTTGATTAGGTACGCTAGCAACCTTCATCCTTAAGGGTTGACCTGTTCTTACCTTGCCTAAATCTTTTTCATAAATATTCGCTGTGGCAAACACCCGACTATCATCTACAATCGTCATTAACTTGCCACCTGCGTCCTCAAACGATTGGCCGATAGTAACTTCCCTGTCAACAATCTTGCCGGAAATCGGAGCTGTTACTGTAATTAGCCCTTTAGCATTAGCGCTGTTTCCTAGTTGTAGCAGCCGCGTTTCATAAATAGCACTGCTGCGACTAATATTTGACTTTGCTAGACTAACTGCTGCCTGAGCGCGCTTTAGCTGATTTTCAGACGCAATGACATCGCGGCGGCTGTTGGCTGTAGTTAGTTTAGCTTTAGCTTCTGCTAGCTGGGTTTGAGATTCTAGAGCGTTGCGACGTGCCAAAGCACCTTCAGTAGCTAACACTCGATCTTTCTCATACTTTTCTTGAGCAAATGCCACTTGGCTTTGGGCTTGGGCGATTTCAGCGTCGGCTATTTGTTGATAGCGATCGCGGTTTTGTTGTGCTAACCTCAAGTCAGCTTCAGCCTGCTGTAAATCAGCCTGTCCTTGTGCCAGTTTTTCCTGAGAGTTAACTCGCAGTTCCACTAAATCAGGACTAGTTAGAATGGCGACGGGTTGACCTTTCTTTACTAGTGCGCCTGGTTCTACCAACAGTTCAACTACTTTTACTCCTTGAATTGGGGTGGTGACTTCTACTTGCTGGCTAGGCAAAGTTTCAATCTGCCCAGTAGTTTTAATACCTACAGCTAATCGTTGGCGTTGCACTGGTTCTACCTTAACTCCTAGCAGTTTTGCGGTTTCTGCATCTACTTCAACGGAACTCGTCGATTCGCCTCCTGCCTGAAAGGAACTGCTGCCACTGTGGTCATGACCACCACCAGCTAAAACAGTAGTAGGAGTACTTAGTAGTAACATCAACATTGTCAATGAAACATAACGCAGTGGAGTAGAAGATTGAAACAAATTAGAGATTCCCATAGCTTGTTGTGTCCTAAGTTAGTGAGAAAGCAGAATCGCCTTTGGATGTTGGCATTTAATGTGCAAATTTGGACTACCGCTTTCTTTAGCTAGTTACATTGCTTTTGTGAGTAATTTAAGGAGTTTGAATAGTACTCCTTTTTTAGTGTTTCATATCGATATGAAATTTGGGTGAAATTTTTAATGGCGATCGCTATTAAAAAAAACTATAGCAATCCAAATTAAAACCTGAGAAAATACGTAAACATAAAATAAGTATCTATAGGTATCTCAAAGGTTTTTTCTGATAAATCAAATAAAATTACTATATTAGCTTTAAACTATATTTCTGTTTTAAATATTACAGGTTTTTAATAAGTATAAAGTACACAGAATATAGAGACTTTTGGATTTCTGTAGATATAGCAATCCTAAATCATTCATGAGAAAACACTATATTCATGCAGCTTAGGGAAGTCAAAAATTTGACAATTGATTGCTAACTCAAATAACTCCTTGACCACAGAGAAAGAATGAAAAAAAAAGTAAAATTCTCTTTTTAGTCATTTAAACTACTTACTAGTTCTTCCGTATTTTCTCATGAATGATTCCAGATTGCTATAGCAGCTGTGCAAATTACACCACATGAATTTCATGGCGAATGGAATTACACTATCTCATCAAACCTCAATATTCTCTAAGACTTGTAAAAGTTGTTTCTTGACAGCTTCTAAGGTTGCCATGTCTACTTTTTGCCATACCAACAAGCTATCGCTTGAGTCTATCATCTACAGCTTAAAATGTAAAAGTTGTTTCTTGACAAGCTCTAAGTGTTGAACTTTAGTATGAATTTAGATTCCAACCTTAGTTGGAGCTAACTTTACATTGATATATGGACTGATTCATCAATCATTGTATTGTACAAAATTTTAAACTTTGAATGGACGACAAGTGAGAGTTAATTGCATATATTTAATTCAAGCAAATATTGAGAGCAATTTAGTTGCAACATTTCAGTTTACTTGACACAAAGAGAGTAAGAAGAGGGTTGTATGCTCAACGCTGATGCTGAACATACAGTATCAGTTAGCCTTGACCGTGACCTGATATTTCCCAATTCCTGCCTGATATATCTAAACAAGTGTACATTGCTCGCATCAATGTTCGCGTTTTGGCAACAGCACGATCGGCTTTACGTCATCGTCAGTTAAATTGTGCTATTGATTCTTATTCATGGTCGAATGGCAACAGAATAATTTCTCAGTATTTCAAACAGCTTAGATCGTCTACTAATTGAGTCAGTAATCTCAATCAATATTTCGTTGAGGATAATTTTATGACACGTATACCATTACCAGTTGAAGATAATTTTGAGTATTCCAAAGTTCCAACTCAGAGTAACTTTTTTGGAAATTCTCCTATTAATCATGCACTCACTGCTGTAGCCCAAGAGGTTGCTAGATTGCTTCAACACGCAAATCCTGTTCAAGCTGATGGCAACAACCACGCTGAAACAATTGCAATTCGAGCCATAGAACCGGAATCCAGCCAAATCCTTACTATTGAAACGTTGACTGAGCAAGAGTTAGAGTCAAATCTATGTCAGACAAACACGAAGCTGTGAATATTTTTCCATCTCATGTGAAAACAGAAACCGCCTGTGTAAATGAAGGCTTTTCCCATCTGGTAATTTGTTTGGACTAGTTTTTCTGCCTCGTTCAAGAGTAGGGTAAACATGATGTACAAAACGACATTGATAAATTTTTGCCTACACTTTGATTCTGGTTCCAGTTAGCTTACTGCTCACCTACCCGTTCCAAATCACCAATTGGCTGTATCTAGTTATTGCGATCGCCCTGGAAAGCATTTTTGTTCATAAAGTCTGGTTATTAATGCAGTCTCCCTCAGATTTGGAGTTGGCCAGATCGTTATTCAAGTAGTCGATCGTTTACATGATGTTGCTATCAGTGGCGATCGTAGTTGATTGCTTACCCATCTTTAATTGACCAAAGAGAGCGACATTGTTAAGCCGTTGGTTAAATTGCTTGCTGCTGTTTATTAACCACTTCCTAAAATGAATTCTTCTCGCCCCACAGTGATTATCGGAGCAGGCTTTGCAGGTCTTTTTACAGCCTTGCATCTGCGTCATCAGCAAGACTTGCGCTCAATCGTTTTGATCGATCCACAAGAACGGTTTGTCTTCAAGCCAATGTTGTATGAACTATTGACAGGTGAATTGTCAGAAGATGTCGTTTGTCCGACTTATAAAGAGTTGCTGCAAGGCAGTGATATCAACTTTGTACAGGACAAAGTAGTGGCGATCGACTTGCAAGAAAAACGTCTTAAGTTAGCTTCTGGCTCAGATTATATCTACGATCATCTGGTTTTAGCTGTTGGCAGCATTCAGGGTTATTTAGGAACAGAGGGCGCACAAAAAAACGCATTCGCATTTCGGACACAAGAGAATGCGATCGCTCTGGAGAGCCAGTTACGAGAATGCTTGCAACGTGCTAGCCAAACGGATGACGAAACACAACGGCGATCGCTCCTCACATTTGCTGTCGTTGGGGCAGGGCCGACAGGGGTAGAAATGGCGGCAACCCTGGCAGATTTGTTACCCGACTGGTACGCCCAACTTGGCGGCGATATTCGTCAGATTCGCATTTTCTTAATCAATCATGGCAAGACGATTCTCGCAGGCGATGTCAACGCGGGTTTGCAGGAAGAGGCTCTCCAAGCTTTCAAAACTCGAACAGTACCTGTTGAATTGATACTAGGCGTAGGGGTGAAAGCAGTTGCTCAAGACCACCTGGAGTATCAACCTGCCAACAGCACTGAGATAAAAACGCTGTTGACTCAAACCACCATCTGGACAGCCGGGACAGCTGTGAACCCACTCATCCAAAATCTCAAGTCCCAAATTCCCGCAGATCACCTGGATAAACATGGGCTACCGCTTGTCACCTCATCAACTCTGCAACTGCTGGATTTTCCAGAAGTGTTTGCCGCAGGCGATTGCGCTTCCGTGCAGCCACAACCCTTACCGGCTCTAGCCCAGGTGGCATATCAGCAAGGTGCAAGCATTGCTCACAATTTGATTGCCCTTACTAAAGGAGCATCCGCTAGCCCAGCCCATGTGAGTCTTCGGGGTACGCTAATGAAATTGGGTTTAGGAAATGGGGTAGCAAGGTTGTTTGACAAAGTGCAGATAACTGGCAAACCTGGCGATCTAATTCGCAGTGCAGTGTATTTAGAAATGCTGCCCACCCCACTGCATGACTTTAAGGCAACCACAGAATGGCTGAGGGAAGAAACTTTCTATCGCTATCACAGACCCAAGATGAAGCCAGAAACCACTGCAAAATAGCCTCTCTCTTCGGTTGAACAACGAGAGCGATCACTCATCTATCTGTGTATGCCACTGGATTAGACAACCTCCTCACTGCCGCCAAGCGAAAACTTTGAAGAGATTCCTACCATCACCTCAGAACCCTATGGTTACGAGGGATCTGACAGATTGACAGTTGATCAATCATCTATTTAAAGAGAACCACTGATGAAGACACGAACAACAAAACGATTGATTGGTGGAATCTTAACGATTGGCATGATTGGACTGCTACGTTCGCAGCCTCTCTTCGCGCTTATAGTCAGCCAAGCTCAACCAAATCCCTCTCAAGACTATGTACTTTCCTACCGGGGCAGTTGGACGGGAACCTTCCGCACTGTCGGTTCTCAGGGGCAGATACTCATATTTATTGATCCTGCCGGCAAACTGTACGGAAGTTTGAAGTCTAATGATGGTGAGAACTTTGCTCAAATTAGCGGTTACCATCGCGGAAGTAAGTTTCATCTGGTTTTCACCCCTCCACCCAGCAGCCTTAACCAGTTTGGCACCGCTAGTCCTTACACTGTTGATGCAACCGCAAAGTGGGAGCAAGGTGTGAGTCGATTTGTCATTTCAGCCCCCACTAGAACGGGTCACTCACAGTTATATACATTTGAGCGATCCAATCGATAAAACAATACATCGAACTGAGTCGCGATCGCCTCCTAATCAGAACTGACTGTATGCAAACGAGAATTACATTGGAGAAAAATTATGCAGATGGGAGTGATTGGTCTGGGACGTATGGGTGCGAACATTGTTCGGCGATTGCTGCAAAACAACCATGAATGTGTGGTGTTCAATCGCACACCTAAAAAAGTGAAACTGCTTGCATCAGAAGGGGCGATCGGCACTTACAGCTTGGATGATTTTGTCCAGAAGCTCAATAGACCTCGTGCGATTTGGTTGATGGTGCCAGCTGGAGAACCAACCGAGCAGATGGTGAAGGAACTGGCTGCAAAACTGGATTCTGATGACATCTTAATTGATGGGGGCAACTCTTACTACATTGACGATATTCGACGGGCAAACGATCTGATGCAAAAGGGCATTCACTACCTAGATGTGGGAACCAGTGGCGGAGTGTGGGGTTTGGAGCGGGGTTATTGCATGATGATTGGTGGATCTGAGATGACGGTTCAGTATCTCGATCCCATTTTTAAATCATTAGCTCCTGGACGGGGTGATATTCCGCGTACTGCTGGGCGGGAAAAGGTGGGCGGTACGGCTGAAGAAGGCTATCTGCACTGCGGATCGAATGGGGCGGGGCATTTTGTCAAGATGGTGCATAATGGCATCGAATATGGCTTGATGGCAGCCTACGCAGAAGGATTGAATATCTTGCATCACGCCAATGTGGGTAAGCAAAACCGTGTGGCTAATGCTGAAACGACCCCCCTCCGCAATCCTGAACACTATCAGTATGAATTGAATCTGCCCGATATTGCCGAAGTTTGGCGACGGGGCAGTGTAATTGCCTCCTGGCTACTGGATCTAACTGCGATCGCCCTCCTGGAACAACCAGACCTATCAGGCTTTGAGGGGCGCGTGTCTGATTCAGGCGAAGGACGCTGGACGATCGCAGCCGCCATTGACGAAGGCACTCCTGTTCCTGTACTCAGCGCAGCCTTGTATCAACGGTTTAGCTCACGCGGCGAAAATGATTTTGCGGATAAGCTACTGTCTGCCATGCGTTTCCAGTTTGGCGGACACGTAGAACAACAGGCGGAGATAAAATCATGACAATGACTCATCGAGTAAAAGAAATTCTCAGTTGGTATGGCAGCGACAATCCCGGAACGTTGACTAATTTAGCCCGGTTGCTGAATCATGGCAAACTAGCTGGAACTGGCAAAGTCGTGATGCTGCCTGTGGATCAAGGCTTTGAGCATGGGCCAGCTAGCAGTTTTGCGCCCAATCCACCAGCCTACGATCCTCGCTATCATTTTGAGTTAGCGATCGCAGCAGGATGCAATGCCTATGCCGCACCGTTAGGATTTTTGGAAGCGGGAGCGCGAGAATTTGCAGGTGAAATTCCCCTAATTCTAAAAGCTAACGATCGCGATGTGTTACTAGCTGAGTCAGACCCAACGCAAGCACTCACTGGCAGCGTGGAGGATGCGCTGAGGTTAGGATGTGTGGGGATCGGTTTCACTATCTATCCAGGTTCAGCTCATCGGTTTGAGATGTATCAGCAGATTCGAGCCTGTGCCGAGATAGCAAAGCGACATGGATTGGTCGTGATGATTTGGTCTTATGCGCGGGGATCGGGTTTAAGTAAAGTCGGTGAGACAGCGATCGATGTGATTGGCTATGCGGCTCAGATTGCGGCTCAATTGGGCGTTCACATCATCAAGGTGAAGCTACCAAACGAACACGTCGAACAGGATGCAGCCCGCAAGGTGTATGAGCAAGAGCAAATTCCGATCGCAACATTATCTCAACGAGTGCATCATGTGGTGCAATGTGCCTTTAACGGACGGCGGATTGTCATTTTTTCGGGTGGGCCGATCGACAGTGATGATGCTTTCCTCAATGAAGTTCGTGCCATTCATGCCGGACATGGATTTGGTTCGATTATCGGACGCAATTCTTTCCAGCGTTCCAAACCAGATGCACTGCGATTGCTCAACACAATCATGGATATTTACAGTGAACAGTCTGCACCCATTCGCACTCCTGCACTGACCTAATTTGTCTATCAAAACAGCCTAAAAATTGGGTTTTTTGTTTCTATTACGAACCGACTCCTCACCTTGAAGCAATCTTCCCCACCCCAATATGCCTGACTTTTTTCATCGCTTGCATCTCTCTACTGCTGCCAGGAAAGATCATGAGAAAATCACGTCCAAAGCCTACCCTATTGAAAGATTATCGTGCCATCATTCCTGCTTCCTTTTTTGGCATGATTTTGGGTTTGGCAGGATTAGGTAGTTGCTGGCGAGTAGCTGCTAAACTTTGGCACTTGCCTACCTGGATTAGCGAAGCAATTATGTTGCTGACAATTGCAATCTGGCTCGTGTTGTTGCTGCTTTATGTGGGTAAATGGCTGTGGGCGAGAGCAGATGCCTTAGCTGAATTTGAGCATCCTGTTTTGTGTTGCTTTATCGGGTTAGTGCCTGTGTCTACGATGTTTGTGGCGCTAGCGATCGCACCCTACTCTCGTGCGATCGCCATCACATTATTTGTTGTCGGTGCAATTGGTCAGTTAAGCTTTGGCGTATATCGTTCTGGTCAGCTATGGATGGGAGGACGTAAGCCAGAAATTATTACACCCATTCTCTACCTCTCTACAGTCGCGGGTAGTTTTGTCAGTGCGATCGTTGCTAGTAGTCTACCAAGGTAACTTTGCTAAGTAAAACCTCTAATTGGTAAAATAGC
>NZ_JAVRCB010000002.1:23820-256979 GCF_034530955.1 Nostoc sp. DedQUE05 | reverse complement strand
TCTTTGATACTCGTGAATGAGTCTTTGATACTCGTGAATGAGTCTTTGATACTCGGCGACGAGTCTTTGATACTCGTGAATGAGTCTTTGATACTCGGCGACGAGTCTTTGATACTCGTGAATGAGTCTTTGAACTCCGTTAATGAGTCTTTAATACTCGACGACGAGTCTTTGAACTCCATTCCCCACTCCCCACTCCCCATCTTCAAGATAAACAGGTAAACCTAGATGATTAAGTTGATTAGTATTTTTCTCAGTTTGTTAATTCTGTTTGGCTGGGGTGCGCCAGTCATGGCACAATCTCAAGCGCCTATTACTGAAGAACAGTTAAAACAAGGCGATGAGTGGGCCAATCAAGCGTTTATAGCGACGAATCAAGGTGATTTTGCTACAGCTGAAACTTACTGGACAAAGATTATTGAGCAATTTCCCACGAATGCGGGGGCGTGGAGTAACCGGGGTAATTCGCGGGTGAGTCAGAATAAGTTACAAGAGGCGTTGGCAGATTATAACAAAGCCATAGAACTAGCACCAAATGTTACCGATCCATATTTAAATCGGGGCGCGGCGTTGGAAGGGATGGGAAAATGGGATTCGGCGATCGCAGATTATAATCATGTCTTAGAACTCGATCCTAATGATGCGATGGCGTATAACAATCGCGGAAATGCCAAAACAGGTTTAGGAAAATGGGATTCGGCGATCGCAGACTATAAAAAATCTAATGAGATAGCCCCAAATTTTGCCTTCGCCCGTGCTAACTACGCCTTGGCTTTGTATGAAATCGGTCAAAAAGAGCAAGCAATCCGTGAAATGCGAAATATCGCCCGTAAATACTCCAAATTTGCTGATGTGCGTGCCGCCCTCACAGCTGCATATTGGGTAAATGGAGAACAAGGTGAAGCTGAAAGCAACTGGGTAGCAGCTTATGGACTTGATAGCCGCTATAAAGATATTGACTGGGTAAAAAATATCCGCCGTTGGCCTCCCAGCCTAGTTACAGCTTTGGATAAATTCTTGAAAATCCAGTAATTAGCAAGTAAATCAAAAGGGATGCGAAGCGATCGCTCCCACCTGATTCTGAGACTTTTTACACTAAGTTACTCTCAAGAACTCGCTGATTTTGCTGACGCTTTCCAGTTACCACCATTGGTACACCACCGCCTGGTGCTAACAGGAAGCTTTTCCGAACTGGCAGTACTGGCTTTGTATCAGCTAGTTTCATTTGCCAATCAGATAGTATAGTTGCCAATACCAGTTTCATTTCAAACAGGGCAAATGCCATGCCAATACAGCGACGATTCCCGCCACCAAAGGGCAAAAATTCAGCTGGAGTAAATTGTCTTTCTAGAAAACGATCTGGCCTAAACTGCTTGGAATTGGGGTATAAATCTTCTCGATGATGGCTCAAATAAATACAAGGAACTAATATAGTCCCAGAGTCAAATTTGTAGCCTACAATTTCTAGAGGTGATTTAACCAATCGATTTAATCCCAACATCGCCACCGGATACAGGCGCATTGTTTCCGAACAAACTGCATTCAAATAGGGTAATCGGAAAATGGCGTTCGGGTCTTTTTTCTCACCCAGGCTATCCAATTCTTGCACCAGTTTTTCACGGACTTCAGGTTGATGATGAATCCAATACAGTGCCCATGCTAAGGAACTAGCGGTAGTTTCATGACCTGCAATCAACAAAGTCATCAATTCATCACGTAATTCTATGTCTGTCATCGGCTCACCTGCTTCATCACGAGCCGCCATCATTAAAGACAGAATATCACTTCGAGACTGGTCAGCAAGCGATCGCCTTTCTTGAATTTCAGCATAGATGAGATCGTCCATTTCCTGCCGCAAACGTAGATAACTTCCCCAAGGACTGCGAGGCCCGAAATCTTGTCGTAATAATGGGAAAAACAGCATTATTGCCCGTACAACAGGTCTTTTTGGATTCAGGATAGCAATCAGTGTTTCTTTGAGTTTTTCATAACGAAGTCCGTCCTTTAGACCAAATACAGCCTTCAAAATCACCTGAAAGGAGATTTCTTGCATGGATGACAAGACTGTAAAGGTTTCCCCGACTGGCCAGTGGCTAGTTACTTGCTTGGTGATTTCACAGATTAAATCACCATAAGCCTGCATTCTTTCCCCATGTAGAGGAGGTGTCAGCAGTTTACGCTGGCGCTGGTGAGGTTTTCCTTCTAAGGATAGTAGAGAATTTTGCCCCAATAAAGGCGTTCCTGAACCTGCTGCTGCACCAGAATCTAATTGTTTGGGATCTGTCGTAAAAATCTGCTGAATCGCTTGAGGATTGCTAATGAATACTTGAGGCGTAAAAACTGGGCCAATTCGGAGAGTGAAGATATCACCATAGCTTTTAGCACAGTCTTCCATGTATTCTAAGGGATTAGTCAACCACTGATACGTTTGTACCCAAGGGTGAGTTTGAGGGCCGTTAGGAAGTTTAAGTGCAGACATTTTTATTAATCTCCCAATGATTAAAGCAAGATTGTTATCAGCCAGTTATTCATGCACCCCTAGCTTGATTAATCTTAGACCACAGATCAAGCAGATGAACTCACCAATTCTTGAATCTGCCTTGGAGTCAATTCTTGGACATTACGCAAAACTACTGCTGCTCCTGCTGCTATTAGTGTCTCACCATAAGCATGACTACGCGCTGCTGTTTCCTGTACGTGGGGAGGTAAAACTCCTACACCAATCCAAGTATGAGAAGAATCTAGACCCCGCGCTTTCTCGACGGTATACATATCTGCTACCGTATCTCCCACATACACGATCGCTAATTTTTGCTCAATTCCATTATCTAATTCACGAACTGTAGCGAAAAGTCCGGTGGGGTCAGGTTTACCTGGTGCATCTTCCATCGCAATCAACACCGGAGATTCCAAACCCAGGCGTTTTTCTAAGACATAGTTCGCAGAAGCACGAGTCGCACCGCTAAAAAATCCCCAAGCAATCCCAGCTTGAGTAAGTTGTTCTAAATAGCTAGGTTGTAATAATAAAGGTTCATTACAGATATACCCTGTAAAATTGTTTGGATCTAGGCCGCGGTAACGCGATTGAAAAAAAGCAACGATCGCACTGTAATCTAATTGCAGTTGTTCGCGGCTCTGTCCTTGGCTTTCAAAATAACGGTAAATTAATTCCTGCGATGCTTCCCAATCGTTATTCCACACGCCTTCAGACTTCAGTAGGTCAATATCTAGCGGGGTTGGACGATATGCTTGGGTAGTAAAATATTCTACGGTATCTGCGATCGCACGACGATAGGAACCGCTAACATCGCGTACAACGCCATCAATATCGAAAATAGCGATCGCCTTTGTAGAAGTTTGTGGAGTCATGGGGTAGGAAGCAAAAGAGTTTTAAATCATCATAAAACGTGAGATCATAACTCAGGTAAAAAATTGGGGTCGAGGGCTTGCTCTGGCGTGAAAGGAGATTGTTCGGGGAAGATAGCGATCGCTAATCCAGTTTCAATCACAGCCAGTCGTCTAGCGGTTTGATAGCTTTCATCGAAAACTTGCTCAAAGTAAGGTTTCAAACTCGGACTTTCCTGAAGTGCCTTTTGGACTCGCCTGCGGTGTTCCAAAATTGTGTACTGCCAACTTTTTGACCGTCTTTCAGTTTGAATTTGATATTTGAGCAGAAGCATCAGCAAGACTTCCAGATTGCTCTCCAATGACCGCTTTTCATTTCTGCCCATCGTTTCAATTTCTTCAATTAAATTCTCTAAATCCAGTTCTGTGAGCCGACCTTGTTTGAGCAGTTCTGCTGTGGTTTGAATCCACAGGTAAAAGTCTTGCTCATATAAATCTGAACCAGATGTTGTTTGAGATTGGGGCAATTGGGCAGTCACGTCGCTTCGCTCCGAATTCAAAATTAACAGCAAAATTTTCTAAATCAGGGTGTGATTATGGCTCAGGTAAAAAATCGGGGTTAAGGGCTTGCTCTGGCGTGAAGGGAGAGTGTTCCGGGAAGGTAGCCAAATGCAATTCCGTTTCATCAGCAGCCAAGAGTCTAGCATCGTCATAACACAGCCCGAAAACTTCATCAAAATAGGGTTTAAGGCTAGGACTTTCTTCTAGAGCTTGTCTGAGGCGTTTGCGATGCTCACGAATTGTTGCTCGCCAACTACCAGAGCGCTTCTCGGCTTGATATTTGTACTTCAATAGATGCATCAGCACCACTTCCAAATTGCTTCTGAGTGCTTTCTTTTCACTCCTGCCCATCGTTTCAATTTCATCAATCAAATTCTCCAAATCCAGTTCTGTGAGCCGACCTTGTTTGAGCAGTTCTGCCGTGGTTTGAATCCACAGGTAAAAGTCTTGCTCATACAAATCTGAACCAGATGTTGTTTGAGATTGGGGCAGTTGGGCAGTCATAAGCCTCTTTAGTTAGCGCCGACTATACCTTATGCTAGCCCAATCTAATTACAGTTTGGTCATTTGATAGGGTATTGCGTTAAAATAAGCGATCGCTATCCTTGTTAAATAATGCCCGGAAATTCCCGGAGGTGTGATTGACCAAGTTTATTTTGAAAATTTTGTGGTTAGACGAGAACGTTGCTCTCGCAGTCGACCAAGTTGTAGGCAAAGGCACCAGTCCCTTGACTAAGTACTTTTTTTGGCCCAGAAATGATGCCTGGGAAGAGTTAAAAAAGGAATTAGAGTCCAAACATTGGATTACCGATCTAGATCGTGTTGAGTTGCTTAACAAAGCAACAGAAGTGATTAACTACTGGCAAGAGGAAGGCAGAAACCGTCCAATGGCAGAAGCTCAGTTGAAATTTCCAGAAGTTGCCTTTACAGGTAGCGCTTGATATTACAAAATTAGCTATTGTCCTGTTCTACAAGCTGCCACAGTTTGATAGTCTTGTCCCGGCTGCCGCTTGCAATTAATTGTGTAACTTTGCTCACAGCAACAGCAGATACTGAGTCTACATGACCAGAGAGAGTAACAATCTCTTCTGCTGTGCTTACCCTCCAAAGTTTAACTGTTTTGTCGCAACTTGCACTTAGGAGCGTTTCGCCATCGGCAGTAAAAGCCACAGCCACCACAGACCAAGAATGGCCTACAAGCGTGCAAATTAGCCGACCAGTGTTTACCTCCCATAATTTAATAGTGTTATCATCACTACCCGTCGCTAAAATTTGACCATCAGGACTAAAAGCGACTGTCAAAACCGCCCATGCATGACCCGAAAGGGTGCCTAACAAGCTATAGCATGGGCGGTTTTCAAATTTTTCCTCAAAGCCTCCAAATGCTCTCAATTGCCACAGGCGAATTGTTCTGTCATAACTAGCGCTGGCTAAAAGCTGTCCTTGGGGACTAAATGCTACTGAATTTATCTTTAATTGGTGTCCAGCTATGGTGCAAATTTCTCTGCCAGTATTGACATCCCAGAGTTTGATTGTCTTATCCCAGCTACCACTAGCGAGAATCTGCCCATCTGGACTGAAAGCAACTGATTTTACAGCCTGTGCGTGTCCCAAGAGGGTGCAGATTTCCTCTAATGTTTCAACCTGCCACAATTTGATAGTTTTATCATTGCTAGCAGTTGCCAGAATTTGACCATTAGGACTAAAGGTAACTGATTTTACAGCTTGGGAATGTCCTGACAAGCTAGCTAGGACTTTTTTAGTATTTAAATCCCACAATTTGATGTTTTTGTCATCACTAGCGCTGGCTAAAGTGTAACCGTCAGGACTAATGGCAAGGGCATTCACACTACTAAATGTCCCAGAATGCTCAGTTAAGGTATGCAAGCATCGCCAAGGAGGATTTGGTAATTTAAAATTTTGAGTTTTACATTCCATACCCATTGCTTGCATAACTTCATCAGCTGATTGAAAGCGGCGGTTAACAGCATTTTGTAGCAACTTGTCGAGAATTTGCGCCAAGCGTAGACTCTTTGAGTCTTGTCGCCAGATATCGCTTACCTTAGTAGTAAAATATTGTTGCCAAACCCAGCAATCGTTAGCAATATCATATAAATCAAAGGGAGGAATCTGGGTAAGTAAGTAAATACAAGTTACACCCAAGCTATATAAATCACTAGCAAAAACCGCTTTTCCTTTTGTCTGCTCTGGTGCAGCGTATTCTGCACTGCCAATACTAGTTTCAGATGTTAGCCGATCGATTTCTGTGACGATTTTCGCAGTGGTAAAATCGACTATGACGAAATCCCCCTTCTTGGTAATTGGGGATCTACGGATGATATTTTGGGGTTTAATATCGCGGTGGATGATGTGGCGATCGCTAATAAACTGCAAAACTGGCAGCACATCTTCTAACAGTTGCCAAATCTGAGTTTCATTAAAAGCACCTTCTTCTTCAACCACCTGAGCTAAATTAGTGCCTGCAATAAACTCTTGCACTAAATAAAAATGCCCGTTCTGCTGAAAATAAGCCAATAAAGCGGGAATTTGCGGATGCTTTCCTAATTCTTCTAGCTTTTGCGCCATTTGCTGAAAATTTTTAGATATTTCGTATTCCAGCGATAATTCTTGAACGACGCAAGGAACTGGCGGAAACTTACCTTCGTCTATTGCGAGGAAGGTTTTACAGAATCCACCTTTACCAATCTGCTTGAGTAAACGATAACGTTCTTCTAAAAGCAAAATTTCTTTGCCTACATAGCATCCACAATAAAATATAGCTGTTTTTAGTTACTTATAACTCGGAAATGCTTACGAGCAAGTATAAAATCAAGATGCAGAAATTCTTAGGTCTAACCGTTTGCTTATCTGCTGTTATCTCATTTGTGCCTACAGTAGCCTTTAGCCTTCCGCTTTTAGGACAGACATTAAACAATTTAGCTGAAAAAGCTAAGTTAGAGGTTTCTAAGACTACAGGAATCTCGGCTAACAGCCTCAGTGTAGTTAACCAAGTAACTCTAGCTGATACTGGAATCACGCGGTTTAAGCTAATAGATACCCAAGGCAATATCTATGGTGTATCCCTTGATCCTGCTGGCAATCAAATTAGTCAGGAAGTGTTAGAGCAGGCTATTCAAGCAATCAACAATAAGGGCTTCGTTGGCAAATTGGAAACCGAATTAGTTAATCGCATTGCTCAAGGCGGTAATACCCCTATCAAGGTCATTTTTCATCTAAAAGGAGAAACAGTTCAGCCTTATCAAGGATCGAACCGTACTGAGCATCAAAATCACTTAAATACTCTTAAATCTCACTATCAGCTAATTCAGCAACCTCTTGTAAACCAACTTAAGGAAAGTAACCAACGGGTCATTTATCAATCTCTTTATACACCAATTGTGGTGGCGGAAGTTACCCCTTTGTTAATCCAAACGATCGCTGCTCGTTCTGATGTAGAGCGAATCTATCTTTCGCGACGGACAATTAGAAGGTAAAACGATTGAATTTTAGTTTGCCAGAAGAGGCTGAACGTATCTCGTTGTAACTATTTCCTGCCCTGCCTCCCCTGCTTATCCAAACCGTATTGGGGGCGCACATATCTACGCCCCTACCAGATGTTGCTAATGTTACTTATCTACAGGAAAATTCACAACTATAGGTGGATGACCGTTTTCTGGGGTTGGTTGTGCTTTGGTTACTGGTTGTGGATGCAAAGGTGTTGGTGTCAATTCACCTTTACCAGTTTGATTCCATAAAATCATGGATAGTAGCCCATCCACTAAACCGTTATTGCTGCCGTTACTGCCAACTAAGACATCTGGTATCAAGCGGACATTGCGATCGCCGATAATCTGCATTAGTTGCATTGCTGTATAACCTTGTGAACCCAAGGCTTCCACACCCGCGCGGTAAGTTTCAGCTTTGGCGTTACCTGTGGCCCGAATACCTTCAGCCTCAGCAATTGACCGAAGTTTTGTCCCCTCGGCTTCACCAGTCGCCTGCTTAATTTGGGCTTGGGCTTTCAAGTCAGCAATATGTACACTCTGCTCCGACTTCACCATTTCTTGCTGAATATCAGCCAGTGCTGTTTCCCGGACAAGCTGCTGCCGTTGGGTTTGCGCCATCTGCTGAACTTCATAAGTCTTGCGTTCTTCTTCAGCAATTTTCCGGTCTGTCTGTGTCTGCATTAACGATGCTGGTGGCTGAATATCACCAATCAGGGTGTCGATCGCTTGCACGTCATAAGCCCGCAATGCTGTTTTAATATACTCAGCAGCCTCAGCTTGTCGTTCGCTGCGAGCGGTGAGAAAGTCTAGTACAGTATAGTCTTGGGCTGAGTTGCGGAAATAATTACCGATAGTTGGTTCTAATACATGGTCTACCAGATTTTGCATTGCACCAACGCGAGAAATTACCTTCGGAGCATCTAAAGCACCCACATGGATAATTTGCGCTACTTCCAAATCAAAAGCAAACCCATCTCGCGATCGCACTGTCAAGGAAGCCAGTTGAGCATCATAGCTGTGGCGTTCGGTGCGATCTGACCAATTTAAGACAATGTTGGTCGTTGGCACCAGTTCCATCTTCATGATCCGAGAATTAATCGGGTGCTTACCAGGATATAGCGGTTCGACCCACACGCCCTTATGTCCAGGATTCACCAAGTTACCGTGGGTGAAAGCTGCGCCGCTAACATCTTGATGTGCCTTACCCACAAAAGAAATTACCACACCCACATACCCAATGGGAATTTCCGTCATCGGCACTTGTTCAACCTGGACAAACCAAGGGTTTAAGTTCCAAGAACCAGAAAGCAAGGTTTGCTCTTGTAAGCCCCGCCGCCCACCGCCATTAATAAATTTCTGACCATTTTGGAAGTTGTCGTGTCCCTCAATTATGGGGCCTGCAAGTTCGCCGGCAGAAATTGGCACACCATCTAAGGTAGTAACGATGCCAACTTTGTCCGATGCCAGACTGTACACTCGCAACTGTTCTGGAGCCATGCCATGAGCGCTAGCATTTGCTGCCATGATGACTTTAAACAGAGCGGTATTGATCCGGTACGTACCTGCGGTGAGAAAACCCATTTGCCGCCCTTTTTCACCGCCTTCGGTGAGGAATTTTCGAGCATCTTGGAAGTTGTCGCAACTGACAATTTTACCCAAAATCCGCTCTGGTGGGTTGGGTTGACCATCTGCTGCCACAATCAAAGCGATTTCTCCTTGGGGGACGACAACCACTGGCTCTTTTTTTACAGAATACTGCCAAGGCCAATAACCCCAATGCCAACCAGGAGCTAAAGTATCTGCTTGCAAGCCAGCTTCGCCGTTGAGGGCAATTAAACTACCGGCTGGGAGTCCGCGCCCGGAAAGGGTAAATTTTCTAACTACAATACCTACTTCACGTTCGCCAATTACTACAAGTCCGCCAAAGAATAAGGGTACAAATATAACTAAACCGCCCACAAGTAGAATTGGAACCACTACAACAGGATTAATTCCAGCAGCTTGATATTGAGTCTTGCTAATTTGTAACTGAGCAATATTTGGTTTGGTCTGATTTAGCTGGACTGATGCAGTAGTTGTTTTTACAGGCGTGGCATTGGCAGAGTGAATACTTTCAGCGATCGTCAAAGACGTTGGCGAAGCCATCGCTAAGGTTGCTACGATCGATGCTGCAAAACGAGCTACCTTATTTTGTTTACGAGTACCAAGCAAAGATGAAAGGCTTTTCATAATCTGTGCCCATCTGGGCAACTAATTAGCTAAGTTAACACTTCACTAAGGCTTGCCTCGATTTCTTAAACTTGACGTAATTTTTTTAAAATTTAATAAACAAGGATTCAGAATTCAGAATTCAGGATTCAGAATACTCCATCCATTTACGGAGAAAGTTTTAGCACCCATACAGAATTAATACTGATTTCTGACTCCTGACTCCTGAGTTATTCATAAATAATTTGTAGGTTGGACATTACCCAACCTACAAAGTTGAAATAGAAAGTTAAATTAGACCGAACCGCCAGCCGCTTGAAACCGAGCGCGGGCGCGTTTGAAGGCTTGATTTGCCTGGATTTGGGCTTGGCGATCGTCTGCTGACACTTGACTTAGACGAGCTTCTGCTTGGTTGTAAGCAGTACGGGCTTCATCAAGGTTAATTTTGTCGCCACGTTCAGCGCCGTTAACCAGAATTGTCACTTCATTTTCTTCGACTTCGGCAAAGCCACCCAAAAGGGCGATCGCTTCCCAATTCTGATTTTTAGCGGCGCGAACTCGCATTACACCAGTATCCAGGGCGGTCAAAAGGGGTGCGTGTCCAGTGAGGATACCTAGTTGACCAGTGGTGCTAGGCAAAACTACTTCTTCAGCCGGGGCATCCCAGACTGTTTTATCTGGGGAAATTACACGAACGGTTAATGTCATTTGTCTTTTGTCCTTTGTCCTTTGTCTTTTGTCCTTTGTCTTTTGTCTTTTGTCCTCTCTTACAAAGTTCTGATGCCTACGGCGGGCTGCGCCAACGCCGGAAGCTGGCGCTCAGACTTTGCGCTTTGTCATTTGTAATTGCCATTAGTCATTAGCCTTGAACTAATGACTAATGACCAATGACCAATGACCCGTGACCAATGACCAATGACCAATGACTAATGACTAACCTTTGATTTTGTCAGCTTTGGCGATCGCTTCGTTAATATCGCCAACCAAGTAGAAAGCCTGTTCTGGCAGAGCATCTAACTCACCAGACAGAATTTTTTGGAACCCTTTGATGGTATCTTCCAACTTCACGTACTTACCAGGAGAACCGGTGAATACTTCTGCCACAAAGAACGGCTGAGACAAGAAACGCTCAACTTTCCGCGCCCGCGCTACGATCAGACGGTCTTCTTCAGACAATTCATCTAGACCGAGAATGGCGATAATGTCTTGGAGTTCTTTATAACGTTGCAGAGTTGATTGCACCGCCCGCGCCGTATTGTAGTGTTCGTCACCGACAATATTGGGCTGAAGCATGGTGGAAGTTGAGCCAAGGGGGTCAACTGCGGGGTAAATTCCCTTAGCAGCCAAACCGCGAGACAGTACTGTAGTTCCGTCCAAGTGGGCGAAGGTGGTAGCAGGTGCGGGGTCGGTGAGGTCATCCGCTGGTACGTACACTGCTTGAATGGAGGTAATGGAACCCTCGGTAGTCGAGGTAATCCGCTCTTGCAGTTCACCTACGTCGGTTCCCAATGTGGGCTGATATCCCACCGCTGAAGGCATCCGACCGAGTAACGCCGATACTTCCGAACCTGCTTGTACAAACCGGAAAATGTTGTCAATAAACAACAGCACATCCTGCTTGTTCACATCGCGGAAGTATTCTGCTACTGTCAATCCTGAAAGACCAACCCGCATTCTTGCTCCGGGTGGTTCGTTCATTTGACCGTAAACTAGAGCAATTTTTGATTCGTTGAGGTTGTCTTTGTTGATAACCCCAGATTCAATCATTTCGTTGTAAAGGTCATTGCCTTCGCGGGTACGTTCACCCACGCCAGCAAATACGGATACTCCACCATGCTGAGTAGCGATGTTGTTAATCAATTCCATCATGATTACGGTCTTACCAACACCAGCACCGCCGAATAGACCAATCTTACCGCCGCGTCGATAGGGAGTCAGAAGGTCAACAACTTTAATCCCAGTCTCGAACACGGAAGGTTTGGTTTCCAGGTCGGTGAATTTGGGAGCAGAGCGGTGGATGGGTAAACTTGCCTCAGCATTTACAGGGCCTTTGTTGTCCACAGGTTCGCCAAGGACGTTGAAAATTCGACCCAAAGTGGCTTTACCAACTGGCACGTTAATGGGAGCGCCTGTATCGGTGACTTCAAAACCGCGCACTAAGCCTTCGGTGGAACTCATCGCAACAGTCCGCACTTGGTTGTCGCCCAGCAGTTGCTGTACTTCAACGGTGATGTTGATTTCCTGTCCAGCTTCGTTGGTGCCAACGATTTTCAAAGCGTTGTAGATTTGTGGCAATTTCCCGCCGGGAAATTTAACGTCTACAACTGGGCCAATGATTTGGGTAATGTAGCCAATGTTTGTTTTTTCTGCGGTTGTGACCATGCTGCGCCTAATGAGTGAAGCTAGATTTCAGATAAGGTCGGAGAAGACATAAGAATAAGAAATGTCACCTTTCACTCTAGCATCGGACGGGGACATAACTTTCTTAGTAATTCCTTAAAAAGGAGTTTGGTGGTTGGGGTTGTAGTCCCGATCCTGACCAGATTGACAGAATACGCTCAAGTTTATCTTAATTTCATTTTTCAAATGCGATCGCCCTAATTTTCCTATACTGTATCAAAACATACTATTATTCTAACTTCCCTAAATATTTACACTTGCAGGCAAAAAGCAGATATTTTGATATCTAAACTTTGGTCTTAAAATAATGCATATTTGTATTACGTCATATATTTTGCGTGGTTACAGCCCATAAAATACATCACCAAGGCAGCATTTACTAAAAGTTAGTTAGTAATAGATATATAAAGCTATCCATAAACTACATTTCCAAAACTTCTGAATATCCATAAGATAAAGAAAGATAGATACAAAAACAGTTTTTAGCCAAGCCGCGATGCTTGAATTGGGCGTACCTGCGGCTTCATCCTCACACTTACACCGAGCAATAGCCTATGAACTTCTCGTCAGCACGACAATATTTTTACCAGGAGATTCAGCAGTCTGACGAGCAAATTGACCTAGCAAAGGCAGCTTTGTACATTGCACAAGAAGAATATCCCAAGTTAGACCCAGAGGAATATCTCAACGCCCTTGATACAATGGCATGGGAGCTTCAAGAACGCCTGCCTGATTCACGTTATCCTTTGCGAATAGTTCAAACTATTAATCAGTATCTCTACGATGATTTAAAATTTTCTGGTAATAAAATTAACTATTACGATCCCCGTAACAGCTTTATCAATGATGTAATCGATCGCCGATTAGGGATTCCCATTACCTTAGCGCTGGTTTACCTGGAAGTTGCTCGACGTATTGATTTTCCGATGGTCGGTATAGGTATGCCAGGACATTTCCTGATCCGCCCAGATATTCCTGATATAGAGATTTTTGTGGATGCTTTCGATGGTGGTGAAATAATATTTACCCAAGATTGCGAAGAACGCCTATCTCAACTTTATCAGCAACCTGTGACGCTACAACCAGAATTTTTGGCTGTAGTTAGTAATCGGCAATTTTTGGCCCGGATGTTGACAAATTTAAAATTTATTTACCTCAAACAGCAAGAGTTAGAAAAAACGCTGGCAGCAGTCGAACGAATTTTGTTGTTGTTTCCTGGTTTAACCTTAGAATTGCGCGATCGCGGTTTGATCTACTATCAACTCGGTTACTACCCCCAAGCCATAGACGACTTACAAAATTATTTAGCAAAAGTTCCCGATGCCGAGGATGCATCTGTGATTCGGCGGCTACTTACCGAATTGGGTAAAAACAAGTAGGGAATAAAGACTAGGAACTGGGAAAATTTTAGTAAGCCAATGACAAATGACAAATGACAAATGACAAATGACTAATTTTGTTCTTCTGCAACTCGTTTGAGGCGGCGGAGTTGGGCTTGCATATCTTCTTTTGTCCAAGATGCAGCAAAAGTGTTGAAGCCCCAACTAATTAAAGGGTTAGGGATATCGTACTCAAAGCGGTTGAGTAAAAGCGTTCCCTTTTCTGTTGGCTGACATTCCCAGCGATCGCGCCCTTGAAAAAACCCCTGAAATTCCCAGACTACCAAACCCGGTTGTCGTTCTACAACTACGCTATTCAAGGTGGGTTTCAGTAGAGGAATTTGAATAATAAAACGACTTTTACTGCCGACATTTGTACTCCAAGCTTCGCCCACAGGTTCGCAACGGAGAACGGGGTTGAGCCAGCGGTGCATGAGAGCTAAATCGCTAATACAGCGCTCCACCACTGTAGCTGTAGCATTAATTTGAATCGATTGTTCCAAAACTTGGGACATTCCACATCTTTAGTGCTGTTGCTGCAATTAGAGTAACGCAAAATTCAGCAAAGTGGGAGCAGGGAAGCAGAGGGGCAGGGGAGACAAGGGGACAAGGAGATAAACGAAACTCCTAACTCCTAACTCAGCACTCATTACTCATTACTCATTACTCATTACTCAACACTGTTTTGCCCAATGCCCGTATATTAAATCAAATATGAGTAAATATGTATGTTTTTACTGGTAAATTGATAGGCAAAACACTGACTCAGTGTTTGCGGCGAATACTTAAGCATAATTCCCGAAAACCATGAACACAACTTGGCAAGAAATAACCCAGGTGATGTCTACGACGGGCTACGCCTATGGAGTTGGTTTATCCACAAAGGTGCAGCAATTTTTGGCACAATCATCGCCCAGCCTGCAACCAATACAACCAGCAGTGAATCAAGGAATCGCTGATGTGCAAGGTATTGTTCAACAGTTGATTCTATTTACGCCTCGTCTTTTAGGGGCGGTAGCAATCTTACTCGTAGGTTGGCTGATTGCAGCGATCGCAGCAGCAGTGACGCGAGGAATCCTCAAGCGCACAAACATAGATAACCGCATTGCTGCTGGGATAACGGGTCGTCAAGATGTTCCCCAAGTGGAGAAATTAATCTCCAGTTTAGTTTTTTGGAGCATTATCCTGTTGACGGCGGTTGCTGTTTTACAGACATTGGATCTGGAGATAGCCTCTCGACCCCTGAATAATTTTCTCAATCAACTTATTGGCTTTTTGCCAAAGTTGGTTGGTGCAGGAATCATTTTGGTAGCAGCCTGGTTTTTGGCGACGATTGTGAAGATTATCACTGTGCGCTCATTACAGGCATTTAACCTGGATGAGCGTTTGAATCCAGAACCAGAAGACAGAGCACCCAGCCTCAATCAGCTGTCTCTAAGTGAGACGATTGGCAACGCTCTGTATTGGTTTATATTTTTACTGTTTCTCGCTCCAATTTTGGATACTCTCGGACTACAGCAGGCTCTACAACCAGTACAAGCTCTAATTACAGAAGTTCTGCTAATTCTGCCGAACATTTTAGCGGCGATCTTGATTGCTGTAGTTGGCTGGTTCATCGCTAATGTAGTACGGCGGATTGTGACGAACTTGCTGGCAACAACTGGTCTTGACCATTTAGGTAGTCGGTTGGGATTATCTACAAGTGCGGGGGTACAACCTCTATCGAGTATTATCGGCACAATTGTCTATGTTTTGATTCTGATTCCTGTGGCGATCGCAGCGCTGAATGCCTTGCGAATTGATGCGATATCTGTCCCGGCGATCGCTATGCTGCAACAGATTCTCAACGCCTTACCTGCCATCTTTACAGCCGCAGCAATTTTGATTGTTGCTTATTTCATTGGGCGGTTTATCGCGGACTTAGTTACAAGTATCCTCACCAATTTAGGGTTTAATAACATTTTCACTATTTTGGGTCTGACTACACCCGGTCGACGAATCGTCATTTCCACAGAATCAGCAACCCCACCGATTCCAACCCGCACTCCATCAGAAGTTGTAGGCATTGTTGCTTTAGTGGGGATCATGCTGTTTGCTACAGTGGCGGCGGTGAATATCTTGAATATTCCAGCCCTGACAGCATTAGTGTCTGGGATTGTGATTATATTCGGGCGGATTTTGGCCGGATTGGTAATCTTTGCCATTGGCTTATTCCTGGCAAATTTGGCTTTTAACATCATTACCAGTTCAGGCGATCGCCAAGCCCAGATTTTAGGACAAGTGGCACGGATTGCCATTATTGCCTTAGTTTCTGCAATGGCACTGCAACAGATTGGAGTTGCCAGTGATATTGTGAATTTAGCCTTTGGACTTTTACTAGGTGCGATCGCAGTTGCTATTGCCCTAGCCTTTGGTCTTGGAGGGCGCGATATTGCAAGAGAGCAAGTTCAAGAATGGTTAAACTCTTTCAAAGGTAGAAACTAAAAATTGATCGAGGCGCAATTTCATCTGTAAATCTGGAAAAGTGCAGCCGTAAGCATCAATAGTGCAGAAAATCTATCGGCAATTTTGCTTAAAAGGTTGAAAGTTACAGCTTAGAAACTCGGAGTTTGAGTAGAGAACTCGTAATCTCAAGTTCTAAAGCTCAAGTTCCGAGTTTGGAAGCTCAATTTAATCGTATTTTCCGAGTCACCTTTTTTAGCGACGTAAGTGACAAATTCCTTAGTATTAAGGAAAGCTGGGGATAAAGGAAGGACGCGTAGGCGCAGCCTGTTGTAGACATCGCAAGAAGGCGGGGTGTAGTCCATCGCAGTAACAATCAATTTTCTCAAAATTACCGAAAGCCTTGCTGATGTGGGTTATTGAAATGATGAGTGCCGTTTTGTTGGGAAATATTGAGTCAAGATTTGATTTGGCAGCTTTTGTGTTACAAAAACCACTTTTATGGGAAAACTTAAAACAAGACCTTGTGTTGAAGATATTGGCTGTAATTCGTCAGCCAAACGCTAAAAATTACAACAGCCTGTGCATGAGTTGAAAGAATAACTTGACATTTTAAATAAAAATTATTAACCAGTAACACTTATGGATTTACTTATCAACATTCTTAAACGTTTTTGGATAATTAATTGTTTCGGGATATTTGTTTTATCGGCTTGCACACCTGCATCATCCCAAGAAAAACTTTTAACATCCAAAGAAGGAAATTTTAGTATTTTAATGCCAGGGACTATTTTAGAAGAAGCTAGTTCTCCAACAAAAGGGATTAATAACCGAAATTGGGCAACTATTAAGAGTGAATCTATATATTCAGTGACCCATTCAACTCTTCCCAAAGAAATAGCCCCGCAGAGAATTCCAAAAGTTTTACAGCTTCTAGTTAAAACTGCTAATCAAACAAATTTTATTCAGGGTAAACAAATATCTCAGTCTTCCGTTAATCAAAGTGGATATAGCTGTCAAGACTTTACTTTAATGGGCAAACCCAGTACTTCCTTGCAAGAAGAAATTAAGAAAAAAGGATTGAATATAAATAATAAATTATTATATCAGAGAAGTCTGCTTTGTATGAAGAAAAATTATGCTGTTGAAGCTGTAATAATAACCCCATCATCTGAAGAACTAAAAACAAATGGTGCATCTTTTATTAAATCGCTAAACCTCAAACCATGAGGCTATTTTTTAGTAATTGGTATGACCATTACTGTTAGTATACTTGTAACTTTATAGCTGAGACTGCATGGCATCATCTGCTGTACATAATCGGACAGTGAAGTTTTTAAAAGTAACATACACAAACAATATAAAATGATTACTATATCTTTAAAATTTTTGGAAGCAAATTCGTCATGAATGCTGAGGTGCTTCTTAGTTTGAGAAAGAGAAACTGGAGCAAACACTCCACGGCATAAAACATGGATTTTATCAACGAAGCACAAAAGTTGGCAGATACGGTTAGAGATAAAGCTCAAGAAGCAGCCAACAATGTAGTAAACGGGATGAATGAGGTAGTTGATGGAATCAAGAACGCTACTAGCGAGATGACTACTTCAAGTGTCCATGCAGTCAATGATTTACAAAGTTTGTCAACTATCGCAACACAATCAAGTTTTCAAACTGTTCAAAATGTTAGTCAAACATTTCAACAAACTGCTGTTGGAGTTGCTGCATCTAGCATGGTTATGGCTGATGCTTTGCAAAATTTACCAAAGACAGCTGCCGAATTAGCCCAAGAGATGCCCAAGATTGCAAATCGGCTTAGATATCGTGCTGGTGTTCGGGTAGGAGACTTACCTCGCTCTGATGCAGATGTCATGAAGCTTTTTGAGAAAATTCCTGGCACATCAAAGCTTGGAGGTAAAGAATATACAATTCGTCAATTTCTTAGAGATAAGCATGGTAGCCACATTAATCCACGTTCCCAAGGTGGATCGAATGCTGCTGATAATATTCTTTGGGAAGTAGGTGTTGACAATCTCCGCCGAGGAGCCAAAGTCATGACTGTTGGCGAACAGTTTTATATTCGGGTTTATAATGCGGTAGATTCTATTGTCAGCAATTCTGGGACGATCGCCAAACTTGGGATTACTGCAACGGGAACAGCTATTCTCACTCAGGTTGTAGTCACGGCGATTTCTTACTCTTTGGATCTTTATCGGGGCGATATTACTGTTGAAGAGTATAAAAATCTAATTTTTGAAGCAGCAAAGGCAGCAGGTATTGCGACACCAATTGTTTTTTTAGTCTTGGTGGCTGTGTTAGCTTTATTTCCAGAATTTACAGTTATTTTGTCAGCACCAGTTGTTGTTGCAGGCTTCAATGCTTTATTTGGTATTAGTATTGCTACACCCATTATTCAATCGCTAGTTCGTCATATCGAAGCTGGAGGTTTTGGCATAGAAACTACATCGGCAGAGTAATAATAAATTTTGTCCCCTCACCAGGTGTTGATAAGCATTTGATTTGTCCGTTGTGTTTGTCAACAATAATTTGGTAGCTGATCGCTAATCCTAGCCCGGTTCCCTTGCCCACAGCCTTGGTTGTGAAAGATTGCTCAAAAATTCGAGATTGCACCTCAGTAAGCATACCGGGCCCGTTATCTTGGATGCAAATTGTGACGGTTTTTTGTTGGGGATCGACCGATGTGGTAATGGCGATCGTGTTCGGGCAAACAGCAATATCTCGATCGCAATTGTTTTGATGAACTTCATCAAATGCATCAATGGCATTAGCGATGATATTCATAAATACCTGGTTCAGTTGTCCGGGATAGCAACTAATTGGAGGTAACTCACCGTATTGTGTGACAACCTGGATTTTAGGGCGATCGCCATTGCCTTTGAGTCGATGTTTCAACAGCATTAAGGTGCTATCGATTCCTTCGTGAATCTGAAACTCCACCTGAGATGAAATATCTGCGCGAGTAAAAGTTCTCAAAGAAAGACTGATATCTTTCAGACGGGTAATTCCTTGGTGCATTGATGCCAGTAGTTTTGGCAGATCCTCTGTCAGATACTCCAAGTCGATTTCTTCGACAAGCTCTTGAATTTCCGAGTCTGGCTGCGTTAGCTTCTGCTGTTGCAGGCTTACTAAGCGAAGTAGATTATTTACATATTCCTCAATATAAGATAAATTTCCGCCAACAAAACCAACCGGATTATTAATCTCATGACCAATACCTGCAACCAACTGCCCTAATGTGGACATTTTCTCACTCTGGATCATTTGTAGTTGGGTTTGCCGTAATTGGTGTAGAGATTGAGTTAATTCTCTGGTGCGTTCTTGCACGCGTTCTTCTAGTGTGCGGGTGAGATGAGAAATCTTGAGGTGTAACTTTAAACGGGCAATAACTTCTTCGTGTTGGAAGGGTTTGGTAATGTAGTCAACTGCACCTATTTCCAATCCGGCCACCTTGTCTGTAGAATCAGATAGGGCAGTCATGAAAATTACTGGAATATTCTGGGTGATCGGATTGGTTTTCAGTCTGCGACAAGTTTCAAATCCATCAATACCTGCCATCATCACATCCAAAAGAATCAGATCGGGATGAGCATATTCTGTTTGTTCGATCGCTGACTCTCCATCTGTTGCCATCAGGGCTTTCCAGCCACACTTCTGAATCGCTTCAGATAGCACCTTGAGATTGTTTGGATTGTCATCCACTAACAAAATATGTATGGGTTTCGAGATCGGAACAGCGATCATGGATGTAACTCCGTTGTGACAAATGATTTGAGTAACTTACGGATTTTTCCGGTTTGGAAATTGGCAGTGAGTTTGCTTAACTCTGCTGCGAAGGGAGCTAGTTGAGTGTTTTCTTCAATTAGTTCTCTTAACATTCCCTCAATCGCCGAGATATCTCCCATCATTGCCAGATGATAGAGTTGTTGCAAAACATCTTGAGATGGTAGAACCCATTCACTACTAGTTATCTGCTCATCTTTGGGAGGCGAAGATTCAGCATATATCCACTCCACTCCTAATAGCGATCGCAGTCTATTGAGTAGTTCGTCAATCTGGAGAGGTTTGGGTAGGAATGCTGTTGCCCCTGCCTCTAAACTCCGCTGACGATTTGACTCAAAAACGCTAGCACTAGAGACGATAATCGGAATAGAACAGGTTTGTGGATTCGCTTGCAGGTGAACCATTAGCTCAAAACCATCCATATTAGGCATCGCTAAATCGAGTAGAATCACATCTGGATTGTGTTCAATTGCTACTTGTAGCCCATGTTTGCCATCGGTTGCTTCCAAGGTTCGACAGCCAATTTCTTGCAGCAAATTGGTCAACATAGAACAGTGGTTGCGATCGTCATCGACAATCAGAATTTGAGGCGCACTACCCTGAATCCCGGTAATTTTCTGGGGAGTTGGCGTGTAATCCGTTGTAGACATCGCTCCTCCAAGCCAGTCATGAGCGAGTGGTACTGATACTGTCAAATCCAGCCAAAACAGACTTCCTTCACCCAGGTGACTCTGCACCTGAATTTGGCTTTCCATCAATGCCGCAATTCTTTGGCTAATCGCCAATCCCAAGCCAGTACCTTCAGATCGTTGCCCTGCTTCACCCACTTGCTCAAAGGGCAAAAAGATTTTCTCTAGTTGGTCTGGTGACATCCCAATGCCTGTATCTTCAATCTGAAAACGAATTTTCTGATGTGTCATTTGTCCATTGTCATTTGTCATTTGTTTAGACTCGTGACCAATGACCAATACTTCTCTATGAGAGGCTGCGCCAACGGCTTCGCTCAGTACAAGTGACGAATCACTAATGGCTTCCACTGTGAAGGTTACGCTACCGCTATCTGTAAATTTGATCGCGTTGCCCAGTAAGTTAATTAACACTTGTCGCAGTCGTTTTTCATCAGTTTCAATGGCAAGTGGTAGGCGATCGCTAATTAAGATATTAAATCCAATTCCTTTCTGTTCAGCCCGGATACCACAAATCTCAGTCACACCATGTAAGAAACTGGGCAAATGCACGCTAGTGACAACCAAATCCAATTTCCTTGCTTCTATCTTCGAGAGATCGAGAATGTCATTAATCAGCATCAAAAGATGCGAGCCGCATTGGTAGATAATGCTGACTCCTTCTAGGTTTTTAGCTGTCATATTTGGCGATCCTTCTAGTACCTGGGCAAAACCAAGGATGCCATTGAGAGGTGTGCGTAGTTCGTGGCTCATGTTGGCGAGAAACTCACTCTTGGCCTGATTGGCAGCATCGGCAGTTTGCTTTGCCTCCACTAATTCATGAGTGCGTTCTTCGACTTTTGTCTCTAGGGTTTTGGAATAATCCAATAGTTGACTGTTGGCAATTTCTAGTTGGCGATTGGTTTCTTCTAACTTCCGCTGTTTGTAGGCATTAGTTGTTGCAATCACACTACCAATAAACGCGGTTAAGGTGGGTGTTACCGGAATTAAAACACCATACAAAAACATCCCATAGCCACCCCATATATAGGCTCCACTGATGCCTACAGTTGCCCAAAGAATTTTGCCGCCAGGAATCCGCAGCTTGCTACTGGATAACAACCAACTGCCTGTAGAACCAATGACAGACGACAAAACAATCCAGAGTGATAAATAAATGCCAGAAACACCGTGCAGACTGGCATTTCCTGTTTTTGCTCCTCGTACTAGTTGATGAGCAATATTGGCATGAACAACCACACCTGGAGTCGGTTTTTGAGCAGATACCCAAGAAGAGAAGGGTGTGCTGAAGAAATCATTGGTACTGGAGGCAATCGATCCAATAAATACCATGCGATCGCGCATCAAATCTGCCGGAATTTTCCCTGCTAACACATCGCGCATCGCAACTGTCCGAAATGCGGCTTCTGTTCCATGCCAATTCAACAGAATTTGATAGCCTCCTAAATCGGCATCGGTATAACCTGCTTCTTGATTTTGCAGTGGTAAGTAAATTTCTTTACCCAACTGAAACTTTTGTTGTTGGGGGTCAATGCTTTCTAAGCTAATTTTCTCAGCTTCGAGGTACTTTAGGGCTACAAGGGTTGCTAGTCCGGCTTTAATGGTGTTTTTCTCTTTGGCATCTTCAGCTGTCAAGAGGGCGCGACGTACAAAGCGATCGCCATCCAAGACTAAATCTGCTAATCCTACCCGATCCTGTTTTTTCAATTCCGGTGGGGGATTGACGCGTTCGCCAGTAATTTTCTCAACTCCGATTAAATTGGGAGTGTTGCGAAAGACTTGAACAAGTTGCTTGTGTCCACTTCCTTCCGGTAAATCTCGATAGAGATCCAAGCCAATGGCTCTCGGCTGCTGCGCCCGGATTTTTTCTAGTAATCGTGCCAGCGCCCAGTCTGGAACTGGCCATTTACGCACCGATTGAATATCGCGCTCATCGATTGTAACAATCACAATCTCATCTGCGTAGGCGTAGCCCGCCATAGGCATCGCCTGTGAAGATCGCTGGCGAACCCATTCGTCGCGAATTTTCCATTCCGGTAAATTGAAAAGTCCCAAAGATTGCCCAACCATAACAGTTAAGGCAACGCTAGGAGTAATAATCAAAACGCTGCGAGTGCGTTGGATCAAAGCCTGGAATCTGCGCCACATATTTGTGTCATGCAATGGGGATTGGGAAAGGTAGGGTTCCCTCTGGGGATTAAGAAGTAATGGGGACTGTGTGGAAGTAAGAAGAGGGAAACAAAGGGGATAAGGGGGAATTATTGAACAAGTTTCTTCTTTGTCTCCCCCTCTCCTTTGTCTAGCTTGTCTCTTCCCATACCCAATGCCCAAATTGGTATTAGTTAGTAGATGCTAATAAGTTCGCTGTTACAATCTCTTTCAAACTAACTGAGGATAAAAGTTCTTCCCATTGTTTGCGGAGAGTTGCATTGTTAGGTTGAGTAGTGTATACCGATGCCAGTGTTGCCACACAGTCATACCAAACACCGTTTTTACCCAAAATAGTAGCCCGCTTCAAAGCATCTTGCTCTTGGATTGCTGTTGCCAACTCTGCACTGGGCTGGATACGCTGAATCCAACCATCGACGTAAGGCGTACTTGGGCTGAGTTGACCATCTACTTTCAGTGCTAGGAACCATTGATAGTTTTTACCAACGGCTAAAGCGGGTGCATTAGCTGGTAATTCGATCGCGATTACTCCGGTTTTTCCTGCAACTGAAATGTTCATCTGATGTTGCATATTGCCAGCTTCATCTTTGAGGCTGAACACTGCTTCTTCGGCATTGGAAGCTGGGAGATACACCAAGATTGTGGGACGTTCAGATACTGTTGTGCCATAGAAATTTTGGGGCAAGAGGGCGATTAGCGCTGCTGGTTGCGTTGTACTTGTAGTCGATGGATTCAAGTAGTAAGTACCAACACGAGAAGCTCCCGCACTTGCTTGTTGGGGAGCGCCTTTGCCAGGAGCAGGTGTAAAGAGCTTGCCGCGAGAAGCTCCTCCAGTTGCTTGTCTGGGCGCACCTTTGCCAGGAGCAGGTGTAAAGAGGTTGCCACGAGAAGCTCCTCCAGTTGCTTGTCTGGGCGCACCTTTGCCGACAGCAGGGGTAAACATACTACCGCGAGAAGCTCCCCCAGTTGATTGTCTAGGAGAGCTACTGTTGGGGGGTGGGGTAAATGTAACAGCATGGGCAGTAGTCCATGTACTGCTAGCGATCAGAGCGATGACGCTCAATGTACTAGCTAAATATCGACGTTTCACGATCTTTTTCCTTATGTTGTTGAAATATGATACAAACAAAATACGTTTCTTTCGACTATGTTCAGAAGTTCAGATAATCAGTCTAAGTAAGAGTAAAATCAAGGAACTTCTACTAGCAGTATAGGCGATATGGAAAGCAACTGTTGTAAAAAATAGTCTAATTTATTTACAATAAACTGCGTTTTATTACTTAGCTAAATCCAGTTGCCGATCAAAACAAAGCCAGACCAAAAGAACGGTTCGTGGAAATCAGTTTGGCGAATTAGGCTAATTTGTGCTTGTCTTAGTGCTTCGGCTTTAGTGATTTTGGGTTGTCGGAGTTGGTCATAGAAGCGAGTCATGAGCATCGCGGCTGCCCGATCTTTGACGGGCCATAGGGTGGCGATAGTTGAGCGAGCGCCGGATTTGACAGTCAACCCCGCCAGTCCCAGGACGGCGCGATCGTCGCCTGTGGCAGTATCGCAGGCACTTAGTACCAGCAACTCGATGGCTTTTGATGGATCGCTACCCCGATTTTTCAGGAGTTCAGATAATTCTTTAACATTGACTTGTCCATCCCAAGTGAGCAAGAAGGTGTCTTCGAGGCGGGAACTAAACTGTCCGTGGGTTGCTAGGTGGACAATACCTGCACTACTAGATTTCACACGTTCAGCAAGGGCTTGACTGGTGAATTCCTGATTCAGTAACACCCTAGAAGATACCGCCTTGGAGATTTGTTTCACTTCTGATTCCACGGCGGGCAAAGCACTAAAGCCAGCGCGAGATTGGCTAATGCCACCAACGATCGCACTGATGTGGTTTTGATGAAGCGATCGCGTCGCCATTAGTTGCAATCCTGGTGAGAGTGCCACAGCATACTTCTCGATCAGATATTGCTTACCGTCAAAAAGAGCTGCTATGGGAATGTTCCGCAATCGACCATCCAAAACAAACACCAATGTCTTGGTATCAATAAATGCTTGCTCTGCTGACTCTGGACGAATCAACCAACCATAAATTTGTTGAGATAATCGATCTCGGTTTTTAGAATCCGAAACAGGGTTAAGAGCAACCAAAAAATTGTCTAGAGTCTGCTCAATTTCAGCTTGAGATTTGTGAGTGACATAGGAACGCAGTGGTTGCCCTGCTTTGGAGAGAATTACTGTTAAACGATCTGGCAGGATAATCGGATAAATGACCGTTGCAGTCGGATCGACTCGATCGATCTGTTGAGTTCTATCTAAACAAGCTTCCCGAAAAAAGTTATCGAGTTCCGCAATTTGGAGTGCCTCAATCAATTCACGAGCTTGTATTAGTTCTGCTTGACTAGGTTGATTCTCTAGAAGTAAATCAACCAGTTCTCGGTAGACAGGCTCTACACTGGTGCGAAAAGAGAACTGGACATCAGGGTTGATAGCCACCAAATCTCCCCGCAGTGCCTTTAAAGCGTTGACTGCTTCTGTATAGGCGGTAATCGCTTTTGAGCGATCGCCTTGTTGTTTATACAACTGTCCCACCTGCCAAGCAGATTGAGCAATGATATCGTTAGCTTGGAGTTGGCGGGCAATGTTAAGGGATTTCTGAGTTAACTCCTGTGCTTGGGATAACTGCTGTGTACGCTGATAGAGTTTTCCCCACTGATTGAGTGCATGAGCTTCGGCTTGAGTATCCTGGATTTGCTGTGCAGACTGGACTGTGACTGCCATCAGTTGTGCCAAATCTTTCAGAGGTAGAATTTGCTCAGAATTTGACTGGTGGTTGAGAGTGGCAACAAAATTGATCGCTGCGTAGAGTGAGGTGTGACTGGGGGACAGTTCCCGGAGTTGTTGGAGTAGTTGAGGTGCGAGTGGGTTAACAAACTCCAGTTTGTCGTAATTGAGGAAAAGTTTGAACTGAGCTAAACGGGCTTGTAATCGATCGCTTGGGTTAGTTGTTAAGAGTTGAGCCTGTTCAAAGTAATCTAATGCGGCTTCTGGATCTTGCAAGTCAACGGCAGTTTGGCCCAGGGCGATCAGAATAGAACTTAACTGAGGTTGGGCTGAAATTTGGCGAGCGATCGCTAAACTTTGTTCTAAAATCTGTTGACTTTTACTATCGCCAATTATTTGCAGAGCTAAACCAAGCGATCGCAGTCCACTGACTTTGACTTCATTATCCGGCATCCTTTGGAGTTTTTGAGTCAGTGCCTCTAACTGCTGTTTAGAACGGCGGTAAAATCCTAAAGTTTGTAAAGCTTGTGCCTGGTTGATTTGACTACCTAAGCTTCCCATTGTGTCGCCTGCTTGCTCGTAAAATTTTTGAGCTTGTTGCCAACTTTCGAGAGCGGTTTCAGCTTTGCCAGTGTGCAATTGCAAATTTGCTTGCGTATTAAGTGCTTGTGCCCAGAGAATTGCATCAGCAGAGGGAATGGAGGTTTGCAACAGTTTCAGACTTTGCTCAATAGACTGTTGAGCTACTTGCCATTGATTAAGTTCCTGTTGTGCTAGTGAGAGGTAACTTAAACTTAGAGCTTCATTCAAGCGATCGCCTTGGGTATGATACTGTTGTGCTGCTGTTTGCCAAATCGTCACTGCTTCAGCAAAGCGTCCTGAATGGTATAGTTTTCGTCCCTGTTCTAGCCAATTGCTAGGCTGGGAAGTTGATACTGACACATTCAGGGTAGAAGTTGTTGGTATTTGCAGAGATGCTCTAGCAGGTGTAATGGTTATTGCCAAACACAAGCTCAAAATACCCAGACTAATATATAGCCAACGACGTTGTTTAATTTGGAAAATCATCAGTAATTCCCGGCATAAAGGTTTAATAATTTGTATAATATATTACTATGCTTTTGATGAGCTTGGTTAGAGAATTCCTGGGCAATTTAACTTTTTGGAACGGCTGCACAAGTTAACTGCGGCTGTATATTTGCAGTAGATTGGGTAGCAATTAATTCAATTTTACCGTCAGCGTTGCGCTGCCAAGTTGTAGCTTCAACGAGAACCTTTGAGGATGCTGGAATCTGGGCATTTAGCTCACCCGTTTTGCGGTAAGCAGATAAATCTCGTATATCATCCCAAGTTCGTAGGCGTAGCCCATCGTAGACATCACTCGTTACCTGATTAGGATTTTGCGGCACACCACCTCGTCCTGTTGCCACAAAGCGGCTGCCTTCACTGCCCGCGCAGCCTGTAGCAATTTGCTGGGATGGATCGGTGACATTTGCAGGCAGTTCGACTAAACCAGAATTTGGATCGATACCAATAGTATTAACTTGAACCGTGCCACTTACCCCAAATTGGGAACTGGCGGTGATGTCACTGTCAGGAGTGAGTTGGTTGCCAAAGTTCAGCCCAAAGATGCCTTGAGTAGTGATTTGGATATTACCACCTCTGCCTTGCACTGCATTGGCAATAATGTCGCTGTTTTTTAAGCCGACGATGATGGGTGCATTGATGTTTATATTACCTCCATTCCCCAATCCGCCAGCTGTTGAGGTTATCTGGCTATTGTCTTGCAGAAGTAACAGGTTTGTGGTGGATAATTTAATATTGCCACCATTACCGGATTCCGTCTGTGCTTGAATAAACCCTTGATTCTTTAATTGGATGCTGACTGCATTGATGTTAATATTGCCACTATTTCCACTGCCTTGACTGGTGACACTGACTGTCCCGCCATTCGTCAGCGTTAAGTTCGGTGTGGTAATGCTCACAGTGCCGGCATTTGCTGTTAATATATCTGGCAGACCAAATCGTTTCCGCAATAATGAATTGGGTCGGATGGTGGAGGCGTTAATGCTACTATTAGTTGCCCGACCTTGACCACTGATGACGATCGCTTCAGCAGCATTAATGCTCAAATCTCCCCCATTACCTGCAAAAAATGCGGTAGTGGCAACTGCTCCGCCATCCAAAATTTGCAATTTCGCAGTATCCAGGGTCAAGGTTTTGGCACTTCCAGTTGCAAATGTAGTTGAGCTAA
Source organism: Nostoc sp. DedQUE05 (assembly GCF_034530955.1). Taxonomy (NCBI): domain Bacteria; kingdom Bacillati; phylum Cyanobacteriota; class Cyanophyceae; order Nostocales; family Nostocaceae; genus Nostoc; species Nostoc sp. DedQUE05. The sequence continues at coordinate 229,450 of NZ_JAVRCB010000002.1, read as the reverse complement.
TGTTGCTGTAAAGTCCAGAGGGACTTTCTCCCATCACCGTGGTATTGTTGTTGCGAATCGTCACTTTACCGCTAGAACCACTGCCAAAGGTAGCCGAAGATAGTGAGGCACCGCTTGAAACTAGTAGACTATTACTATTGACGAAAACATCACCAGCATTTCCAGTGCTTAGTGTAGTAGTGTTGAGTGTGGTGACGTCAGCAGGATTATTGGGTGAAAAGCCAGACAGTTCAATGGCGGTTGCATCAATGTAAATATTGCCACTCGGAGCTGTTCCATAAGTTGTGCTATTCAACCCCGCTCCCGACTTGATAGTGAGGTTGGGAGTAATAACGCTGATATTCCCACTAGCTCCGCTACCCAAAGCATCACTACGCACTCCGCTCCGAGTACCATCAGCTGTTTTGGCAATCAGATTAATGGACTCTGTAGCCTGAAGGCGAATATCACCACCGGGGAGATTGCCAAAATTTTGCGCCAGTACCAGAGAGCCATCGGTGAATTGAATTTGCCTACCCTGAATTTGAACGGAACCTGCATTCACACCGCTAATATCTAATAGCGATCGCTGTGCCAATTGAATATCGCCAAAGCTTTGTACATCCCCATATCCCAGTGTATAACCCTGTGCTGTTGGTATCAGGTTTACCAATGCTGTACCGTTTACACTACCCAATTCAACTCGCCCTCTTTCAGCGATCAGGTTTGCCCCATTTAGATTTATGTCGCCACCCACTAAGGCTAGAGTGTTTCCTGGCTGTACCCGCAGTTTTGTAGAACTGGGAGTCTGAATCGGGGGAAGCAGAGCCAGTCCACTGACATTCCTCAAAGTATGTCCTGTACCTTGAATGTTGATGGGTGCGGGATTGTTACCCAGTTGCAACCCAATGGGAACATTGATACTCAACAACGGGGTAGCTTGGGAATTAATTGCGCTAAACTCAGCACCATCGGCAAATTTAATACTGCTGGCAGTTGTACCAATAAACGAACCCCCAATGTTTAGTTGGGCATTGGCTCCAAAGATGATTCCACTAGGGTTGATCAAGAAGAGACTAACGGGGTTGTTGCCGTTAATCGTCTGAATCAAGCCATCAATGCTAGAGATATTACCGCCAGTAACACGGCTGAAGATGGTAGAAATGTTGGGCGTGTTCGTTAAATCAAAAGTAGCCGAACCGCCAGTGGGAACCGAAAACTGCTGGAAACTGTGAAATAAGTTACTGTTGGCGGCACTACCATTAGTAATGGTGAAGTTATTACCGCTTTGGGAGACAGTAGTATTCAAGCTGCCATCAGGAGTTACCTGGGCGTTGGCAAAGCTGCACCAAAGTGGTATTACCATCAACGGCACTATTCTACTGCACAGACCCAAGGGAATGGAGGTCGTTGTCATTGCCAAGCCTTTATTTATACCTTGTATTTTAGGTTGCCCAAAATGGTATGATTTTGAACCCTTAACAAGGCGATCGCTTTCCTCAAAACGCTGAATAACTCACTGAAAAATACAGTCCATTTTCCTGAAGCGATCGCTTTTCACCGTCTACCGATATCAGGGGAATGTCCCAATCTGCCAAAACTCAATTGCGATCGCGCCGCAAATACATAGTGGTTGCTTTGCTGAGTATATTCTTGAAAAAAGCGCAAAGCCAGATATCAAGAAGGGTATTCTGCGCGAAAAAATGGATAAATTACTGCTTAAAGACAGCCACAAAACTTTAAATTTGGTGGTTTACAAAACACTTGCAGACTTGCTATTGCTACAAGTAAGCAAGCCAGTAAGAACATCTTGATGCTGAATTCTACCTTTTATTCAATTAATTTGATATTTTTAATTATGCAAGTGTATCAAAATGATTGCACGATATCCAAAGCAAAAGTCAGAGCGAAGATTTCCTCGGCTCTGAACTTTGTAAGAGAGTATTCTTATTTAAATTCCCTAACTTTACTTATAGGGATTCACTGTTAGCTGATAACTGTTAAGCAGCATATTTCACTGACAAATTAAAATGTACTTATTCTGTTTCACTTTTTTGCAGTTTAATTCATGAGCTTTCAGAGGCTTTTTCATCTTTAGGATAAAGAGAGCGAATTAACTCCCGAATTACATCAGTTGCTGGTCTGCCTGTCGTTGAACAGTATTGTTCAAGCTTCTGTGCCTCGCCTGATGTGAGATTGATTGTAAGTCGTTTAACAGCCCATTTTTTATTCATGTACTAGATAAGGTATGTTTTTGAAACTACTTCTCTAATATCAATCATCTAAACTGCTCTTACAATGGTATAAGTAATGACATTTAGTTCAAGTAATCATGAAGTTAAATAGGATATTTTTCCCAGCAATAGCGAAAATATGAAGTATATTCTAGATTATAAAGTTAAGCTACTTTCTAGGCAGTAATTATAAATAGGATGTAAAAATAATATTAAATATATGAATACAAAATAAGTATTCTCACAGAACGTTTAAACGCAGAGGGACACAGAGTATAGCGCAAAGGAGCGCAAAGTAAGTTTTGAGTCTATTCGCTACGAACTCAGGGTTAGCTGTGCTTAGTTGGTTTTAATTGTTAACATTGATTCTGACGCCTTGGCGGAGCGTCTCCGGCTTTGCTCCTAAATTATGACTTCTGAATTCTTCTTCAATAAGTCATGTGTTGATAATGTATCGGCAGCAGATTTAATTACATCAAATGGCATTCCCGACTTTTCTGCAATATCTAATAGAGTATGCTGACCGTCAGATAAATTTAAAACCCACAGGATTGCCATTTCATTTAGTCCGCTATCTTTGTTACCACCAACTGCTCGATATATTCCTCTTTTACCTAACTGTGGCTCACATTTAGGATTTTTGTTGTAGTAGATTTCGTTATTGTTGAGGATATGCAACATTGAATGACATTGAAAGAATGACTCGGCTAGATATTGGGGTTGAACGAAATTTAAATCGTCTGCTGAGGTATGGTATTCAGGAAAACTACCATGAGGCGATCGCATGAAGCAACCTACAGCTAAATTAAATCCTGGCGAGCAATATTGTCGCTCATCATAGCCATAGGGGAAGAAATCTATAATTTTGTGATCTTGTTTTGAGTTTTTGAGTACATAAGCAGCAACTTTATCGATTTCAGTGTCACCTCTACGGCTTTTTTTGTAGGTAAAGTTGCCTGCATCTCCTAAACAAGTTAATACCAAGCCATGTTTAATGTTATTGACTTGAGCTTCATTAAGAGCCAACCATGTAATTGAGCCAATGGTTCCGGGAATCCAGAGAAATCTGTAGGAATATCTTGATGTCGTTTGACTTAAATATCTAGCCAGAAAAGTAGCGATCGCAATTCCCGAAAGATTATCATTACACAGTGAAGGATGACAGGCATGGCAAGAAATCAAGACTTCATCAGTACTGTCTCCAGGAATATAATACTCACCATAAGTCAAATAACCTGGTTGCAGAGAAGAATCAATACATACTTCATATTCTTCATCTTTTAGTTGCAAATACTGATTGTGAGTCAGGCAAAAACCCCAACTTTCCTTGTAATATGAAGTTCGGTAAGGAATCCAATTAGGATAATCGGCAAGTGTAAATAAATGCGATTTAAGTTCTTGAAGAGATATTTTTTGATGTATAGGAATACTATAGTTAACAACGTGCAAATTTGAATTAGTAAAATCTACAATCTTTTCACCTTGAGAGTTTTTAATATAGGCATCTTTAATATTCCACTCATTAGGAACTGTCCAATCAAATACCTCTGTTCCTGTTGGCACTTCATGAACTGACAAAGGAATATACTGCTGGAGACTTTTTAAAGTTTCTCTAAAACCATTACCTGTAATACTACGGCAAATGGGATATAAATCAGAAATTAGTTGGTAAATTTCTAGACTGATATCCTTTAAGTTCAAAGAATTTTTTAGATCGACTAAATTAATATTCTGAATATTTGCAACCATAAATAGAATCCTTGTGAACTTGTGTATCTAATCTTTTATCCTGAAATCAAGGGGTATCTTTACGTCTACACGTAGTATCAATTGAGTTGGGGTTTAAATTTCCAACTTCAACTGTCTTTAATTTTGAATTGTTAATGATGTTTTGTATACCAATTTACAGTCAATTCTAAGCCCTTCTTTAGAGGAATTGAAGGTTGCCAACCCAGTTTATCGTATGTATAAGCCGTATCAGCTACTCTTATTCTTTCCATCGGGCGCTCAGGTAAAGCACCAAATAGAGGCTGGATTTGAGGGTTAACCAGATTAACAAGCTGGGACACAACTGCATGAATGGGTACTAGTTCTCCCGAACCTAAGTCAAATGTACAACCCTCTACATTAGGAACTTGTGTTACAGCCAGAAGTCCTGCAATCACGTCATCGATATAAATCCAATCAACTTGACGCTTTCCACTACTAAGTTTTGGAGCTTGCCCTTGCAACAAGGAAAGAATAACAGAAGGAACGATCTTATACACATTTTGCCCTGGCCCATAGGTCATAAAGGGTCTAACAAGAACTACAGGTGTCTGATAGAGTCGATGGAACATCCGACCATAAGTACTACTAGCAAATTTAGCAATAGCGTAAGGAGAAGAAGGAACTACTTCAGGACGATCTTGTTCTGGTTCCTCTAAAGAAGCTATTAACACAATGCGACTACAGCCAATTTCGGCAGCTACCGTCAACAAGTTAATAGTACTAGTCAGTAAACTGTGAAAGGTAGGCAATATGAACTCTAGATTAGGAACTGCTGTCACAAGACCGGATAAATGGAAGATTAGGTCAGGTTTAATGCTGTGGAAAAGATTTTGAACAAACTTAATGTCTTCCATGTCACCGTGCCACCATCGCAAGCAGCTGATATCAGAAGTATGAAAACTGCGAGAAACAGCATGTACTTCTGCACCATTCTGGCATAAATGACGGACTAAATGAGATCCTATAAATCCGCTAGCACCTGTAATTAGTATTGTTTGTCCAGACAATTTTTCAACAGAGTTCACCATTTATACAGACTGGAGTTGGGAAAACAAAAGTTATTCTACAAGAGATTGTTTGTTGTAGACAACAACAATGTGTCAGTAATCGGATAGAAGTCAGTGCCTCGTAAGAAGTCGCCTAAAGAAGTTCCTGTACAAGCTGAATCAATATTTGGCGCACCCTTTTGAGCTATGACATCATCAAAATGTACAGTTCTAAAGTCAATACTAAAACGGGTATAGCCTGATGTGTTGGGAATAGTGGAGTGCATCTGCGCTCCTGAAAAGAGAATCATGCCACCGACTTGTGTAATTAACCGCAATTGCGGCTCCATTTCTAAAGTTTCTTCTGCATGGGGTTGCTTGCGCGTATCTGTTTTAATATGCTGTGCCGCATTTTTGCGACTTTCTTTAGTCCACTGAGCGTAGTCATAATCCCTTGAGGTATTCTTAACTGGTTGACTCCAGTAGCGGGAATGGAATGCCATCGCATTCTCTGGGGTAATATCGTAGACGGGAATCCACCAGTTGATCTGGCACTGAGGAGCAGAGTACCAGGTGTCACGATGAGGATGGAAAGCGTAAGCAATGCCAGCAGTCAGATAGCGATCGCTGGTTGCTGTTCTCAGGCGAGGTACATCGAAATAAGTTTTGCTCAAGTCACATCCACTTTCTTTCAAGATGCCTTGAATGAGTTGTTTAGATTCAGGATGATGGATAAAAGCTGGCTTGAGTTGTGCTAAAATATCAACGTATTTCTCTACAGGCAGGCTATGTTGTGCTTCTCTGGGATCTAAAGGGGCAAATGCTTCTTCAACCATGCCACGAGCAAAATCACATAGAGCGATCGCACTGGCGCAAGGAGAAAAGACAAACACTTGTCCATCATAAAGATGCTTGCGTCTGATTTCATCACTAAAAATCGAATCAAAATAAATTGTACTCACTTCGCCCTCATTTGCTGTAACAAAGTTTGAACACAGTATTAAGTATGAAAATCAAAATTTAATTTTTCAAATTTTGATTTTCTATGTCTGTGCGCCTCTGTGCGTTCCTAATCCTATATTCACTCAGCAACTATATATTTTTAAATTGCTCTTAAAAGTCTGACATTACCGTAGGCGTTACAATTTCTTTCGATTCAAATAAACTCCAAGCCCGATCTTTATCTGAAATTTCAGTCACAGATAGAGGCCATTCAATACCAAAAGCTGGGTCATCATAGCGATACCCGCCAGCATATTCTGGTGCATAAAAGTCACCCATTTGATACATCACCTCCGTCTCATCGCTGAGAGTTTGAAAACCGTGAGCACACCTATCTGGGATATAGAGAGCAAGACGATTTTCGGCAGTTAACTCTATACCAATATGAGATAAATAGCTAGGAGAATCTGGACGCAAATCGATAATTACATCATAAATAGCTCCCCTGATACAACGCACCAATTTTGTTTCCTGAGAAGGAGGCATTTGATAATGCATACCCCGCAATGTTCCTTTTTTATAGTTAAAAGATAAATTGCATTGGGCAATAGTAGGTTTTAAGCCACGATCTTGAAATTCCTGAATACAGAAACTCCGAGCAAAAAAGCCCCGACTATCTCGGTGCAACTCTAAATCAACAATAAATGCTTCTTTTATTTTAGTTTCAGTAAAGATCATAAATTTGCAAATTAGCGAGAAAATTAAAACTCTAATTTTTTAGAAAAACATTTTTCGACAGTAAAATGCTTCAGCATATTTACTCGGTGAATTTGATTCAATCCCACGAATTCTGAGAATTGCACGAAAAGTCTCTTCTGTAAACCACTGCTTATTATTTTGGGTAGCAAACGCATCCAAAATATATTGAATTTTTCGATGGCAGAGTGTTTCATTTAAATGAACAAAGAAATTAGGAATACCCAAATCACCGTCATATTTGGGTATTTCATATTCTAAAATTAAATGATTTCTAAAGGTATTCCAAGTCAAGTCAGAAATTAAGCGGTGATCTTGGTGGCGATCGTCTCGATGATGAGTAAAGACTATATCTGGTGAAAATTCCTGCTTTAACTGTTCAAAGCACTCCTTTACCTTTATCCCTTCAAAAGGCAGAAAGCCATCTCGAAAATTTTTAATGATAATTTTCTTGACTGGGATTTCTTTTAAGAATAGATTAGCACTTATGGTTGCTTCCTGCGCTCTTTGCTCGTTGGAACTAAAGACAACCCAATAGATAACAACATCTTGGTAATTTTCTATTAGCTTTAAGATTGTGCCTCCACAACCAATCTCGATATCATCGCAATGAGAACCTAGACAAAGAATTTTGTACTCAGATTCTTCTGTCTTGTTCAAGGTAAGTTGGATCATAGATGGCTAACTTCTAGTTGTTCATCTCCCCATACTTCCCAAGGTCTTTCGCCTTGAGCATACATATCATCTAACTGTTGCTTCTCTTTAAACGTATCCATTACCCCGAAAAAGCCAGTGTATCGATACGCAAAAAGTTCTTTTTTGGCAATCAGTCTTTGAAAAGGTTCAAGAACAAGTTCTTCGCCACGATTAATATAGTTAAAAATCTCCTTTTTAAAGATAAAATATCCTCCATTAATCCAAATATCACGTTGCTTGACCTCATTGATATCCTTTACCAAACCATCCTCATCCATATCAACTAGGTGAAAACTTTGGCTAGGTCTAACACACAAAAAACTACCAATTTTATCACGCTCATAAAAATGATTAATATACGTTGGCAGATGCAAGTCTGTCAAACCGTCACTATAGTTAGCTAAAAATACTTCTTCTCCTTCTAGATACTTTTCTACTGCCTTGAATCTTTGTCCAATATTGGCAGTTAACCCTGTATCTACAAATGTGATATTCCAGTCTTGAATATCCCGATTAAACAACTGAATGTTGCTGCCATTGGAAAGGCTAAAGTTATTAGAAAGCCATTCATTGTAATTCAAAAAATAGCTTTTAATTAGGTCAGCTTTGTAACCAAGACATAAAATAAAATCTTTGTGCCCATAGTGAGCATAGTATTTCATTACGTGCCATAATATTGGTCTATAACCAATATTCACCATTGGCTTAGGAATACTTTCTGAATACTCTCTCATTCTAGTTCCTAAACCACCGCAAAATAAAACTACTTTCATGTTACTTACCTCTTTTTGATAAAAAAATATCAAATACTCAAGAGTAGATATTCACTTCAGGAATTGGTACAACAAATTGACCTCCCCAATCCCGAATATAAGCCATTTGTGTCATAATTTCATTTTTCAGATTCCAGGGCAAAATTAGTAGATAGTCAGGCTTTGTTTCGGTAATTTTGTCTGGATGAAAAATCGGAATATGAGTTCCTGGTAAAAATTGACCCTGTTTGTAAGGGTTACGGTCTACTGTATAGTCAAGAAAATCTGTGCGGATACCACAATAGTTTAAAAGAGTATTTCCCTTACCTGGAGCACCGTAACCAACAATCGATTTTCCCTCCCGCTTAACTTCGATCAAAAAATCTAATAACTTGCGTTTAGTTTCTTTAACCTGTTCTCCAAAGGAAAAATAATATTCTAATTGCGTAAAACCAGCCGCTTCTTCTCTAGATTTCAGTTCTGATACTTGATGACTAACGGGTTTAGAAGAGTCTTCATTGTGGCGGGCATAAATTCTCAAAGAACCACCATGAGTAGTTAATTCTTCTACATCAAAAATTGTCAAACCGTGAGCTGCAAAAATCTTTTCTACGGTAAGAAAGGAAAAATAAGAGAAATGCTCGTGGTAAATAGTATCAAACTGATTTTCCTCGATTAACCGCATCAAGTGGGGAAATTCCATAGTAATTACACCATACGGTTTGAGGATAATTTTCATCCCTTTGACAAAATCATTGAGATATGGTGTGTGAGCAAGGACATTATTTCCGAGTAATAAATCTGCCTGTTTGCCTTGAGCAACCTGTTCTTGGGCTGTCTTCTGTCCAAAAAATTTGACAACTGTAGGAATACCTTTTTTAATTGCTACTTCAGCAACATTTGCAGCTGGTTCTATTCCCAGCGCTGGGATATTTTTGGCAACAAAGTATTGCAGCAAGTAACCATCATTGCTAGCAATTTCTATTACTTGACTCTCCTGGTTTAATTGTAAACGTTCTACTACCAAATCAACGTATTTTTTAGCGTGTTGCAACCAGCTATCAGAGTAGGAAGAGAAATAAGCGTAGTCACTAAAAATATTTTCCGGGCTAATGTATTCTTGGAGTTGAACTAAAAAACATTCCTCACAAACATAGACATGCAGAGGATAAAATGGCTCCACTTCATTCAGTTGTTTGAGACTGCGATAGCTTTCGCAGGGAGGAGACATCCCTAAATCTACGAAGGTATGGCGCAACCCTGTTCCACAGAACAGACAGTTACCAGTTATTAGTTGATTATTTGTTGATTTTGATAAATTCATAATTTATATTTTAAACAGTCTGCCAGAAGAAATCTCGATCGATTTGCTGGGTGCGAATGAGGTATTCCAGTTGTTTCAGGCGAGTAAAACCTCTAGACTCAAATGTTCCTTTATCCATATCAATTTGCTGGAAGACATTATATAGTTGTTGGGCACCGCGTTGGGCATCCCATTCACATTTGAATCCCGGTAATTTTTGGTTAATTTTATCAAATAAAACTCGATAGCTGCGGTTGTCAGGATCGTGTTTACCAAAGCTCAATTGACAATCTGTAAAAACTTCTGCAACTATTTGAGCAATTTGTTTGACTTGATAGTTGCTATTTGTATCACCAACATTGAAAATTTGGTTGTGAATTAGATCGCGCGGAGCTTCTAAGGTACAGATAATTGCTTTGCAGATATCCAACAGATGCACTAGGGGACGCCAAGGTGTACCGTCACTGTTCATCTTGATTTCTTTAATTGTCCATGCCCAACCGGCTAGATTGTTTAAGACAATATCAAAGCGCATTCTCGGAGAAGCGCCATAGGCTGTGGCATTTCGGAGAAAGGTGGGAGAAAAGCTATCATCAGCAAGGAGTTTCACATCTTGTTCGACAAGTGCTTTGCATTTGGCATAAGCTGTTTGGGGATTGATGGTAGACTCTTCGCTAACGTAGTCTTCAGTGGCAAAACCATAGACACTGCATGATGATGTATAGACAAAGCGTTGGATTCCTGCTGCTTTCGCCAGTTTCGCTATATGTACTGAGCCTTTGTGGTTGATATCGTAAGTGATATCAGGGGCTAACTGACCTAAAGGGTCATTGGAGAGTTCTGCCATGTGAACTACTGCTTCTACCCCTTGCAGGTCGTCTGCTGTAATATGGCGGATGTCTTTGTTGAGGGTTTTGGCTGTTAGCTTGGTGCCGTTATATAGCCAACCTACTTTATAAAAGCCAGTATCCAAACCAATAACTTCATGACCTTGTTGGAGCAACAGAGGAGCTAATAATGAGCCGATATAACCTTCAGTTCCAGTTACAAGTATTTTCATATCCTATAGTGCGATCGCAGTTTGTAGGGGTTTTAATTCAGTAGGAATATTGTCTATAGGTGCTAATAGCAACTTAGCAATGATTTCTTCGCGTAGGGGAGCGGCTTCATCTTGAGTCAACAAAGCGAATAACTTTGCTACTGCTTGTGGGGAGCGATCTATTTTGAGGGACTCTTGCAGTATAGACAAAGCTCCGGCGATATTGCCCACCTGGAGAGGAATTGCTGCTCGTGTCAGACAATAGTTGAAATTTTGGCTGCGAGCTTCTCTGGTAATCTTGGCGCGCTGCTCAATGGGAAAATAGGTATCAGAAATTTCAATCGCATGGCGGATAGCTTTTGGCATCTTTCCAGAAAGCCAATTTGCAGATGTCAATTTTTGGGTATGTTCGCGATAACGTGCCAAAATGCCTGGTTCGTACCACCAATCGTAATTAGCAGCATAGCGTTTAAATATTTCCCAGTCAGAAATTTCAGTTAAGTGCGGGTAATGCCCTCCTAACTGTTCGTAAGCGGTTCGACGAATGACTATTGCAGGTATGGTTACTAGACCACAGACACCAATGTTAGACAGCCAATTTGTCATGATGCCCCTGTGTTCTCCATACACCGAAACTACTTCTCCAGTGTTGATCGTTTCTCCTTTTTCGTTAATATATTCAAAACCCGTACAACCAACTCCAACTGTATCTGGACAAGTTGCCAGACTTTGCTGGAGGCGTTCATAAAAACCTGGAAGTACACAGTCATCATCATGGAGAACATGCACCCACTGACCGCGACTCAGGGCAATCCCGGCGTTATAATTTCTCGCTCCACCGATATTTTCTTGATTGCGGTAGTAGCGGATTACTCCTCCCCCAATACTGTTTACTAAATCGAACAACGGTGTTGTACTGGCATTATCCATTACCAGAATTTCCATCTGCTCTGCCCCAGGCCATTGCACTAAGACGCTAGCCAGACATTCCAGGAGATAATCGGTGCGGTTATATACCGGGATCACTACAGTCCAAAATGGTCGAGGTTTCTCTGGCTCTATTACAGGTGGAATCGCTGGAAACTGATAGTCGCCAATAGTAACTTCAGCTTGAGGAATGGAGGGAGTAACGAGCATTTCTGGAGTGATGGCAGCATCAAAGTAAGCAGATACGGCTTTGGCATAGTGAGGATTGAGTAAAGTTAATGCCTGACGATACACAGAAATCGCCTCTGCTATATTGTTTTGAGCTTGGTAAACTTGACTCAAACGGACGTAGATTTTCCAGTTTAAGGGATTGAGTTTCAGGGCTTGGCGATATGAGGCGATCGCTTCTTCCGATAAACCTTCTTCTTGCAGGATGTTGCCTAAGCTATAATATGTCTCTGGCGAATTTGGGTCAAGAGCGATCGCTTGACGATAATAATTAATTGCTTTCTTAAAATCCCCTGCGATCGTGCAAGAATGTGCAAATTTCTGATTCAAATCCGCGTAGTCTGCTTGTTGAGCTTTTGATAGTTTACCTTGCGCGTTCAGGGCGTTGCCTAAGTTAACTTTTGCTTCGGCAAAGTTGGGCTGGAGTTCTAAGGCTTTTTCATAACAAGTAACTGCTTCATCAAACTTACCTTGTTGTTCCAAAGTATAACCCAAATTATTATGTCTTGCTACTAGCTTTGACTCTAGGGCTATTACATCAGGCAAAGAAGCAAAATCGAAGTACAAGAGAAACTTTTGGTAAGGAATATTTTGAAAGTTTTTATTTTCTTGCTTAAATTTTGGAGATAGTAAAATTAATTCCTTATCTCTATTCCTTTTCTCCATATCGTTCAGTTTTTCTAAAAGCTCACCATCTAATTCTCTGCCGCCATTTCTCGAAAATGCGTTCTTCTTTAACCAATGTGTATGCCAGAAAATAAAGCCTAAATAATAAGCTGTGATGCCTTCAAATTGAATTGCTTCACAAAATGGAATTTTGGCATTTTTATCGAAAATATTTTGCGGTGAAACTGTCCAATATGCCACATCTCCATCACCAGAAGCAACACATTTTAAATTTGTGTAGTAGTTGGGATCGTTTGGACGTTGATATAAATTTACTCCTGAAAAAAATAAGGCTGTATTTTGCAGATGATTTTGCTTCAAATAATTATAAATAATTTTTAATTTATCGGGAATACCTATGGAATCGCCGTCGATATAAACGCAAATTTTATACTGCGTCTGACTAAGACCAAAATTAGAATAAAAAACGAAAGAATGAATGTTGTTTACATCCAATTCAACTTGTTCTTTTGTACTAAACGAATAGACGTGAGGTAAGTAATGAAAAGCCCGTATTTTCTGAGGGTATTTTTGTGCAAATGCCTCTATTATTTGAGGAGTTTTGTCTGTACACTGATGAAACACTATTACCAATTCATCAACATAATCAATCCAAGATTCGATTGTTGGTGCCAAAAACTCCTCTTCATTACGAACTCGCATCAGACCGCTGATCCCATCTTGTCGATTTTGTGGCTCAAAAGATGAAGCATTTATAGTAGGATGCTCTACTTGACTAATTGACATAGTTTTTTAGTCCAAAACTAGAAAATTTTTGCTTTTTCCTAAACAAGTCTTTACAAAGGAAGTGAGATAAATCTTGAGGCAATTTCTTCACGCAGAGGAGCTGCTTTTTCTTGTGTTAACCACCGGAATAACTTTGCCACTGCTTCCGGGCTACGATCTATTTTTAAAGCCTCTTCTAACCCTTGCCAAACTCCAGCGAGATTCCCAGCCTGTAGGGGAATTATGGCCGATTCTAGACAATAAAGAAAATAATGACTCCGGGATTGGGCGGTAATTTGTGTCGAGTATTCACTGGGAAAATAACTCTTTGAAATTTCAATTGCACGGCGGATGGATATCATCTGTTTCCCAGAGAGTAACAGTTCGCTGGTGACATTGTTAGCATGTTCGCGGTAACGAGCTAAAATTTCTGGTTCATACCACCAATCATAAACAGAGGCAATGCGTTTATAAACTTCCCAATCGCTTGTATAGGTCAGTTCAGGATGATATACGCCCAATTGTTCGTGTGCTTCTCGACGAATCACTACCGCAGGCATATTCAATGAGTTACTAACTCCAATAATTTGCAACCAATTTTGGGCAATTCCTCGCTGCTCTCCATAGACTTGTTGGCTGAAAATTACTTCCCCTTTCTCGTTAATATTTTCATAACCTGTAAAAGCGGCTCCTATAGAATCCGAACACCCTTCTAGACTTTCTTGTAGCCGAGAATAAAAACCTGGGAGAATATAATCATCGTCGTGCAGTAAATGAATCCAATGACCGCGAGTTAGAGCAACTCCGGCATTCCAATTTCCTGGCAAACCGAGATTTTGCGGATTGCGATAGTAGTTGATTATTCCTTGTCCGATACTATTCACCAGTTCAAATACTGGCGTTGTACTGGCATCGTCCATGACGATGATTTCCATCTGCTCTTCTCCTTGCCATTGGGTCAATACACTAACAAGGCATTCGAGTAGATAATCTATGCGGTTGTATACAGTTACCACCACACTCCAGAAAGGACGCTTACCTGTATTTGCTACGGTTGGAATAGTCGGAAAGCTGTATTCCCCTACAATTACCTCCCTTTGGGGAATTGAGGGCGTGACTGGTACTTGTTGAGGAATTTCAGCATCCTCACTAGATACTAATGCTTTGGCATAGTGAGGATTAATTAGCTTTAATCCTTGTTGATAGGCAGAAACTGCTTTTTGGTATTGGTTGAGTTGTTGGTAAATTTTGCCTAAATTGAGGTATACTTCTCCATCGTTGGGATGAAGTTCTAAAAGTTTTTGGTAGGATGCGATCGCCTCTTCTAATTCTCCTTGTTCTTGCAGCGCCAAAGCCAAGTTATAATGGGCTTCTAACAAATTTGGTTGTAGTGCGATCGCTTGCTTGTGACAAGTAACAGCATTTTTAAAATCCCCTGCTTTTTTGCGTGCAACACCCAATTGATTATTTAATTGTGCATAGTATATTTTTTGATTGATCGAGAGCTTACCTTGAGCGTGTAACGCATTACCCAAATTAGTCTCTGCTTCGATAAAGTCTGGCTTTAACTCTAGAGCTTTTTGATAATAGTTAATTGCTTCTTCAAATAATCCTTGTTGTTGCAGAGTATAGCCCAAATTGTTGTAAATTGGTAATGAATTAGGTAATAAAACTAAGGCTTGCCGATAAGCTTTCTCTGCTTCGGAAAACTGTTCTTGAACTAAATGCAAATTACCTAAACTGAACCAAGTTTTTACAGAATTTTGTTGAACTTGTGAAGCCGCACTTAGCCACTGTTCAGCAGTTTGGAGTTGCCCCATCTGTTGCGCTAACATCCCTAAACCATATAAAGCTTCATGGTTATCGGGTTGTTTTTCCAGAACTTGACTATACAGCAGTTCTGCCTCCAATAAACTATTGTCTTGTTGCTGTTGAACTGCTAGTTCAAGGATTTCAGCTACTTCTGTTTGATTTAGCGATTCAGCTTCATCCTTGTCACCTGACTGATGCTTTTGTATCGCAATTTGAATAAAAGATTTAACTCTAGATGCTGAAATATTTGTAGCATTCATAACTCTGTAGTATCTATAACTATATTTGAATTTGATATTATATTGTTATAGATTACTATAATTTCAGAACATAAGTGATAACTATTAATAAAATATTTTCCCTATTTTTGCCTGTTAATCAAGCAAGGCTATTTAATTAAAATAAGGGAGAGATTTTGTCAACAGTATGGACGAGAAATAAGCCTGAAGCTAGCGATCGAACATTACCAAGTCAAGTAATTTCAGTGGGTACACCATAGTGTTTGCTGTTGGCAAAACCTCTCCCAGAAAAGGTATCGAAATTTTATTGTACAATCAGATTTTTTTACTTACCTGATTGTTTTGACTGAGATGCTTGTAAATCAGAGTCTGTTAGGAAATGAAACGAGCAATTAGCCTTAAGCAAATTATATTACCGAGCTGATATCACTTGCACTCACGTTTGAAAATAGTATGCTTTGTTGAGGATTATTACCGAGAGACAAAGTATTACCTAGAGACAAAGTATTACCCAGAGACAAAGTATTTAAGGTGAGAAGAGCGCCATCGCTGGTATCTGTGATGTTACCTCGACTTCCCCAGCCATCTAATACCAGCTTGTCAACACCAATCTGAAAATCTTGAATGACATCAAAATCTTTTTTCAACAAGGAATCGCTACGTTTGAAAGTAAATGTGTCATTACCTTCGCCACCAATTAAGACATCATTACCACTACCACCATACAGTGTATCATTGCCTTTACCGCCATAGAGTGTATCATCGCCTTCGGCACCATCTAGGGAATCATTACCTTGGCCGGCGTCGAGGTTATCATTACCTCTTTTTCCAGATAGCTTATCATCCCCTAAGCTAGCATAAAGTTTGTCTGCCCCGTTGGTTCCCGTCAGATTATCCTTCCGAATCGTGCCGTAGATAACATCTCTACCCAGGTTGCCGATTAAAGTGTCTCCTGCCAATTCAACAGAAGTAGTATTAATTTTAACTATAGTTAAGTTGGTATTACGATTAAAATTCCGTTCATAAGTCCCAACAGCACTACCATTGAGGAAATCAGTACCATTGTCGCCATCAATATCATCATCTTTGTCACGACTCTCGATTGTGACATTGCGACTACGACCAAATGTTAGATCCCCGATTTGGTCGGAGGAGACTAATTTACCTTGGATGCCAAAATAATCTAAAACTTTGGCCCGATTAGGATTTGTGGTATCTAATACCAAAAAAGTTGTTGTCGACTGGCCCTTGTTATATTCAACGTCAGGATTTTCAATTTCTTTAGCTGCCAATTTTAAATTTGCTGAAAAATCAAAAGAGAAGCTTTCATTACGACCAACCGCAAAACTAGCAAGTACCTTTGCTTCGCTGTTGGAAGTACCTTCAAATTGACCACTTAATCCCACTACAGCAGCCTTAGTGAAAAGTGATGAAAAAGTTGGATCAAAACTTGCTTGAGCCTCAGCAATTGCAGCAGTTATACCACCTTTAACTAAGGTATCTGCCTGAGTAGTAGTTAAAATGCTTGCAGCACTTTCACTATAGTTAGAAAAAGTAGCATCCCCTTCAGCGGTAACAAAATTAGGACTAGGATCGGGCTTGGGATCGGGTCTATTGTTGAGATTAGTTCTACCATTAAAAGAAAGTAACTTTGGAACTGTCAGTGTTAGACTTACTCTTGATGCCATAAAAAAACTGTGTTGATTTTGTGAGTTAACAAATTTGCGCGTAAATATTTGGGGAGTAATTCTCTCCTAATTTACGAGCTAAATCTCTTGATATCCCTAATGAAGCTGTTAGCTTTTATCCAGGATTTGCTTCGCTTTTAACAGCACTTTGAAATAGGTTAATTGACTATTCCAAGCGGAACGTGGAAGTAGTGGGATCTTCTCTAATTCTTGAGATGGTGATGACTCAAGGTCAGTTTTTTCCGCTGAAATTGTGTTAATTTCGGAATTTTCTGCCATAATTTATTATCTCACGAGAGAGTAATAACGATCGGGTTCTTTTTGCCAACTTTCCGACCACTGAATGCTGTCAGCAGTAAAGTGTAAGCGGTCGTTTGCTGGCAATAAAGTATCTCTAGACTCGACAATTAGCTCAAATTCGCCATTATCAAATGGCAATCCTTGTGCCTTTACTTTGGGAACTACACGCTCTCTCATACCTTGTTTGGCATGAACAAGAGCGCGATGATGACAGTAAGGATTATTACCTCTCTTATTAAAGAAAACATGGGCTGTCCAACTGCAACCCCCACGACAAAGTTCAGCATATTCGCAGGTTTTACAGAAACCCCACAGGTGTTTTGTACCTTCAGGTGTTCCTGCTCCTAAATTGAAGCGTAGTTCTTCTGCACCCTCGATAATATCATGCAAGGTATGTTCTCGAATGTTACCACCTGTATAGGCAGTAGTCGGCAGTGAGGGACAACCTTTAATCGCTCCGTCAGCTTCAATTCCCAAAGTGGAAAGTCCTGCACCGCAACCTTGCCAAAATGAGAAGTCATCCTCCTTTCCCCGTCCCCGCAACAGTCGTTCATAAGGGCCGTAGTAACCAATGTTATTTCCCGCCTGAAGTTGCACGCCTTCTTGGTAAGCACGACGCGCCACACGGGCAAGCATGGGGTATATATCTAGCAGTTCATGGGGTTGGAGGAGGATATCTGCGTTATCGGCTGCATTTCCCATTGGTACAGTTAGCTGAACTTGCCAAGCACGCGCACCTGCATCACGAATGCACTCATAGATGCAGGGAAACTCTGGCGCTGACAGGCGATTAATTTGGGTGTTACAACCAAAAGAAATACCTACTTCTCGCAGATGACTCATGGTCTTAAATGCATATTTCCAAGAGCCTTTCTTTCCCCGCAGACGGTCATGAGTTGCTTCCAAGCCATCAATAGAAACAGAGACGGTACGAATTCCCGCTTCCTTCATTTTTTGGGCGGTTTCTAAGGAAATGCCATAACCGCCTGTAGTCATACCACATAACATTCCCGCCTCGTTGATAGCTTTGGCAATTTCCAGCCAGTCTGGACGCAGAAATGCTTCACCACCAATGAGAGTAACTTCTTTAATTCCAACTTCTGCCATCTGCTTGACGAGATCCAAAGCTTCTTTTGGAGAAAGTTCTTTGGCGCGCTCATGTCCTGCACGGGAACCACAGTGACTACAAGCTAGATTGCACTTCAAGGTAATTTCCCAAACTGCGTAGCTTTTGCGGTGATGTGTCATAGGTTAACTCTCAATCTCAACCCTCGAAATAAACGAACGAATTCTATTTCTTCATCGTTTTATCGGGTTATTGTACTTCTGTTGAACTAAGAACTGCTCCATATAACGGTTGTACAGATGGAATTTTTCCTTTGGGAAGTGGCCATGGCTTTGGATTTGGTTTAGGAATCCATTTACATTTAATTGGTGGTTTTCCACATTCTTCGTCGACAGGTGGAGGTGAGACTACAGCTCCATACAATGGTTGAGCGACTGTGTTTGTAAGCCCGCCAAAGGCTCCTACTAATTCCTCTTCACTGAGGTCGTCAAACTGGCCTAGTTCTTTTAACTCCAAGATTTTAATTGAGGCTGTTTCAAATTCTTCTTGAGAAAAATTATAGCCACCTTCTTCCATGACTTTTATCACTTCCTCAATCTTATCACTCATCAATTGAGTGTAAAAAGCCTCGTCTTTGACTAGTCTTACCAGGAAGTCTTTAACTTTCTCGAAAATTGTTAATGACATAAATTTTACCCCCTTAATTTGAAAGTTGAAGTTTAGATTGATGAAAATTGACGATCGCGTGAACTAACCCGTTTAGCGAGAAACTTTTAGTGAGTCCACTTGTGTAACTTTTTGTTGCTGGTTTTGGTAAATCTCTCCTAATTTCATGTTGGCTTCCTGGTGTTGGGGATTGAACTCCAAAGCTTTTTGATAGCAAGCGATCGCTTCTTCTAGCTCCCCTTGTTCTTGCAGTGCCACCCCCAAGTTATAATGGGCTTCTACCAAATCAGGCTGTATTGCGATCGCAGTTCGATAGTAAACAACAGCAGTTTGCCAATCAGCTCCTTCTTGGTGGGCAAAGCCCATCTGATAATTCAATTCTGCATAATAGGCTTGTTTCTCTGGTGAAAGCTTCCCTTGAGCAAACAGCGCATTCGCTAAATTGATTTCTGCTTCTATGCAGTTGGGCTGAAATTCCAGAGCTTTTTCATAAGATGCGATCGCATCCTCCCACTTCTCTTGTTGTTGCAAGGTGTAGCCCAAATTGTTGTATATTGTCCCTGCATCTGGTCGCAAAGCAATAGCTTTTCGGTAAGCTGCTTCAGCTTCTGGTAACTGTCCTTGGCCTTGCAGCAAATTGCCTAAACTAAACCAAATTTTCACGGAGTTAGGCTGAACTTGCGAAGCTGCACTCAAATGCTTCTGAGCTTCCTGCAACTCACCTTTCTGCTGTAGCAGCATCCCTAAATTGTATAATGCTTCTGAATAGTCTGGTTGTTTTTCGATCGCTTGACGATATAGCTGTTCGGCTGTATCTAGGCGATTAGCTCGATGCTCCTGAAGTGCAAGTTGAAACAGTTCAGCAACTTCTTTAGCATTAAATTGTCTTGGTTTATTAACCAGCTGCAAAATAAAATCTTCCAGCGCTCTGACTGGCTTTAAATCGCCATATAATTTATGTTTATTTTCTGCAACTTGCTGAGAAATATATTGCCGATATTTAGCATCTTTCCCCAGACGGATGGCGATTTGGACATATTCTGATTTATTTGAAGCGATCGTCTCTTCGATACCCATCATCTGTAAAATTGCTAGAGAATGGCGCGATCGCATCAGTTCTCCAGGTAAAGTTACAACCGGAATATTATGAGCAATAGATTCGAGTGTGGAGTTACATCCAGACCAACCAATACTATCTAAGAAGACATCTGCTATAGCTGTAGTTCCAGCAAACTTCCTGTCATTGAGGAAAGACAAAAACAAACAGTGATTTTGATAATCTAATCCTAATTCTGCAAAAGCATGATTTAAGCGCTGGCGAAATTTTTCTGTTATTTCTTCACTTTTGCTTTTAATAAATACAAACTTAGAATTTACTAGCTCTTTAGCAATAGAAGGAAAAACATCATCATGATTAGGCAAATATTTATATAATGACTGACAACACCAGAAGAAAATATCATCCTCTTTTAAACCTATATCTCGTTTCTTAATTTCTTCGGGTGGAATTGCTAAAGGCATATAATGAATAGATAGATTGGGTAATCTAACTAATTTTTCTGTGTAATGTTCTTGAGCATTTTCGGGTTCCATTAAGTCACTGCTCAAGTAATAGTCAATTGTCGGCAGTCCACTAGTCTCAGGGTGTCCCCAAGATGTCATTTGAATTGGCGCTAATCTCAGACAACCCAGTTTGAGAGCCATTGGGTCCATCCCAAATTCTGGGAAAATCAGGATATGTAATCGATCTTTTGTAATTACCTCACACCATTGTTCAGTTGAGCGAACACCTTGAACAAATTTATCAAAAGTTTTGGTGGCACTCATTGTTGAGTAATCTTTTTTGTCTCCAGTATAATAACCAAATAATTCAAACTCACTTCGATCTATATTTTCTACCCAACCTTTAATCGGGATTTTCCAATTAGAATGACTAGATAAAAACCCAGAAACGATCCCAATACGAACCTTTTGATTTTTATCTAAATTTGGCAGAGCAAGCGGCTGGCAATCTTGGGGATAGCGACTCGACATAATTTGGAAAATCATTTCTCCATAAGTTCGCTGTAAATCTCGGTCATTTAAACCTTGATATGTCAAATAAAAAGGTTGAAATGCTCCCACAGCTTCCGATGCTTTTGCCCGTCCTTCCCGATTAGTTAATTCATAATATTTAGCTAAATCTTGCAAATACTGTTGATACTGATTTCGTCTGAATGCAATTTCATCAACATTAGAATAGATAACTGGTAGTTGGCTCATACAAGCACCAAATTTAGCCATATTATAGTTTGGGTTCACTTTTACGGCTTGCTCAAATGCCTGAACTGCTGCTTCTATTTGGTTATCATCTCTCAATGCTGTTCCCAAGTTGGAATATATATAATCAACATCAGGTCGAATTTTAATCGCTTTTTGATAGGATTCTATGGCAGCATCAAATTTATTTTGCGCCCTGAGAATATTTCCTAAGTTGTTATAGGTGATTGCAAAATCAGGTTGAATACTTAAAGTTTTTTCATAAGCTTCTATTGCTTCTGTAAATTTTCCTTTTTCCTGGAAAAGATACCCTAAGTTGTGATATGCGTAATGATAGTCTGGTTTAATTTTTAGTGCTTGCTGGTAAGAATCGATGGCATCATTGAATCGCCCTTGTTTTTGGAGTACTTCTCCTAAATTAGTATGAGATGATACCAAATCTGGCTGCAATGCAATAGCTTGGCGATAATATAATTCTGCTATCTTGAAATCGCCTACCTTTTGCTTACCTAAAGCAAACTGCTCATTCAACTCTGCATAGTGGGCTTGTTCTTCTGGTGACAGCTTACCTTGAATGTGAAGAATATTTTTGATATTAATTTGTACTTCTATGCTGTCTGGGAGAATTAAGAGTGCTTTTTCATAACAGGCGATCGCTTCTTCTAGCTTACCCTGTTGTTGCAGACTAAACCCCAAACTGTTATGTATTGACCCTGCTTCAGGTTGTAATTGTAGGGCTGCTTGAAAAAATTGTTCTGCATTTTGATATTGTTCCCGTTGCTGCGCCAGCAGACCTAATCCATAGAATGCTTCTGACTGCTGGGGATCTAAGTCTATAATTTGACGATAAATCTCTTCGGCTTGGGTGAAGCGCTTACTTTGATAATATTGACTTGCGAGTTGGAGAGCATCAGGAATTGTGGTCACGTCGCTTTGCTCCAAATTTAAAATTAACAATCCCCATAAATAAATTTAGGAGCTTATATCCTTTCATTTATGGGCTTTTATGGGCTATAAATACAATCTTTTTTATTTAAAATGTCTTTTTTTCCTATATCTGCAAGGAACTCAAGCTTTTGAAACTTATAACTGATATCGATTGATATCATGTCTGCTTGGTTACTTCTTAAACTTAATTAACAGGAATTTTACTTTTCTCTACCTTTCGGGGGTCTACGAGAAGCTTAAGGCTACAGTAAAATCTTTGCTCTTATGACTATTAGCCCAGAGTTTTAATTCAGGGCGGGTAAATAACACAGGCTGCAACTGGGTTGAGGATTAAATGTTCTAAGCTGTAAAATTTTATTGCAGAAACATTTTTTTAAGACCAAAGGGTGTATTTTTGGTAAAAGCCGAAGGCTCAAATGAGCAAAGAGCCTTCGGCATTTATCAATATACTAAGCTTTCGAGCCTAACTCTACTTGCAGAAGTTAATACTTTTTGTAAGTAGAGTTTAATTATTACTACTTGTTAGTTAGAAGTAGAAGCATAGCTTGATGACGAAGCAGTAGCGCTATTAGGAGTAACGGTGGCGTTAGTAAAGGTTACAGCTACGTTGTTGAGACCGCCAGTTGCTTTAGCATCTGCGTCAGCTTGTGCAACACTGTTGAATTTTGCAGGAGGCTTAGGCGCTGGCTTCTTGATTATGATGGTGATTGTCTTAGTACCACCAATAATTTCTTCAGTGGTATTTTCCAAATAGTTCAGATCAGAAATAATCATTTGAGTTCTCCTAAAATTTGTAACTGTTGTTGGGAATATTTGGTCTAACCAACTTGTTTTGTTTGGCTATACATCTAATATACTTTATTCCTCAAAAAAGTCAATGCTTTTTTGAGGAATTTTTGATTAAAAAAACTAATATATTTGTGTTGAAAAATCATTATATATAGTCCTATTTGAAGTTAGAAAACACTGCATGACAAATTTGAGCAGAAATAAAATAATTACTGCCTAGCAAGAGTTATAGCGATTGAATTTAACTTTGAAATAACGCAAATACAGCACTTTGTAGATATATTCACAAAACACTAAAAAGGAAAAAATATTAAGTTTTAAGTATATAAATCTGTATCTGCAACATTTTTGAAGCTTCAAGGAATCTCCCATAACTTAGGTAGATACTTAGCGACAAAAACATTTGATAATTATTAAATTATTTAGTCTTGGTGTATAACATATCTATTAATTCCTCTTGTGAACCGTCTGAGTCTATTTGAGTAACTATTTTCATCATGGTGATTTGTTGCTTTAACCAATCAGAAAAGGATTCTGTAATGATTTTTTGGCGCAACTGTTCATCTAATTGGGGTTGAATGACTTCTTCCACCCAAATTAAATACACTCCCTTGGGAGTCGTTATCGGTTTAAGAGCTTCTGGTGGTGCAGCAGCAAATACAGCAGCTGCAATCTCTGGACGAAAATCTTTGCGGTATCGGAGTCCTTTGTATCCATAAGCACGACGAGCTTCTGGTTCTGAGATATATAGACGAGCAATATCTGGAAAACTGATTTCGCCTTCTTCTAGGGCATAAAAAAGCTCTAAAGCCAAGTCTCGATCCTCGAAGACAACTTCGTAGGTAACGGCGGCGATATAATCTAGCTGATGTTCGTAAAAGTGCTTTTCCAGTTGATCGGAAAATAGATGATTCGCTAACTTCCGCGAAAGGATATTGTTGTAGGCTAATTCTTCAAACTGATCCACAGAGAGGTGATGTTTTTCTAGCCATGACCAGGTGTCTTTAGCTTTGACAAGCTTCTTGGCGAACCTTAAGTTATCTCCTTCTTGCTGTAGTTCTTCTGGCGTGACTGTAATTCCTGCCGCTTGAGCTGCTTCGGTAATAATACTTTGCGACGCGATCGCCTCCACAACAGCAGGTATCTGACAGGAGAGTTTAAGACTGTGAATGATATCTGAGGTAGAAATGGTCAGATTGTGGGGCATAACACTATATCTCCAATAATTAAGCGGATTGGGTATCCCTTCTCTGCGAGACGCTAGGCGAACGGCTTACCTCGCAACGCTTGGCACAAGTCGCTCAGGGCAAGTGAGCACGCGGCATTAATTATTCCTCCAATCTCCCTTGTCCTATTTCCTGATTTGGATGCGATATCTTTAACTACATCTCCAAACCGCCCTTTTTCAGTTTTTTGAACGGATCTAGAACAAAGTCAATTACTCGGCGTTGACGAATGATCACTTCAGCATTTGCTGTCTGACCGGCACCTAATGGAATACGTTTGTTGCCATTTTGGACATACTGCTGGTCTAAGGTGATTTCTAATTCATAGGTTTCGATGTTGCCTTGGGGTGTTTGGCTAACTTTCGAGTCAGGCGAGATCCAAGTAACTTTTCCTGGCACGATACCATACTCTTGGAAGGGATAGGCATCAAACTTGACTTTTACTGGCATTCCTACCTTCAAGAAACCGCTATCCTGATTAGGCATATTGGCTCTGAGTACGAAGTCTGTTGTTGCGGGTGCAATTTGGGCAATCCTTTGACCGACTTGTACCACTGCTCCTGGTTTAGTTGTGGGTAATTCAAAAATCACCCCATTAAGCGGCGATCGCACTACGCGCTGCTGAATTTGCAATCTTGTAGATAGAAGCTGGCTTTTTGTCTGAGCGATTTCTGATTGCGTTGCTGTTATTTGTGCTTGTAAATCTTTTAGCTGCTCCTGATTTTTCATTACAGCTAGTTGTCCGGCTTGCGTGGCACTTTTATAACTACTTTGTTCTTCTTGCAGTCGGAGTTTTGCTTGTTTGATATCAGACTCCAAGGTTTTGATAGTTACTTGATAATTATTTAGCTCTTGGGCTAAACGCAATTCGGCTTGTTTAATATCTGATAGAGACTTTTTATAAAGTCGTTTGCTTTCTTCCTCTTGTTTTTTGAGTTGATCGACTTGGGCTGTAGACACTGCACCATCGTGAACGAGTTGGCTATAAGTTTCAACTTGCTTAGAATCTATACCCAAAAGTTTTTTAGTCGATTCTTGATCGTCGCGACTGGTGGAAATTTGCTGCTGTGCTTGTTTAACTGATGATTCTTTTTCTAACTTTTGGAGGTTATAGCTACTCAGTTTGGCATCCAAGTTTTGCTGCACCTGGTTGAGTTGAGCCAATTTTTCTAATTCTTGGGATTTATTTTGTTGTTCTAAAAGACTCGTTGACATTAAGAGTTGATTTTTCAGCACTTCCAGTTGGGATTGCCGATTTTGTAGCCCTTGCAATTTGCTCTGGACTTGTTGCAGTTCCGTTTGCAGCAAATCAGAATCCAGTTCTAGTAAAACCTGGCCGGCTTTAACTGTATCTCCTTCTTTGACCCTAACTGCTTTGACACTTCCACCAGCTTGAGCGTCTAATTTTTGAGTTGCGCCTTTAGGTTCTATACGCCCTCTGGCGCTACCAGTTTCATCTACTTTTGAAAGAGTTGCCCAAGGCAAAAATAGACCAGCAAAGCCGATGAGCGCATACAACAAACCACGAGTCCAAACTCGAGGTAAGGCATCGAGTAATTTTTCTGTACCGTAGTACAAATCTTGACTTTCATTTTCTACCTCTGTTTGCTCGTCAAATACCGATTCCTCTTGCTGTTTGTAACCTTGATATTCATCTTGCTCATCTGGGGGAAGTGGGGACGATCTGTTGGGATGTGGCATGGTTTTATTTCCGATAACAGTAGATGGGGAGTGAGGGAGAAATCAATTCAAAATTCAAAATTCAAAATTCAAAATTCAAAATTGTTCGTGTAGAGTCTCGTAAAGAAGAAAAAGACTGCCCAATGCCCCATCAACTAACTTGAGACATCTGTTGTTGATTCAGGTAGTAATAATGACCTTTTTTAGCGATTAATTCGTCGTGGGTACCGCTTTCTACCAAAATACCTTGATCTAAAACTAGGATTAAGTCCGCGTTGCGGACTGTAGAGAGGCGGTGGGCAATAATTACACTTGTGCGTCCTTTAAGAATTGTTTTGAGGTTGTTTTGAATAATTCGTTCTGATTCTGAATCTAGGTGACTAGTGGCTTCATCAAACAGTAATAACCGGGGATTTCCAAGCAAAGCACGAGCAATAGCTAGGCGTTGGCGCTGTCCACCAGAAAGCATACCACCGCTTTCACCAATTTCGGATTCGTAATCCAGGGGTAGTTTTTGAATAAATTCATCCGCTCCAGCATATTTTGCTGCTTGGCTAATTTCTTCTGAAGAAGCATTTGGATTAGCGATCGCAATGTTTTCGCGAACAGTCCCACCAAATAGAAAAGTATCTTGGTCTACAACGCCGATTTGGGAACGGAGCGATCGCATAGATACACTGGTGATATCGTGACCATCAATGAGTATTTTGCCATCTGTCGGTGGGTATAAACCTAAAATTAATTTACTGAGAGTTGTTTTTCCAGAACCACTGCGCCCTACGACTGCAACCATCTGTTCTGGCTGAATTTCAAAGTTGAGATTTTCTAATACGTTAGTGTCGCTTTCTGAGTGATAACGAAAAGTAACATTTTGAAAACAAATGTTACCGCGAAGTTTACCCAACGATTTGCGGGGTTTAATTGCTAAGTCTTCTTCTGGTTCCGCCTCCAATACATCATTAATCCGTTCGGTAGAAATCACGATTTCCTGTAATTCATTCCACAGCAGAGCTAGCCGTTGGAAAGGACTCAAGACGTTACCCACCAACATATTGAAAGCAACTAGTTGTCCAATAGTTAGTTCGTTATTAATTACCTGGGTTGCTCCATACCACAGCAATGAAGTATTTACAAAGGTGTGGATGACGCCACTGATAATCTGCAAGCGATTGTCAATTATTTGAGCATTAAAGTCTTTTTTGATTAAATCATTTAGCAGTTCCTCCCAACGCCAACGCACTGTCTGTTCAATTGCTAATGAGCGAACAGTACGAATTCCGCTTAGGGATTCTATGAGATAGCTTTGTTCTTTGGTAGCTGCATTAAAAATATCTCTGGAGATGCGGCGCAAAATACTTGTGCTGGCCAGCGCCAAGATAAAAAATGGCGGTACAGTACACAGCACGAATAATGCCATCCGCCAGCTATAGGAGAACATCAAAGCCAGATAAACCACTAATGTCAGCATATCCAACACAATCGAGAGTGTCTGACCAGTCAGGAAGTGCTGAATTTTCTGGTTTTCTTGGATGCGCGAGATTATATCCCCAACGAAACGCGACTCGAAATAAGCAAGGGGTAAACGGAAGGTATGTTTGATAAAGCCTACGAGTAAGGCGATACTAATGCGGTTAGCAGTGTGAAATAAGAGATATTGCCGTACACCGTTGACAGCAACACCAAACAACCCAAAAACAATCATTCCCAAACCAATGGCGTTTAAGGTTGGAACACTGCGTTGCACAAGTACTCTGTCAAGCAACAACTGGGTAAATACTGGCGTTACTAACCCAAATAATTGAATTACTATCGAAGCTATGAAAATTTCTACCAGTGTTCGATAGTGAGGTTTGACTAGCTCAAAAAATTTCCAGAAGCTTCTACTTTCGTCTTTAGCACTTTTTAGTAGAGCTGTCGGTTGCAGTAACAATGCATAACCAGTCCAACCTGCTTGAAATTCAGCTTTTGTCAAACTGCGTTGACCAAGAGCCGGGTCACATACAATCACCCGCTTAGGAGTGATTTCATAGACAACAATAAAGTGTTTACCTTCCCAGTGAGCAATTGCAGGTAAAGGCTGTTCTGCTAATTTATCAAGAGTAGCTTTCACTGGACGGGTGGCAAAACCCAGGTATTCTGCTGTTGCTGCCATTGCTTTTAGGGATGCACCGTTGCGAGTGACATTGGTCATATCCCGTAGGCGATTGATACTAAAATGTTTGCCCCAATAGTTACCAATCATCACCAAGCAAGCAGAACCACAATCAGCTGCACTTTGTTGGGCATAGAAGGGATAGCTTTTGGTAATCCGCTTCCACCAATGTCCCATTTGTACTTTCGGACTGGGAAAGTAAAAACGTGATTTTTTTGTTGGCTGTTGTTGTGACGGCTTCTCTCTTTGGGGAAAAGGAATAATTTTAGATTTTGGAGATTGGGAAGTTTTTTCTCTAGTACCTAATCCCCTGCGACGCACTGAGCCGATCGTTGCGTCCTCAGTCTCCAATTCCGTTTCGCTGACACTCATGCCAAAAGACCACTCCCCTAACTCCGGGAAGTATTCTAGTGCTGTTTGCATTTGGTCGTTTTTCAGAATGTAAGCAATCGTTGGTTGCGTTGTTTGCCAATCTCCTTGTTTTGGTTGAGCAAAGATTGTACCTGGTGTCAAAAAATCGCCTTCAGAATGCCGCAGTTGACCTTTGTACAATAGCCACAACTGTGAATCTTGGGATATTTGTGGACTGACAGAGCCAGTTTCTAACTGGTGCCGCTCAAACAAAGATAAGGCTTTGAGCATTCCTGAAACTTGTGATGTATGGCGGGGGAATTGTGATACTTGGCGACATAACAACAACAAATCCCAAAGTTCTGCACGGGCAAATAAGCGATCGCGAATGTTAGGATACTTGTCTATCAACCTTTGCAATGCTTCTTGACTGAAATAGCCAAGTTTCAAGCTTGTCGAAGCTCTAACTACATAAGGACTAAAGTTAGCTTCGGGAAACAAGGTCAATTCACCAAAAACAGACCATGCACCAAAGGTAGTAATTAAATTCTCAGAGCTATCTAATAGTCGGACTTTACCTGTAAGAATAATATATATACCAGGATTCGCCTGTGCAGATTCCCAGAATTGCTTTGCTGATGGTGGCTCCACAATCTCCATTTCTGCCAAGAAGTCCTCTAATTCTTTTTCTGAGAGTTTTGTATCTAAGGTGTACAAAATTCTTTCACCCAGATGTTGCTCAGAAAGCACTGATGGCATTTTTTCATCTCCACAAAAAAAATTTACTTATCAGTCGGAATCCAATTCAAAACTTCATTAAAAATATTATTTAATCCCGTATTTTCACCGAGGAAACTCTCAGCTTTATTAAAGTAGAGTTGAGAAAGAAACAGTATGCTAGTAAAGCATCTATCTTTTACATACAAGGTATTTTTATTGAGTGGGCAATCTACAAGAAGTTGTTGCAGCGAGTTATTGATGTGGCAATAACTAGTGTAAATGCTAGAATATCGAGCTAGAGCTTTGTTTAACGACATTTAGCTTCAAAAGCGACTAACTGCATTGACAGCCTCTGCACAAAGTATGGATTGCTCATTTTTGCAATCAGCAGTGGTTGTAAGCGATCGTTAAGAGGAATTATTTTCGCAATCTAATTTGCTGTATGCAGCAAGAGCTATGCAAAGTATTTCATTCCTCAATCACAAACCGAAGTTTTTTTTAGTTCAGGACAATGTTATGGCTGAAAGTTATTTCATGCTCTCGAACAACACCTGACTCGGAAGAATTTTTAAAAGAATGTTTTCAAACATTCCTAACTTTTTAACAGCCTTGTCTTGACTTAAATGGTGTGACATAATTGTAGTTAGAAATTGCATTGATTCGTAAATTATGTGAAAACGTAATTCATTAGCAGTTGTGTGAACAAAGCCTGACAGCAAAAAAAACACAACTACAAATCTGACTAACGTTGTAGTGTTAATCAGAAATTTACACAATGTGCAATTAGCTCCCAGCATATTCCCTAGTACTTTGGCGAGTCTAGGGGATAGTCTCCGGGATAGCTTCATCCCGATCGTGCAACCTGGAACAAAAGAAGATTTTGAGTAGGCTACAAGAAACAGAAGACTATAAAAACTATAAAGCTATAAAAGCACATCGTAATTTTGTTTAAGTAGTATTTTACCAATTAAGCTAAATTACACTTAAACAAATATTGCTTGAGTTTGCTTGGAGATTCCAGAATGGATCTTTTTCCAGCACTGCTTAGTATCTTTTAGGGAGCATCTAGCAAGTTATTTAACGTTTGTATTATACCTCCTATAGTGTAACAAATGCAAGTGACTAAAAGAGACTTGCGAACATCATCATATTTACATACAAACATGATATTTACATAATTAGCTTACACTCTTTCTGTTCTTAAATTTAGATATTTTAGTAGTTTCTTAATGTAAATTTTCTGACAAGTCACCTAATAGATGATATTTAACAAAAAAAATATATTTAACAACCATTTATACATTAAATCTTTAAATAGCGAGGTGGCATAACATGATGCTAGTCATAACGGCGACTATTGTTTGCTTAAAGGTAATATTTAAGTTGTTTAAATTAGCTGTGAGGTAAAACACATTAATGTTGTGATCGGGCACACACACTAGTTGACTAAGGCAATCTTAGCATTTTTTCCATCAAGGGTATAGCAGCAATACATATTACAGCTTGATAGAAGTTGAGAAATAACCATCATGTTTAAATGAGTCTATAGTTCAAAAAATGACAATAAATCGCCAATTCGTCTTTTAAAACCTAAGATTACCATCCGATCGAGTCAAGTAATAAATGGATAAATTGAATGGTGGTTATAGAGCCAGTGCCCTGACAAAGTGTAACACCATCGATTTGGTAAAATATAGAAAATCATCCATAGCGGTTCTTAATCAGATAAGGTACATCCTCAAAGTTAAAAATATATCCAGTCCAGTTATACCTCAGTTGCAGAGGAACCGCTATAAAAGCAACCAATATCACTTTGGTTGCGATCGCCAATGCTGTTGCTGTATATTTATCCATTGGAAAATCTACTTGATGAGAAAATTATCCCTGTGTAATCTAGGGATCTTTATATTACTCTCAACAGAGAATATTTAAATGCTTGTTTCTTCGTGCTTAGTTCCAAACGCAAAGATTTAATTTAAATGGTAATTAGCTTAAAAGACCATAGGACTTATGCACAAGTTACGAAATAACGAACCGCAGAGGCGCAGAGAACACAGAGAAATCAGAGTTTGAGAGATATTTTGCGTAAGTCCTAAACCGGTAAGGAATTCAGTTCCTAAGTTGTGGCGCGATCGCTGAATTTTCCCCTTGGCTTGCTCGATGAAAGGAGTTTGTGTCATACTTACAAAAACCACAAATTACTAAATCTCGGTCGATTTTAAGTAGTATTTACAGGGCATTAGGGAGTATTAGAAGTAATACAGTTAGGGCAATGAGGATTGGGGGTGAGGGGAGACTGGCGTCGTGCGAAAAATTGATATTCCTACAAACTTGAGATGCTTCCATATTGAAAAACATCTCTGATTTAGTAGTACAGTGAATTACGAAGGAGTATTTATGTCACAGTTGGAGCAAGCAGTGCCAAACACCTTTGTAGCCCAAGGTCTAGAAACTCTCCCCAATATTTTCGACCAAGTTGAGGCTTTGGCCAAAGATTTCGCCACCCGCGCAGGGGCACACGATAGAGATGCTTCCTTTCCCTTCGAGAATTTTACAGCTTTGCATGAGGCAGGATTACTCAACCTCACCATTCCACGTGAATTCGGCGGCCAGGATTTGGGTTTGGCAACTGTCTGTCGGGTGATTGAAGGGATCGCACGTGGCGATGCTTCGACCGCATTAGTACTAACAATGCACTATCTTCAACACGCTCATGCAGCCCGTAGCCGTCGCTGGCATCCAGAAGTGTATAAGCGGCTGTGTCGTGAATCAATTGAAGGCATTGCCCTGCTGAATGCTGCCCGTGTTGAACCAGAGCTAGGAACGCCAGCCAGAGGCGGATTGCCAGCGACAATTGCCGAACGAACAACAGAGGGCTGGCGTTTAACAGGACATAAGCAATACACCACAGGCAGTCCCATCCTCAGCTATTTTGTTGTTTGGGCACGGACAACTGAAGATGAACCACAAGTTGGGAATTTTCTAGTTCCGCGCGATCTGCCAGGTTTGCGAATTGTCGAAACCTGGGATCACTTGGGGATGAGAGCTACAGGCAGCCATGACCTCATTTTAGAGAATGTATTAATTCCCTCAGAGTATGCTCTAAATATCAACCCCATATCAGTTGCACCATCTTTCGATCCGATAATTTCCACTTGGGGCAGTTTGACAGTGAGTGCCTTATATCTCGGTGTTGCTAGTAGTGCGCGAGACTGGCTTGTTAAATATCTTTGGGAGCGATCGCCTTCTAATCTTCAAGAGCCACTGGCAACTCTGCCACGCTTCCAAACTGCCGTGGGTGAGATAGAAGCACTGCTATTTGCTAATAATAGATTGATTTATAGTTTGGCTCAAGATATTGACAAGAGCGAATATGAGCCTAACGTAGGATTACAGGCACAGGCTGTTAAATATCTTACTACAACTAACTCGATTCGTGCTGTGGAGATTGCCTTAGAACTAACTGGCAATCCTGGTTTATTAAAAAGAAATCCTTTAGAGCGTCACTACCGTGACGTTTTATGCAGCCGTATACATACGCCACAAAATGATGTTATTTGCCAATCTTTAGGAAAGTCTGTGTTGAAAGTTAAGTGATTGGGCATGGGGTATGGGGGAAGACTTGTTGCAAGTTCTCATTAGAGTCACCTTGTCTCTCATCTTCTCAATGCCCAATGCCCAATGCCCAATGCCCAATTCCCAATCCCCAATCACCAATATTTAGTATCCAGCTTGCTTGTCTACAACATTCCGCAAAGGCTGACCGTTTTGGTAGCGTTGAAGATTGTCGATAAATAGTTGTGCTATGCGCTCTCTGAGGCGTGGTGACAAGGCTGAACAATGGGGAGTGATAAAAGCGTTCGGTAACGACCATAAGGGACTTTCTGGCGGCAGAGGTTCGGTTGCAACAGTGTCTAATCCAGCACCCGCAATCCAACCCTCACGTAGTGCAGTCAGCAATGCGGCTTCATCCACGATCGCACCACGAGCAATGTTAATTAGGTAAGCAGAGTGACGCATAGAGCGCAACGCAGCTTCATCGATCGAGCCTTTAGTTTCTGGGGTTAATGGTGTGGCAATCACTACATAATCTGCGGCTGGGAGGAGCGATCGCCACTCATCAGCGCCTACAACTTTGTCAAAATTCGGTAAGGGTTCGGGATGGCGGCGACTACCCCAAACTGTGACTCCAAAGGCTTTAGCACGAGATGCGATCGCTTGACCGATATTTCCTGTGCCGAGAATTAATAAAGTTGCGTCTGCCAACTCTTCAAGAAACACTCCTCTTACCCAAGTGTGCTCATTCTGCAAAGTTTGCAATTTCCGCAGATTCTTGGCGTGATAGAGCATAAATGCCAGTACAAATTCCGAAATTGGAATTGCATGAACCCCTGCACCATTAGTGAGGATGATGTCCTTTTGCAAAAAAGTTGGCGTGAGGATGTGATTTACGCCAGCACTCGGTGATTGTTGCCAACGCAGCGCGGGTGCTGCTGTCAGTACTTTGTCAAGAGTAGAGGTTTTCAGGTAAAATCCATTGACATAAATCTCTGCATCACTGGCATCACCATCGAGATTACCTTCACTATCCACCTCTACTACATCGATATTAGATGGTAGGTGTGGCTCTATATCTGCAATGAGATGATCGGGTAAAATTAGTTTCACCATTTGTTAGTCTTCCATTTCATTTTGAATTTTCAAAGGGACTGGGTATTAGGGCAGAAAGACAGAAGATTAAAAGTTAAATTCTTTACCAATTTCCAATGCCCAATGCCCAATGCCCAATGCCCAATACCCAATGTTTAGTATCCTGCTTCTTTATCTACTACATTTCGTAATGGCTGACCAGCTTGGTAACGCTTTAGATTGTCGATAAATAGAGCTATTGAACGCTGTTTACTCTTGGGTGAATGACCGGAAGTATGAGGAGTGATAAAGATGTTAGGAAGTGACCACAAAGGGCTTTCTGGTGGTAACGGTTCTGAGTTAACTGTGTCTAATGCTGCACCTGCAATCCAACCTTCTGTGAGCGCTTTTATTAATGCCGATTCATCGATTACGCCGCCGCGAGCAATATTAATAAGGTAGGCATGATTTGGGAGCGAGCGCAATACAGATTCATCAATAAATTCTTTGGTTTCGGGAGTTAGAGGTGTTGCAATAACTATATAATCTACCTCTGGCAGGAGCGATCGCCATTCATCAGCACCTACTACTTTATCAAAATTTGCTAGTTCATGAGGATGACGGCGACTGCCAATAATTTTTAAGCCGAAGGGTTTAGCACGGGCGGCAATTTCTTGACCAATACCACCAGCGCCAATAATTAGCAAGGTTGCATCTGTTAATTCTTGGATAGCAAAGCCTCTTTTCCAGTGACGTTCTGCTTGTAAAGCATATAATTCTTGTAGATGCTTGGCATGAGCCAGTATATAAGTGATTACAAATTCTGCGATCGGAATTCCATGTACTCCAGCCCCATTAGTGAGGATAATATCTCTTTGCAAATAAGTTGGTGTCAGGATGTGATTCACCCCTGCATTTGGTGCGTGATGCCAACGCAATGCCGGTGCTGATTCTAGTATTTTATGTAGTGTCGGACTTCTCGATAAAAACCAACTGAAATAAACTTCGGCATCGCTAGCATCCCCATCTAGATTTCCTTCAACATCTACTCGTACAATCTGTGTATTGGGTGGTAGATGTGGCTCAATGTCAGCAACCAAATCGAGCGGCAAAATGAGCTTCATTGTAGATTACCTCTTCTTTATTTACAAGGCTATATCTGTAAATTGCTTCTGCTTGACAAAAAACTAAGTGCCATTTTTACTTGGCACACATTATGATGATATTTAGTAAGATTTCAAAGTTTATTCTTTAATCTGTAAATACATAAACTCTAGATCAAAATATTGGGTATTAAATTTATACGCCATTTTCTGTGTACCATATATTTGAAAGCCCAATGATAAATAAAGTTGTTTTGCTAAAAAATTGCTTTTAACAATATCAAGTAATAAAATTTCTACTTCCTTAATAGCTTTCGCTCTTTCAATTAATTTTTTCAATAAGAGTTTACCTATACCTTTTTCCCGATATTCTTGTTTAACATACATGCTACTAATATGTGCTTTATGCCGGAGTTTTATTCTGGATTCTTGGTTGAATGCGACTATTCCAATTAAATGTTTATCCTCAAAACATCCCAAAATAAAATTGTTGTTATCTACTGGAATTCTATCCCGAAATTGTTCTATAGTTTTAATTACTTCTTCTTGATATGTTGTGCCAAATGAATCTGGATTTTTCTCTAAAGCTTCTAATCTGATCTGTCTATAATCTTCTGCATGAGCCTTTGTTAATTTTTTGACAATCATTAAATTAAATATAAGTAAGAGATACTTGTGTATTATTTAATTTTCAATAAAGCGATATAGATTATATTTTAGTTTATCTAGCTCGTAAATATAGAAAAAATTACCCAGACTAGCAAAGAGGAGAGTTGGGAGGTATTTTGAGTGTTCATATAGGACTCATATTTGATTTTTGCGAGGCTAGGTACACCTTTATTCCTTCTTCCCAGTCCCCAGTCCCTACGATTAATTCAGAAATCAAATCGGATTGCTATAAATAATTTTTTGCTATAGCAAGTTTTAATCTCGAAGTAGCCTATTTACCGCAGCTACCTCAAGTTGAATATTGATTGACTACTAAAAGCTTAAATTTCAACTACTAAGCTGTAATAACTGGTTGTTTACTTGAGTATTTTCATTGCTCATTACTCGTTCTAAAACAGCTTCTCGGATATTGATAAACACTTCGCTACTTCGATCTCGCGGGCGTGAAAGTTTCACAGGTAAATCCATAGAAATCTTTCCTTGATCGATCACTATCACTCGGTCTGCCAACGCCACAGCCTCTTCCACATCGTGAGTAACCAAAAACGCAGTAAATCTTCGCTCTTGCCACAAGTTTTCAATCAAATGCTGCATTTCTTGGCGAGTTAGAGCATCCAATGCTCCCAAAGGTTCATCTAGCAACAACAAACGGGGCTGACTGGCTAACGCTCTGGCCAATGATACCCGTTGCCGTTGTCCTCCAGACAAAACATAAGGCCACTCATCAGCTCTATCTTTAAGTCCGACTTTATTGAGTACCCACAAAGCTTTTTCACGCCAATTACCTTCTAAGCCCAACCCCACGTTCTGAATAACGCGCTTCCACGGTAGCAAGCGGGGATCTTGAAACATCACTGTTACAAAGCGGCTGAGTCTATGTAGTGGTTCTCCATCAAGTAATATTCCACCTGAAGTTGCTCTATCTAATCCTGACACAAGACGCAATAAGGTACTTTTACCACAACCACTTCGTCCGACAATAGCGACAAACTCACCTGCTTCAACTTCTAAATTAAGGGAGTTTAAAACAGTTTTCTTGCCAAAAGATTTCGTCAAATCCAAAATACTTAGTTGTGTACCCTGTACATTTGAACTCACTTGCAAAACCTCCTTTTGAGAACAATTAGAATTTAATTATTTGATGAGATGTTGAAAAAAGGAACCCACATTTAAAATCATGATTTTTCAACCTATGATTTTGGTGAACTTAGCATTTATGACTTTTGATAATTGGGATTCCAAGCCAAGAATTTTGTTTCTAATCCTCTGGCAACAGCATCTGCTAATTTACCCAGCAGCGCATAGATTACAATACTCAAAACTACAACATCGGTTTGCATAAACTCACGGGCATTCATTGCCATATAACCAAGACCGGAATCTGCTGCGATCGTTTCTGCCACAATTAGTGTTAGCCACATAATCCCCAACGAAAAACGAACACCAACGAGAATCGAAGACAAAGCTCCTGGAAAAATAATTTGCCACAGAAGTTGTGGTGTTTTTAATCCATAGACTTTTCCCATTTCAATCAGTCCAGGGTCAACACTACGGATACCATGAAATGTATTGAGATATATCGGGAAAAATACCCCCATAGATACTAGAAATAATCTAGCTTGATCGCCAATACCAAACCAGAGAATCACTAGCGGAATTAATGCCAAATTAGGGATAGTACGGAGCATTTGTAAGGAACTATCCAATAACTTTTCTGCTACACGGGAAAAGCCATTGAGCAATCCCAAACCGAACCCAATACTGCCACCAACTATAAAACCAGATATCGCCCGCCCAGCACTAATTCCTATATGTTGGAAAAGTTCTCCAGTTGAGCCAAGTTTAATTGCTGTAGCGATTACACCACTAGGGGCTGGTAAAATCCTGGTTGAAAGTAGACCAGTTCTAGAAGCAAGTTCCCAAAGAATTAATATGGTAACAGGCACAATCCAAGGAACTATTTTCTCGATTTGCGGGTTGTCTAACACCTCGCTCAGGGATATCTTGTTTTTGCTTTTGGTGCTTTTAAAGGTAATAGTCATGGAATTTGGGATTTTAGATTGTTCCAAAGGATGAATCTAGAAGCATCACCAACAAAATTAGTAATTTACTCTTTAATTACAAATTACTAATTATTAGGTCATGAAGCACTTGTGAGTTGTTTCGCAAATTTTTCATTGGCGACAATTTCGCCAACAGAACTCAAGACTGGTGGTGTTAAAGGTGCAGGTTCACTTTGCAAAGGTAGGCGGGGAAATAATAATTCAGCAGTGCGATACGCTTCTTCTAAATGGGGATATCCAGAAAAAACGAATGTTTCTATCCCCAAATTGCGATATTCCAGCATCCTAGCGGCAACAGTGTCAGGATCTCCGACTAAGGCCGTACCAGCACCACCCCGCACCAATCCAATTCCTGTCCAAAGGTTGGGGCTAATCTCTAAGGTTTCTCGGCTACCGCTATGTAGTTGACTCATGCGCCGCTGTCCTTCAGAATCAGATTGAGCTAAGTCTTTCTGAGCTTTTGCGATCGCATCCTCATCCACATACTTAATTAGCTCATTGGCTGCATCCCAAGCAGCTGACTCGGTTTCTCGCACAATTACATGCAAGCGAATCCCAAAACGAACTGTTCTGCCTTGTTCAGCCGCCAATTTCTTAACTTCGGCAATCTTTTGGGCCACTTGTTGTGGAGGTTCGCCCCAAGTCAGGTAAACATCTATATGTTTAGCAGCAACCCGCTTGGCGGCAGCAGATGAGCCACCAAACCACAAAGGTGGATAGGGTTTTTGAACTGGTGGGAATAGGAGTTTACCACCTTTGATATCCAGGTAGTTTCCTTTAAAATCAACTGTTTCCCCACTGACGATACCCCGCCAAACTCTGAGAAATTCATCGGTTAAATCATAGCGATCGTCATGACTAAGATGCAAACCATCCCCAGCCAGCTGCACCGGATCTCCACCCGTCACTACATTAATTAACAATCTTCCTTTAGAAATCCGGTCAAATGTTGCTGCCATCCGTGCAGCCGCACCTGGGGAAGTAATCCCTGGACGAATTGCCACGAGAAACTTCATCTGCTTGGTGACAGATATAAAAGCGGCTGCGGTTATCCAAGCGTCCTCACAAGAACTCCCTGTAGGTAACAATGCGCCTGTGTAGCCTAAACTATCCACAGCTTGGGCAATTTGCTGCAAATAATCAGGTGTGGCAACACGAGAGCCAATATCTGTGCCTAAATAGCGTCCGTCATGAGATCCAGTAGGAATAAACCAGAGAATTTGCATTTGTGTCAGACAGGGTACAAGTATATATCCTACGGCAGGTCGATCGAATTACC
Organism: Nostoc sp. DedQUE05; assembly: GCF_034530955.1. NCBI lineage: Bacteria > Bacillati > Cyanobacteriota > Cyanophyceae > Nostocales > Nostocaceae > Nostoc > Nostoc sp. DedQUE05. The sequence goes on along the minus strand of NZ_JAVRCB010000002.1, from coordinate 190,807 downwards.
GTAGTTTATAGTCAGCATTTTACAGGAAATTATTTAAAACGCCAGTATAGATTAACGATTCATAAACAATAACTGCCCACAAGATTGAGTTTTTACGCACAATGCCAATCATCATGACACTTTTTTTGCAACAATAGCTGTCGTGAAGAATACAAGTTTTGTGTCAATTACTCGCCTTTTTGCGACTTTGAAGTGTTCATTTCTGGTTTCATCGACAGAAACCTTGCTAATTTGCACTTTCTAAAGATGAAAAAGTACTAGGTCTTGCATTGTACCAAGCTCTATGCAAAGATAATGCTACGAATGTACGGTAAGTCGATAGAAGTATCGTACTTCAGTAACGCTTGATGCTGTCAAAATATAGCTGATTAGAAAATAGTGTTTTCAATTAATGTTAATTGGCAAATAATCGAATCTAAATCAAGCTTGAGTCAATGTCAATAGCCATTGATGAACTTTATACAGCATAACCCAAAAAAAGGATTTTAGGATGTATTAGAAAGATCAGTTCATATAGCGTGTGGTTGAGTTTCCCTTAAAAGTAGAGAAGTCCTTGCTAAGGCAGTCATTGTCTGATTCTAGATGTTTTTAGGATTATTTTAAACGTCAGAATTCTTAGTTTGCTGCGAATTTTGGATTGGGCATTTAACTACTTAGTACTGGTTTCAATACTTATCAGAACTTTGCACTTTTTTTAGCGGCTAAAGCCCTGCTGAATCTATGTTCTAATCGTTTTTTATAAACATTAGAGCAATGATTTGTCTTGTCTTTTATGTCAAATAAAGGGCGAATTTATTCATCTTTAAGGTTGAGGAGTTAAGGAGTCATGTCGAAATTTCGCTGGAATTATAGATCCATAGTGTTGCTGCTTTCAGTGCTAGATATTCTAGCTATACTGGTTTTTCATCCAGCTAAAAGTCAGGCTGAATTACCTAAATCTGATGTATCTACTATTGTAGAAGAGAACAAAGCTCCAGAAGCAGTTGTCAATCAAACAGTAGACACTTCAATTGCACCAGTCACTGTTAAAAAAGCTCCAAACGAGCTGCAAGATCGAGTGATACCTGTATCACAATTGTTGCAAGCTACACCGCCAACTAACAAAAAAGCTCCAAATAATGCAGCAGGGCAAGTTACATCCGTCTCGCAACTATCAGATATTAAGCCGACAGATTGGGCATTTCAAGCATTACAGTCTCTAGTTGAGCGCTACGGTGTAATTGCAGGATATACAGATGGTACATTTAAAGGCGATCGCTCCCTAACGCGCTATGAATTTGCCGCTGGGTTGAATGCAGCTTTAGATCGCCTCAATGAACTAATAGCGACTTCAACGACAGATTTAGTCAAACGCGAAGACTTGGATACCATCAAAAAACTACAAGAACAATTTTCTCCAGAACTCGCTCAACTTCGGGGACGCGTAGATAGCCTAGAAGCACGAAATGCGAAGTTAGAATCAACTCAATTTACGACCACAACCAAACTTATAGGTCGAGCTCAGATTGTTGCTGGCGAACTTCTGGCGGGTAATAATGTCTTCACTAAGAGACCAGCACCTAACAATCTCACACTTCAAGGCTCAACGACTTTACGGTTAAACACCAGTTTTAACGGTAAAGATTCACTAGGTATAACAATAGGAGGTGGAAATATTGAATCACTGGGACAAACAAGAGCTGGATTATTGGGAACTTATGAGGGGAGAACTGCTGATAACTCCAGTATTACTTTTGCACGCAACACTCTTATTCTCAGTGGTGTTCGCTATCGGTTTCTACCTTTTCCAAATACCCAAGTCAACATTTATCCCTTGTCTGACGGAGCTAGTGAGATAGGTCTTTCTGGTCCGGTTAACCCATATTTTGAATCGTCTTCTGCGACTGGTGCTAATGGGATTTCGCGATTTTCCCGGCGGTCTTTGGTCTATAACTATGGAGATAGCGGCCCTGGAATTGCCATACTCCAAGGATTAGGCAAACAGGTTCAATTTGGGATAGCCTATAGCGCACCAAACGGTGGTAATCCGACACTTAATAATGGCTTATTTACAGGCAGATATTTAGCTTTAGCACAGTTAATATACTACTCCGGTAATCGGAATTTTCGGGTAGCTGCAACTTACGTTAATACCTATAGCCCACCAAATACCATAGGTTTTAGCGGAACAAATTTCGGCCCAGCAGTCGGGAGTAACTTGGTAAACAGCACCGTGCCTGGAGTAGCAACTCTAGGCAACCTTTATGGCCTACAGGCGTTCTATCAAGTTAATTCCAAGTTGGCAATCAATGGGTGGGTAAGTTATGGGGTACACACCTATTTGGGGCGCGGAAATGCTGAAGCTATGGATTGGGCGGTAGGACTGGCATTCCCGGATCTTTTTAGTGAAGGTGCTTTAGGGGGGATTTTAGTTGGTATGGAGCCAAAACTCACCAGTCTTAGTAATAATATAAATTTGGGAAAAGGTCTAGGACAAGCGGACAGAGATACTTCTCTGCACGTTGAAGCATTCTACCAATATAAAATCGGAGATAATATTGAGGTTACGCCAGGTTTGATCTGGATTACTGCACCTGATTCGGATTCCAGCAATCCTGATAGTTTATTTGCTTGGGTTCGTACTGTCTTTAGGTTTTAACCGAATGGCACTCCCCGGACTGAATAAAAACAGGACTTACATTCGTTTAATCAAAAGTCCGGGGATTCTTGAGTCTTAAGGGAGCGAATGTTAGTGCCGCAAGACAAAGACAATTCAATTTCGTGTCTTTTCTATCTAGACAAAACCGTTTAGAAAAATTTATTAAACTACGGCAAACTTATCGAATTTAAGTATCTTAATGAACTAAAATTCGACCACAACACAAAAGATGTTACAAAGCAAGTTCTTGAGAAAGATAATTCCGTTGATTTTACATAAATTTACGTTTGAAGTTGTTTGGTAAAATGCTTGCTTTTTGCCGAAAACTGTGAAAGACTTTATTAAGTCATAAACTACGGTTTACCGATCAAGATAAAGTATTTAGTTAATGTCAAGCTAGTTATAGCAAGGGACTGGGGACACTTCGACAAGCTCAGTGCATCGCTGGGGACTGGGTGAAAAGCCTTTTTGTATCTAAGTTTTATCGTCTGTTGATGTCCTAACCACCAAGGCTTGTGCTATAGAACCTGTATTAAGCGATCGCAATTTCTAGATTTTTAAATATTTATTTTGCAGCATGGATGGGGTGAAGACTTGATGCTTAAGAGTTTATTGATGGAGGGAAATGGTAGATGCTAAAGACGTTAACAAACGATTTTGAACTCGACTTAGAAGCAGATGTACTTGTGATTGGAGGTGGGCCGGCTGGAACTTGGGCGGCATGGAGTGCTGCATCAAGTGGAGCTAAAGTTGTCTTGGTGGACAAAGGATATTGCGGCACAACTGGATGCGCTGCTGCATCTGGAAATGGTGTGTGGTACGTGCCACCCGATCCCGAAGCAAGAGAAACAGCAAAGGCGAGTCGGGAGTCGTTGGGTGGGTTTTTATCCGATCGCAACTGGATGGATCGAGTACTGGATCAGACCTATGCAAACGTCAATCAGTTAGCAGAGTGGGGTTATCCCTTCCCTACCGACGATGAAGGTAAACCCTACCGGCGATCGCTGCAAGGGCCGGAGTATATGCGACTGATGCGGCGGCAAATTCAACGCGCTGGAGTCAAGATTTTAGACAACAGCCCCGCCTTAGAATTACTGGTTGATGACGATGGTGCTGTTGCTGGTGCAACAGGTGTAAACCGTCAAACTGGTGAGAAATGGATAGTGCGATCGCAGTCCACAATTATCGCCACAGGTGGCTGTGCATTTCTCAGTAAAGCGTTAGGATGCAACGTCCTGACGGGGGATGGTTATCTGATGGCGGCAGAAGCCGGAGCCGAGATGTCGGGTATGGAATTCTCCAATGCTTATGGCATCTCTCCCGCCTTTTCTTCAGTTACCAAAACCCTGTTTTATAATTGGGCAACTTTCACCTACGAAGACGGTACTGTAATTCCAGGGGCAAGTTCTCATAGACGTTCAGTAATAGCCCAGACATTACTGCAACAGCCAGTTTACGCCATCATAGACAAAGCCGCAGAATCGATGCGGCCATCCATGCGTTTAGCACAGCCCAACTTCTTTTTACCCTTTGATCGTGCAGGTATCGATCCATTTACCCAACGTTTCCCTGTGACTCTACGCCTAGAAGGAACTGTGCGTGGTACGGGAGGAATTCGGATTGTCGATGAGAGTTGTGCCAGTTCTGTACGGGGACTCTACGCGGCGGGAGATGCGGCTACACGGGAACTGATTTGTGGCGGATTTACTGGCGGTGGTAGTCATAATGCAGCTTGGGCAATATCTTCTGGCTATTGGTCAGGGAAATCGGCTGCTGAATATGCTCGTAGTTTGGGAGAACAGAAAACTCAACGACAAGTTAAGGGTGTTGGAGAGGTAGTATTAGAGAGTGGGAGCGATCGCTCCTTAGCAACTGACGAAATTATTCAAGCAGTCCAAGCTGAAGTATTCCCCTACGAAAAGAACTATTTCCGTACAGAACAAGGCTTAACCGAGTCTTTGAGTAAGCTAAATCATCTTTGGCAAGAACTTCGCAGTAGCCAGGTAACATCAGAGAAAGAGCTTCCCAGGGCGCGAGAAGCTGCGGCAATGGTAGCCACAGCGCGATGGATGTACAGCAGTGCCATTGAACGTAAAGAAACTCGTGGTATGCACAAACATCAAGACTATCCAGAACTTGATGCTAACCAGCAACATCACTTGATTAGTGGCGGATTAGATCGAGTCTGGGTAAAAACTCAGCCTTTACTGAATGCAGAAGATATTTTCCAATCCAAAATCGCTCGACTGAGCGAAGTCGAAGTCCAAAATCTAAAATCCAAAATAGGAGCAGCAGTGTGATTGAGTTGGTCAGCGAATCGCGGTGCATAAAATGTAATATCTGCGTGAATATTTGTCCAACCAACGTGTTTGACCGTGTACCTGATGCGCCGCCAACCATTGCTCGACAGAGTGACTGCCAAACCTGTTATATGTGCGAATTGTATTGTCCAGTTGATGCTCTTTATGTTGCACCAGAAAGCGATGTGACGGCTTCAGTTAACGAGGCAGAATTGGCAGAAGTAGGGCTACTGGGTAGTTACCGGGAAAACATTGGTTGGGGACATAAACGCACCTCAACAGCAAAAGCCGATGAAACATTCCAAATTTTGAAGCAGATGAAATAGTAACGCGATGTGCAACTTATCCTTAGAACCCCGCTTCCATTCCTCTCCCCCGCAGGTAGAGAGGCTTTGATTCCTGCTCCCCTTCCCTTCTAGGGAAGGGGTTGGGGGTTAGGTCTGAGAGAAAGTTGTACACCGCGTATAGTACGGCGGAGAAAAAAGTTATGCTGTCGTTTTCAGTAGTAACAGGTTCTATTAGTAAAAATAAATTTACTTCCAGATTATCAACCTCTGTGGCTTGTATCCTACTGTTAGTTACTACAGGATGTAGCCAAGGCGAAACTAAATCTGCTCAATCCATTGAGGCTGTTAATGTCAATAACACTGTTGCTGCATCCAATAATATTTCTACACTACGTATAGGTTATGTAGGTAGTTCAGCACCGACAGGGCCACTTGGTTGGGCAAAGAAAAAAGGAATTTTAGATCGGGAGTTGCAAAAAGCAGGATTTAAAAACATTACTTTTGCAAGATTTCCTAACGGGCCGGATCTAAATGAGGCGCTTGTTGCTGGACAGCTAGATGTTGGTTCTTTAGGCGATACACCAGCCATAATTTTGAGAGCAAGGGGTCAGGAAACGCGACTGCTGCGAATTACTCAATTTAATACAACCGCCTGGTTAGTGGCGAAAAAAAATGGTGCGCGATCGCTCGCTGAACTGAAAGGTCAAAAAATAGCTACCCAAAAAGGCTCTTATATGCATAGATACCTGCTGGGTCTATTAGCTGAAGCTAAAATTGCCAAAGATGTAAAAGTTGTTCACTTAATGACTACTGAGGCAAAAGCGGCTTTAGAACGTGGTGATGTCGCAGCTTATGCAACCTCTAGCGATTTGGGGCCTTATTTGAAATCACAAGGGTTTCCAGTGATTGATTCTTCGGCAAATCATCAGGGTTTGTCAGGGACATCATTAGTTGTCGCAACCGAAAGCTTTTTGGCGAAACAGCCTGATTTTCCGCAGAAATTTAATGCAATTCTCACAGAAGCAGCTAAGGATTTAAAAGCTAATTCTGAAGAATATTATCAGTATCACGCTCAAACTACTAAATACCCTATCGATATTATTAAAGTATCGTACCCACTCAAACAGGTTTCAGAAGAACCATTACCAGCCGACGGAGTGAAACTTTTAGAGGGAACAAAGAAATTTTTAGTCTCGCAGGGTTTAGCAAAATCGGACTTTAAATTAACAGATTGGGTTGCTAAAGAACAGTCTCGTTAATTTTATCTGTCTGAGCTTGTTACACAAAAATACTCCTCACTTTAGAGGAAGATTTTATGAATATTGCTGTTGCAGCTAATGTCTACAAGTTTGTGAAGAGGAAGATGATCGGTAAAGCTGATTATCAAGATTTTATCTTTACTAATCTCGCCACATTATATGTAAAGAAAATCCCAACTTCTTCAAAAAAATGCTGGTAAGAAGAAAGTAAACAACCTTCTTAATCAGTACTATCTACCCAATCCAATTGAAAAATAAGGTAGAACCTATGACTATTGCCTTAGAACATCCCAAAAAAACCAAGTCTGCTCAAATTCGGGAAAAACTGGGTTATCCGATTATTGACACCGATGTACATACCCAAGAGTTTCCCCCAGCATTCTTGGACTATTTAGAGCAAGTTGCTGGAACTGCGATCGCACAGCGTTTTCAAGAACACTTACCCGGTGCATCTCGTTCTAAATGGTTTAAGCAATCTTGGGATGAACGTCGCACTTACCGCACCGCCCGCCCTCCTTTCTGGACTCGTCCCACTAACGATCCCCTAAATTTAGCTACTGTTAGCTTGCCGAAGTTGCTGCACGAACGCTTACAAGAAGCTGGTACAGACTTTGCCGTTGTGTACCCCAACTTGGCAACGATGGCTCCACACATCGGTAATGAAGAAATGCGGCGGGCTGTTTGTCGTGCAACTAACACGTATCACGCTGATATTTTCCGTCCTTATAGCGATCGCTTAACACCCATTGCCGCTATTCCCATGCATACGCCTGAAGAGGCGATCGTAGAATTGGAATATGCGGTGAAAGTGCTGGGACTCAAAGCAATTCAAATTCCCGGACATATCCGCCGCCCGATTCCCGCCTTCGAGAAGTATGGCGAAGAAGTAGCCAACGAAGCCATCTGGATTGATACTTTTGGCTTGGATAGTAAATATGATTACGATCCCTTCTGGGCGAAGTGTGTAGAACTGAAAGTTGTACCCACCACCCACTCTTCCGGTATGGGCTGGATTAATCGGCGTTCCATTAGCAATTACCAATACAACCATATTGGTCACTTTGCATCGGCTGGGGAAGCACTATGTAAATCTCTGTTTTTTGGTGGTGTAACTCACCGCTTCCCCACACTCAAGTTTGCTTTCTTGGAAGGAGGTGCAGCTTGGGGTGCTAGCTTGTACACCGATTTGATTTGGCATTGGGATACTCGCAATAAAGACCATTTGGTGGAAAATAACAATCCCGCCAATATCGATCGCGAAGAATTGCTAGAACTATATACCCGTTACGGTGGCGAATTAGTACATGGTCGTTTGGATCGGCTAGGTAGTGGTTTAGGTTTCCACGCTGATTTATTATCTCCCCTAGAACCAGGTGATTTGGATGAATTCGCCGTTGCCGGAGTTACCAAGCCAGAAGATATCCGCGATCGCTTTTTGAATCACTTCTACTTCGGGACAGAATCAGATGATACCCGTGTAGCTCAAGCCTTTAACCGGAAAGCTAATCCTTATGGCGACCGTGTTAAAGCCTTTTTGGGTTCCGATTCCGGTCATTGGGATGTACCTGATATTACTGCGATCGCTGCTAATACCTATTCAATGGTAGAACGAAAGATTATCAGCGAAGAAGATTTGCAATACTTCCTGTCAATTCATCCCTTGGAGTTGTACACCAGCCTCAATCGTGATTTCTTCAAAGGTACGGCTGTTGAGAAAACCGCAGATGAATTTTTGGCTGCAAAAGAGACGCGATAAATCGCCGTCTGTACAATAATCAATCCTTTGTAGAGACGGCGATTTATCGCGTCTTTGCTAGTGGCGTCTTTGCCAATCCCTATAAACATTTGATGAGGGTAAACTATCATGACGATCGCTCTAGACCGCCCACAAAAAACCAGGTCTGCTCAAATTCGGGAAAAACTAGGTTATCCGATAATTGACACCGATGTACATACCCAAGAATTTGAACCAGCAGTCTTGGATTATTTAGAGCAAGTTGGTGGAACTGCACTTGTTGAACGTTTCAAAGAGAATTTACCAGGATCTTCTCGCTTTAAGTGGTACAAGCAAAGTTGGGAAGAACGTTTTGCTTATCGCACTAATCGCCCTAACTGGTGGGGTCGTCCGACCAAAAATACTTTGAATTTGGCTACCATTAGCTTGCCTAAGTTGTTGCACGAACGCTTGCAAGAAGCAGGTACAGACTTTGCCGTTGTGTATCCCAATTTGGCAACAATGGCCCCGAATATCGGCAACGAAGAAATGCGGCGGGCTGTTTGTCGGGCAGTTAACACCTACCATGCTGATATTTTCCGTCCTTATTCTGACCGATTAACACCCATCGCCGCCATTCCCCTACATACTCCCGAAGAAGGGATTGAAGAGTTGGAATATGCCGTGAATGTTCTGGGACTCAAAGCAATTCAAATCCCCGGTTATGTTCGTCGTCCAATTCCTGCTTTTGAAAAGTACGGCAAAGAAGTTGCTAACGAAGTGGTTTGGATTGATAACTTTGGTTTAGATAGCGAGTATGACTACGATCCATTCTGGGCGAAGTGCGTAGAACTGAAAGTTGTACCCACAACTCACGCTTCTAGCCAAGGTTGGACAACTCAGCGTTCTGTCACCAACGCCCAGTATAATCACATTAATCACTTTGCCTTTGCAGCCGAAGCATTATGCAAATCGCTGTTCTTTGGTGGAGTTACCCGCCGCTTCCCACAATTAAAGTTTGCTTTCTTAGAAGGTGGTTCGGCTTGGGGTGCTAGTCTATACGCTGATATTATTTGGCATTGGGAAACCCGCAACAAACAACATTTGTTGTCAAATAACAATCCTGCGATTATCGACAAGGAAGCACTAGTAGAGTTGTATACTCGCTACGGTGGCGAACTTGTAGACGGACGCTTAGATAAAATTGGTGACGGTTTAGGATTTCACCATCAATTATTAGCGCCAGAAAATCCGGGCGAACTCGACGAATTTGAACTAGCGGGAATTGAGAAACCAGAAGATGTGCGCGATCGCTTCTTGAATCATTTCTACTTCGGTACAGAATCAGATGATACCCGTGTAGCTCAAGCTTTTAATCGTGCCGCTAATCCCTTTGGCGATCGCGTTAAAGCCTTCTTGGGTTCAGATTCCGGTCACTGGGATGTGCCTGATATCACCGCCGTTACTGCCAACGCCTACTCAATGGCAGAACGCGAAATCATTACCGAAGAAGACCTCCGCTACTTCCTCTCAATCCATCCCTTAGAGTTGTACACCAGTCTCAATCAAGACTTCTTCAAGGGTACAGGTGTTGAGAAAGCTGCCAACGAATATCTAGCGGCTAAGAAATAACTGTCATTGGTCATTAGTCATTAGTCATTTGCAAAGGACAAAGGACAAAGGACTAATGACAAAGGACAATTACAACGTTCCATGTTCCATTTCCTCTGTTCACTTGTAGCGTGGGCAAGGCCCACTCTACATTTCTCTAAATTCTGTGTCTAATCGCAAATTATGAAACAAGACATTGTTTCACTTTCACAGAGAAACTGGTTATATTCATAAGCATTTTTGTTTGCCTTAATTACGAATTACGAATTACGAATTACGAATTATTAGGACGGTTTGATTATGGTGCTAGATATTACAAAACCGAAGGATTACGTTGACCTAGCAACTTCTCTATCCAAGGAACTTGCTCAATCCGCAGTTGAACGGGATGCTAAAGCTGGAGTTCCAGAAGAGGAAATTAATAAACTGCGTGAAAGTGGTTTGTTGCCACTGATTGTACCTAAGCAATATGGCGGCATTGGTGCAACTTGGATTGATGCTTTAAAAATTGTCAGAAAGCTATCAAAAGCAGATGGTTCAATTGGTCAGTTATATGGTAATCATCTCAATTTAACGGCTTTGGGTCACGTTTCTGGCACACCAGCCCAAAAGGAAAAATACTATAGAGAAACTGCTAAAAATAACTTATTTTGGGCAAATGCAATTAATACAAAGGATACTAGGCTGAAGATTAACCCAGAAGGCGAGAATTTTCGGGTAAATGGTGTTAAAAGCTTTGGTACAGGTATTTCCGTTGCCGATTATCGGGTATTCTCCGCTTTAGAAGATGGCGTAGAATTGCCCTTCATATTCATAATTCCCAAAGACAGGGAAGGGTTAGTTTCTAATCACGATTGGGATAATATTGGGCAACGTCGCACTGATAGCGGGAGTTATACATTTAACAATGTTCTAGTAGAAAAAGATGAGATTTTGGGGCCACCAAATCCTCATGATAGTGCCTTCTCAACTTTTCTTGGAATTATTGCCCAGCTAACAAAAACTAATGTTTATCTAGGAATTACTAAAGGAGCCTTCGCCGCTGCTCGTGAATATACTAAAACTACTACTCAACCGTGGATTACATCAGGGGTAGATAGTGCGACTCAAGACCCATATATTCTGCATCATTACGGTGACTTTTGGGTGGAAATTCAAGCTGCGATCGCTCTAGCCGACAAAGCAGCCGAGAAGGTACAAGCAGCCTGGGACAAGGATGTAGAACTGACTCATCAGGAGAGGGGAGAAGTTGCGATCGCAGTTTCCGCATCTAAAGCATTAGCGACTCGTGTAGGTATAGATATTACCAACCGCATCTTTGAAGTTACGGGAACTCGCGCTACAGCAACCAAATATGGATTTGACCGTTACTGGCGGGATTTACGAACCTTTACTCTACACGATCCTGTGGATTACAAATTGAAAGCGATCGGTGATTGGGTACTCAATGATGAATTACCCGTTATCACGCAATATTCTTAGCTAAAGACGCGATGAATTGCGTCTCTACAATCCAAAATCTAAAATCCAAAATCTAAAATCCAATGACTCAACTAAAAACACTTCCTACCTACGACCCAAGTTTATTTGAGGGAGCCGCAGAGGGCTACGCTCAATATAGAACCAAATACCCACCGATTGTATTCGACAAACTAACCGAAATATTTAATCTCAATGGTCAAGGACGACTCCTTGATTTAGGTACTGGCCCAGGATTAATTTCAATTGGTCTGCGTACCAAATTTGAGGAAGTTGTAGCGATCGATCCCGATCCCGACATGATTGCAGAAGCTAAACGGCAAGCAGCAGCAGTCGGAGCAAATAATATCACCTGGTTACAACAAGGCGCAGAATTCATCGACGCTAGTTTAGGAAAATTTAAGTTAGCCACTATTGGTAGAGCCTTCCACTGGATGGAACGCGAATTAGTACTTGAACGCCTTTATGAATTGTTAACTGATGATGGTGCATTAGCACTGCTTCAGACTGGTGATAACCCTTGGGAAAGCAATCTACCTTGGAAGCAAGCTGCTGTTGGAGTAGTGAAAAAATGGCTAGGTGAAGAACGCCGGACTGGACAACGAGGACAAGGCATTCGTAAACCACTCGATCCTCCTCATGAAGTTGTAATTGGCAATTCAGCTTTTGCTCGTCAAGAAAACTATGAAGTGCTATTTGAAAAATCTTGGACTGTCGATAGCTATCTCGGCTATTTATACACTACAGCCTTCTCTCTGAAAATTTTCTATGGCGATAACGCCCCAGCATTTGAAAAGGATCTTAGAGAAGCGCTACTAGCAGTTGAGCCGTCTGGACATTTTACAGAAGAACTCAAAGCTACAATTTTAGTCGCTTGGAAGCACTAGCAAAATTGAACGCGAATAAGACAGAGTTTCACTCACAAGTTTCAATCTTCCACTAGCACCCCCTTGGAGTGGGTACTACTCACTCCACTTTCTAAATTTTTTCCTTTCAACTCTTAAATTCTCAGTTCCTAGAGTCGTTATAGGGTGGGTAATACCCACTCTCTTTTTTATTTTAGACATTCCCAAAAAATATTTTTATTTATTAAAAAACTGTTCCCTCTGATGCCTAAATGTGATAAAAATAGTTTTATAAAATGGATCAAAATATCTATAAATCGTACAAAAAATTGAACTCCCCCCTTGTAGAGACGCGATTCATCGCGTCTTTAAAAACCAATCATCTACACCAACAATCTTTGCTAAAATGTATTAATATATAACATTTTTAAAAGTTGAATCCTCTATAAGATTCAGTCCAACAAAATAAAAAATAAAAATATCCACTTACTTCGATAAATTACATTGAATCATGTTCATAAGCTACAGAAAGTCATGGTTGTTTGCGAATATAGCTCGTTATTTTTTGCTAGCATTTACGACTTTCTTGTTAGTTACAGGCTGTAGCTCTGCAAGCACTCAAAGCAATAGTTCCCAAGTTGAGCCAACTACTGCAAGCTCAAAAAAAATAGAGGTTATCAACATTGGTCATCAGAGTGGTACACCTGGTCTGAACCTACTTAAAGCTCAAGGCTATTTGGAAAAGCGCTTTGCTGCTGATGGTATTGCTATCAAGTGGATAGAATTTCGGGGCGGCCCGCCAATGATGGAAGCAATGGCTGCAAACAGTGTTGATATTGGCAACGTTGGAAATCTGCCACCAATTTTTGCTCAAGCTGGTGATAATCCCATTGTTTATGTTGCTGCAACTGGCTCCAACGCAGGCGCTCAAGCAGTTATTGTTCGTAAGGATTCACCAATCAAAACTCTTGCGGAACTCAAGGGTAAGAAAGTTGCCATACAAAAAGGAACTGCTCTGCAATATTTGCTTTTGAAAGCTATAGCAAGTGCTGGATTAACTCTCAATGATATTCAACCTGTTTACTTAACTATTCCAGAAAGTCAGGTTGCTTTTGAAAGTGCCAGAGTTGATGTTTTACCTACTAGCGATCCGTTTTATGCTCGCAAAGAGCGAGCAAATGAAATACGAGTTCTAGCCAAAGGTTCTGATGTCGCTCCCCAAAGAGCTTACTATATCGCTACACGCAATTTTGCTGCAAATCATCCCGACTTAGTGAAGATAATTTTGGAAGAACAAAGAAAAGTAGAAGAATGGGCTAAAGCTAACCCCAATGAAGTTGCTAATTTGTTAGCAGCGCAAACTAGACAAGAACCAGGAGTCTGGAAATGGGCTTTAGAAAGGCGACCTATCTTAGGGGTATTTGATATAACTGATGAATTTGTCGCTGAACAACAGCAGGTAGTTGAACTTTTCTACAGTCAAAAGCTGATTCCTAAAACTTTTCAAATCAAAGATGCAGTATGGAAACCTAAGAGTTGATTTATTAAAAGAGAAGTCATAATTATGAATGCAATCAGTCGCAAATTTAGACCCAAACACTGGATTATTTTTTCGATGCAGTTGAGAAGTATTTAACAAACTGTTATAGCTGTTTACAATCAACAGTATTATGCAATTTTTTATTTACTGTTAATAAATTAACATAATTTAATAGTAATATTGATAATAGCTTGACGTAAACTAATACCGTGACTTATTGATAGATGTTTACAGTTAAAAAAATATTTAACTAGTCTAGTTTTCAACTATATTATTAATAAACAAAAGTTTTTTTGCTTGTTGAGACCGCAATTAATCATAATTGTTCTGACCACCGCTCGAAGAATAAAGAAAATAACCTATGCCAGCTTCAAAAGGAAAGTTTGAATTCAGGAAAAACCAGAGAACAACGCGTCGTTCGTTGTTGTTTGCTTTGGGCTACTGCTTAATGCTATCGACGGTCTTATCGAGTTGTGGTGAAGCCAAAAATAACACTCAGCAGTCATCAGCTTCCCCTGAGTCTGTAGCTGCATCTAGCACTACAGAGAAATCAACTGAGAAACAAGTAATACGGATTGTTCGTTCAAAACAACTTTCCGCTTTAGCAGTTTTAGAAAAACAGGGTTCTTTAGAAAAGCGATTAGAGCCTCTGGGTTTTAAAGTACAGTGGGCTGAGTTTGCGGCTGGGCCACAACAGTTAGAAGCCCTAAATGCAAACGGACTGGATATCGCATCTACAGCCGAATCGCCTCCTGTATTTTCACAAGCAGCCGGAGCGCCTCTTGTTTATCTAGCTACTACACGCCCTAGTGGTAAAGCTATTTCACTTTTAGTTCCTGTCAACTCTCCTGTTAAAAGTGTTGCCGATTTGAAGGGTAAAAAAGTAGCTTTCCAGAAAGCTTCTATCGGTCACTACTTATTAGTTAAAGCCTTAGAAGATGCCGGACTAAAACTGAGCGATGTCCAATCAGTTTTTTTAACGCCGCCAGATGCAAATGCAGCATTTAGTCAAAATAAGGTGGATGCTTGGTATATTTGGGAGCCATTTGCTACCAGAAATGTACAAAATAAAATAGCTCGTGTTTTAGCAGATGGTGGAAAGTTGCGAGATACTGGCAACTTTTATTCAACTTCACGCCAGTTTTATCAGGCTCATCCTGATGCGATCAAAGTGTTTCTAGAGGAACTAGAAAAGGCAGAAATTTGGACTAAGGATCATCCCAAAGAAGTTGCACAACTGCTTGCTCCTGTAACTCAGTTAGATCCACCAACTCTAGAAATAATGCATAAAAAATATGACTATGGGTTGCTACCAATCACTGATAAAACTATTACTAAACAACAGGAAGTTGCAGATAAGTGGTACAGCTTAGGGCTTATCCCCAAGAAGGTAAATGTTAGAGACGGTTTTTTGACACCTGAAGAGTACGCCAAAATTACTCCTTCAGAGGTTCTAGCGAATAAGTAGTTATTCCCAAGAAAAAACTAAAATTCAGGAGAATATTGATGTCTACCTCGACTTTGACAAAGGTTAAAATTAGGCCTATTGATGCTCCTTTGGGAGCGATAGTTACCGATCTTGATGCCAGTCAAGCGATCGCACCTGAAGTTATCTTACAACTTAAAGCAGCTCTGCGCGATCGCCACATCTTAATTTTCAAAGACCAAAAGCTCTCTGATGAACAGCTTTTGAACTTTTCTCTATACTTTGGCGCGCTTTTTGTACCATCTGATGAAACTCCAGTATTGGCTTCTAAACCAGGAGAAACTCCGGTAGTGATTCCGATTTCCAATGTTGATGGTGGCTATACCGGTACTGGAGAACTCACTTTCCATTCCGATCACAAATGGACTCCTATCCCATCTAGTGGTTCGCTTCTTTATGCGTTGGAAATACCAACTCATGGTGGAGATACTTATTGGTTAAATACCAATTTAGCTTATGAGGCATTAGATGAAGCCACCAAAGAACGGATTGCAGATTTGCAGTTAATTACCTACAACCCATTTTTGCGAGATCGGAATGCACCCCGGTCTTTGTATCGTTTAGACAAAACTATTCCTTTAATCAGTCCGATCTTTCCCCATCCTTTAGTTAGAACCCATCCAGAGAGTGGGAAAAAGCATCTTTACTTGGATGCTGCCACAGAAGTGGAAATTGTCGGGTTAGAGCCGGAAGAAGGATCTAAACTGATTGAACAGTTGAGACAACATCTAAATCAACCCAAGTTCTACTACGAACACAAATGGTCTGTAGGCGATATTGTCTACTGGGATAATCAAGCTACCTTACATTATCGTCAAGCATTCGATCCGAATGAGCGACGAGTATTAAAGCGGGTTAGCCTTGCAGGTAGTCGTCCCTTTTAGGATTTATAGCTCAGAGGATGTCTGAAAACTTTTTGGTGTTATATTCGAGACTTGTAGATCCCCCTAAATCCCCCTTAAAAAGGGGGACTTTGATTCCAGTTCCCCCCTTAAAAAGGGGGGCTAGGGGGGATCAAGCGAAATATTGAATACTTCTCAGACATCCTCTCAGAAGATTGAGTTGATGGGCGTTTAAATATACCTTTTATTGGTCAAAAGTCAAGAGTTATTCTGGACTTTTGACCAATAAAACTTGTCTAAATATCATACTCTATGCTTGGAAATCAAAAATAGTAAAAATTATTTTTTTGGTTAAAAACAAGTGTTTATGAATACTTTATTTTTAGACCAAACTTGATAAACTCTAGACTGAAAATCAGAGTTATTAGCACTCATTAAAAGCGCTAATACGAAAATTATTAAATTTAACTAGAAAAATATTATGGAGCTTTTCAAATCTTTGCAAAGGCTAAGTTTGTCTAGCAATAAATTTCTGCAATCAAAAATCAAAAATACCAAGATAGTATGTGAATCTAGCCTAAATACTAAACTTATAGAAGCCAAATATAAAATTGAGCCTAAACATATATCTTTATTAATTGCTGCTTGCACTCTCACTATACCAATGAGCATAATTGGTTGTAGTCAAGAAACTAAAAATACTCAAAACCAACTATCCCCAGTTAGTACACAATCTCAAAGTAAAACAGTCTCTAATACTCCCCAAAAACAAGAGTTACGAGTTGTTTCTTCTAAGCTTGGTTCTCTTGCAGTGATGAGAAAGCAAGGAACTCTAGAAAAAAGTTTGGCGGCAAAGAATTTTACTGTCAAGTGGCTAGAGTTTGCTGCTGGGCCACAAGCTTTAGAAGCGTTAAATGCTGGTTCCCTTGACATCGCAGCCACAGCTGAATCACCACCTATATTTGCTCAAGCCGCAGGTACACCTCTTGTGTATATTGCAACGACTCGATTTAATGGTAGAGGAGTTTCTTTTTTAGTACCAAAAAACTCTCCGATTAAAAGTGTTGCTGACTTTAAAGGCAAAAAAGTTTCTTTTCAAAAAGCCTCTATTGCTCACTATGTCTTATTAAAAGCATTACAAAAAGAGGGACTAAAACTGAGTGATGTAAAATCTCTTTTTCTCCCACCTCCAGATGCAAATGTGGCTTTTAGTCAGGGAGGAATTGATGTTTGGGTAATTTGGGAACCTTACATTACCAGAAATGTCCAAAAAAATCTTGGTCGTGTATTAATAGATGGGCAAGGACTTCAGGATATTGGTAGCTTTTATACTACCTCACGTAAATTTGCTAAAGAGCATCCTGATATTCTCAAAGTTTTTCTAGAGGAGTTTATCAAAGCTGAAGATTGGTCGCAGAAAAATATTGATAAGTTAGCAGAACTTGAGACTAGTGAAGTTGGTATTGATGTACCTACTCTCAAAACAATTCATAGTAAAGCAGTATATGGTCTGTTACCTATCACCGATGAAGTTGTTAAAAAACAACAACAAATAGCTGATTTATGGTATGCACAAGGGCTTTTACCAAAAAAGGTTAATGTCAAAGATGGAGTACTTACTCCAGAAGAATATGCAGCATTCACACCGGATTCAATTAAATCTAATAAGTAAATAACTGTAATCAAGTTTCATAAACTGAAAAATTTACGTTATTAGCTAATGCTTTTAAATCAGTAGTTAATCAAAAATTAAGGTGCAAAAATGTTTAATATTTTCGTGAAAACTAAGACAACAATAATCAAACAATTCGCCTTATTTATAATACCTGGTTTTGTAGTATCTACTACTTTAATCAGTTGTACATCAACTGTATCTAACACAAATGCAGGAAGCGTTCCGAAAGCAGAGCCAGCAGGGGCTAAGACTATAACTTTTAAAACAAAGCTACTACGAATAGGGTATCAAAGCTCTGGTGATTTAGTTAGAGTCAGAGGAGTTTTAGAAAAACGTTTGGAGCCTTTGGGCTTGAAAGTAGAGTGGTCACAATTTGCTCAAGGGCCACAACTTATGGAAGCAATGAATGTGGGCAAAATTGATATTGGCTCTGTTGGAGAAACGCCTCCCATCTTTGCTCAAGCTGCGGGTGCAAGAATCATCTATTTGGCTGGCAGAAGACTTGGGCCTAATTCAGGTAAAGGTAGTGCGATCGCAGTTCCGAAAAACTCTCAAATTAAAAAATTAGCTGATATTAAAGGTCAAAAAGTAGTCTTTCAAAAAGGTTCTGCTTCTCACTATTTTATCATCCAAGCTTTAAAAGAAGTAGGTTTAAAATATAGTGATATTCAAGTTTTGAGTATGCCCAATGTCGAAGCCCGTGGTGCATTTATTCAAGGCACTATTCCAGTTTGGGTAACTGGCGATCCTCATTTAGCTTTGGTAGAAAAACTCCACGGTGCGCGGGTGCTGAGAGATGCAACCAATATCGGGACTCCAGGCGGATACTATGTAGGAACACGAGAATTTGCTAAGGAAAATCCCGAATTAGTTCGGATCATTTTAGAAGAAATTGAGAAAAATGGTGAATGGGCAGAAGCGAATCGTAAAGAAGTAGCGAAACTCATAGCACCTGTACTCAAAATTGATCTACCTATTCAGGAAATAATTTCTAGCCGTGCTACTTATCGGCTAAAAGGAATTACTCCAGAACTAATGCAAGCTCAACAAAATGTTGCTGATTTGTTCTATAACGAAAAAATCTTACCCAAAAAAATTGATGTTAAAGAAGCATTACTCACGCCTCAAGAATATGCAGCTATTACTCCACCAACACTGATAAGTGAAAAGTAGAGAATAATCAAATATGAAGTTTGTTTTTTTAAACAAACTAGAATACCAATTTACTAAATGTACAAGGGGATTTGTTTAAGTAGCAGAATCTCAATCTTTTGCCATAAGTTGGTGTTCTAGGAGGTTTAAATAATAACTTCCTATGATCTTACTTGCTTTTGAAAGTAAGACTGACAACGTAAAAGTTAAAACTTACAAGGAAAATCACAACTGATGAACAAATCATTTCAACCACAACGCCGTACAGTCTTAAAGCGTGTTGTCCAATATTCTGCATTGGGACTGTTTACTTTATTATCTCCCTTGGCTGGTAGCCTTATACAAACCACCCAAGCGGTGCCTGCCAAAGTAATTAACTTGGCTTATCAAAGTTCTGGTGATATTGTCAAGTCTAAAAAAGCTGTTGAGCCACGTTTCAAAGCATTGGGTATAACTGTGAATTGGGTTGGGCCATTCGCAGCAGGGCCGCAATTGATCAAAGCGCTGAATGAAGGTAAAGTGGATATCGGTAATGTGGGAGAGACACCTCCAATATTTGACCAAGCCGCACGCCCAGGCCTCATCCCTGAAGTTGTCTATCTTACTGGACGCACGCCCAGCGATGGTACAAACCAAGGTATTGTGGTGAAAGCTAATTCTCCTATTAAGAAAGTAGCCGATCTTAAAGGGAAGAAAATTGCTTTTCAGGTAGGTTCCAATGCACAGTATTTACTAACAAAAGCGTTGAAAGAAGTAGGATTAAAAATTAGCGATATTCAAATCGTTGCTTTGACTCCAACTGAGGCCCGCGATGCCTTTATTCAAGGCAAGGCTGACGCCTGGGTGGGTGGCGATCCGCTTTTAGCTGCTGTAGAAAGTACTACCCCGATTCGTAATCTGAGAAATGCAAAAGGAATTAATACTCTCGGCGGGTTTTATATTGGCAGGCGTGCATTTGTCACCCAAAATCCGCAATTGGTGCGAGTGTTTTTAGAGGAAGCACAGAAAGTAGGAGAAGCGGCTGAAAAAAAACCAAGCGATTATGCCAAAATTTTAGTTGATGAACAGAAATTAGATCCAGCAGTTGCGCTAAAGGTGGCAAGCCGTCGTACTTATAAATTGAGAAAAATTACACCTGCGATCGTTGCCGAACAGCAGCGCGTTGCTGATTTTTATTTTGATGAAAAAGTCATCTCGCGTAAGATTGATATCAAACAAGGGATTCTTTCCGATCTAGAATATAAAGCGAGCATACCTGATAATATCAAGTAATGGTAAACAGGTAGAGACAGGTTTATTCAGCTATTACACATTTGTCATTTGTGGTTTATTCAGCTATTAACTTGGCTAGCTATTACACTGTAGCGGAAGTTTGCCTAACTTGAACAAGGGGCTTAACAAGTTGCTCAACTAACTTGTTAAGCCTATTGTTTGGTTAAGTAAAAACCAAGAAAGGAACAAGCGATCGCAAATATTCTTACAGATATGATTTAAAACTGACAATTAGTTTTAACTGTATCAAGTAATAGCGAACAGGTAGAGGCAGGTTTATTCAGCGATTAAGTTAGCGATCGCATCTACTAATTCGGCTGGCTCTACTGGTTTGGCTATATGCTTGTTAAATCCGGCTTTTAGCACTTGTTGAGCGTTCATTTCTCCAGCATAGGCGGTAAGGGCGATCGCGCGAATTTTTCCTCCCTGCTCTGCTGGCAAGGTTCTCAACTGTCGCATAAACATACAGCCATCCACTTCTGGCATCCCAATGTCGCTTAAAAGTATATCTGGTAAGGATTGGGCTAAAGTAGCTAGGGCTTCATTTGCTGATGTTACTGCTGTCACATTTGCCCCATACTGCTCTAGTAAGAAGACAATAAATTCTCGCGTATCTGTATCATCATCCACTACTAAAATTTTGATGCCATTCAAATTTGAAGATGGCTCAGAATTGCTACTCTCCTGTTTAATCTCTAATTGATTTTGGATTAACGGTAGTCTCACAGTAAAAGTTGCCCCCCGATCTTCGCCCTCACTTTCTACTTGGACTGTCCCGCCATGCAATTCGACTAAGTGACGGACGATCGCTAATCCTAACCCCAATCCACCAAATTTTCTGGTGGTGCTGCTATTCTCTTGACGAAAATATTCAAACACGTAAGGCAGAAAATTGGGGTCGATGCCTTTTCCTGTGTCGCTGACTTGAATCAGTGCTGAGTTATGAGTGCTGGGTGCTGAGTTGACATTAGAACATGATGATAGTCGAATATCAACCCGTCCGCCTTCTGGTGTAAACTTAACCGCATTTGAAAGCAGGTTCCAAACAATTTGCTGCAATCGGTTGGAGTCTCCCAAAACTTGTCCCAAATTTGGTTCCAGACTAATGTGCATCTCAATTGATTTAGCTTCTGCTGATAGCCGCACTGTCTCCATTGCTGCCGAAATCACAGATGTCAGATCGACTGGGTAGATATTCAAGCTGATTTTACCTTGTAAAATCCGGGAGATATCCAGTAAATCTTCAATCAGTTGAGCCTGTAATTTCGCATTTCGCTCAATAGTCTTCAGCGCTTGAGGAATTGTCTTTTCATCAAGCTTTTTGGTTTGGAGTAGCTTTGACCAACCTAAAATTGGGTTGAGTGGCGATCGCAATTCATGAGAAAGTACTGCCAGAAACTCATCTTTTATCCGGTTGGCGTTTTCTGCTACTTTCCGGGCGGTTTGTTCTGCCTCGTATAGACGGGCACGTTCCATCGCTTGTGCGCACTGCTGTGCTAGTGCCAGCATAAAAGCTCGATCGTCTTGATTAAACTTCTGAATTTCGGTAAAAGCTAGAGACATTCCACCAATAGCTTGTCCCTCGATGAGCAATGGAATCGAAATCCAAGCGCCGTAGTTGGACTGAGCATACTCCTTGGCAAGATTTGAGTAACGAGCAATCCTTGTTTCGGTTGGCTCTTGCCAAATAGGCTGCTTAGTTCTTACAACTTCTGCCAGTGGCGCGGATGCATTAATCGAGAATCGACGCCATGAATCTACTATTTCTTGTTGTCCGCCAACAGTTCGGACAAGTTCTAATTCAGTACCGCTTTCAGTCAGTAGTGCGACAAAAACAAAACTAGCTCCCAAAGCTGCTATACTTTGCTCCACAATTACTTCAACAACTTGTGTTGCAGTTAAAGATTCAGAAAGGGCAGCGGTAATTGCTTGCAGACGGGTAGTGCGAGATGCTGCGCGTAAAGCCGCCTGTTGAGATTGCTGGGCTTCTCTGTAGAGTCGGGCATTATCAACTGCGATCGCCGCTCGGCCAGCTAGCTCCTCAGCTAACATCAGGCTTTTGTTATCGTAGAAACGACCTGAAGAAGATGCCAAAGTCATCGCTCCCAGCACTCGTCCTCGAACGATTAGCGGTACACTCATACCAGATGTTGGATTTAGTTCTTGCAGGATTTTGAAGTGACTGGCGTTGTGGGTTAACCCTTGGAGCTGTTCCTCAGAAATAAAATGAGTAATTTGTGATTTGCCTGTCCGTATTACCTTCGCAACTCCTGCTGTTTGTGCCAAATCAGGCGGATAATTTTGTAACTCTTCGACCAATTCTTGTTTCTCTGGATTGGCATGGGCTGTTGCAAGCCGGCGGACTAATTGATTGTCACAAATAATATCAACTAAGCACCAATCAGCGATTTCCGGCACTGCTAAACGTGCCAAACCTGCTAGGGTTGTCTCGTAGTCCAACGATCTAGCCAAAATCCCACTAGCTTCAGCTAAGAAACGCTGCTCCTCTTCCACTTGTTTGCGCTTAGTGATATCTCGCGAAGACGCTTGTATCTCTAAAATTTCTTGAGTTTGGCGATCGCGAATAGCTCGAATAGTTGCTTCCAACCAGATATAATGCCCGTCTTTGTGACGAGCGCGGTGAGTAACGGTATAAATATCTGGTAAATCGGCATTGACTGGGTAATTCCTGGCAATCTCTGCCAAATCGTCTGGGTGAACTAACTCCTGGCTGGGATGACCGACTAGTTGCTCTGGTTGATACCCCAATACTGTGTAGCAAGCTGGTGAAATGTACAGAAGAATTCCATCTACTGTCTGGCGGGAAATAATATCAGTTGAATTCTCAGCCAGCAGCCGAAAACACGCCTCACTCTCGCGCAGTTTTGCTTCTGCCTGCTTGCGTACATTAACGTTACGGAAATGAAGTGATAACCCTGTGGCTGAAGGATAAGCGCGAACCGCAAACCATGCATCAAAGGGTGGGTAATAATCTTCAAGCTCAAGCGGCATTTTTAGAGCAACTGCGCTGAGATAAAGTTGACCAAAGCTAGTATTAGCCAGTTCTGGAAACTCTGACCACAAATTTTTTCCGAGCAGATCCTCGCAGGAACGCCCCAGAGTTCTGCTTCCCTCATGATTGAGATAGGTAAAGCGCCACTCACGATCAAAGGCAAGAAAGCCGTCAGTTATGCTCTCTAAAATCTTGGTAACTTGTTCTTTGGCAGTTTCAGCCTCAACACGAGCCGCTTGCTCTCGCTCAAACAGATGTTCCCGCTCGACTTCTGCTTGCTTGCGCTCCGTGATTTCTTGGCAGATTGCACCCACCCAAGTAATATCACTTGGTAGTTTAATCGGATAATAATTTACCAACCAGTGCCGCTGCTTTCCAGGTGCGGCGGGTGTCTCTCCACTGGTCTCTTGGGTAATAGATTCTCCCGTCTCGATCGCATGGTGTAAAGCTTCCATGACCGCAGGATCTACCCCAGGTAGCACTTGAGCGACGGTCTTACCGATATGCGCTTCTTGAGGAAAACCGTTAATCTCAGCTAAAGCGTCATTCAAGCGAACGTATCTCAATTTCTCATCCCATAGACCAATACCTACAGGGGCGTTATTAAAGAGGGTATCAAGCAGAACGTTAGCTTCAACCAAGCGAGTCTGCTCTGTTTTCAGTAGCGCCAACAGTTGCTCGCGTTCTGCCTCAGCTTGCTTGCGTTCGCTGATATCCATGCACATTCCTACCCATTCCTGGATTTCGCCTGATTCGTCAAGTATGGGCACACCACGTATAGCCATGTCACGGTATTCGCCGTCATGCCGCAGAACGCGATACTCGGCAACTGCAACGCTGCGTCCAAAAAAGGCCTGTCTCCAAATGGCAGCTACAGATGTCCGGTCATTTGGGTGTAGTGCGTCAACCCAACCCCATCCTTTGTATTGTTCGGGACTTTGCCCAGTGAACGCCTCCCAAGTCGGAATCTCGTCAACAACGTTGCCCCAAGGCCCGGCGCTCCAAACGATGGATGCGCTTGCTTCTGCCAGTGAGCGGTAGCGTGCTTCACTATGACGCAGAT
Organism: Nostoc sp. DedQUE05; assembly: GCF_034530955.1. Classification (NCBI taxonomy): domain Bacteria; kingdom Bacillati; phylum Cyanobacteriota; class Cyanophyceae; order Nostocales; family Nostocaceae; genus Nostoc; species Nostoc sp. DedQUE05. The sequence goes on along the minus strand of NZ_JAVRCB010000002.1, from coordinate 166,631 downwards.
TTTCTTCTATTTGCTGCTGTTCATCCAAATATTGTCGCAAATCTGTAACCTCTCGAGCTTTCAGGTTATCAATTAAATTTTTAAGTAAGTCGGCACAATAAAACCAAACTATGTAAAGAAAAATTAACTAGGCTAAAACTCTTTTCCCTCCTGCTCGATCTCAACGATAAATTTTCCCACCCACCTATTTAACAATGGTAGATTTTCCTCTCCAATCGAGACACCTGGAATTTCAAAAATCTGACATATTTTTTCTCACTTTCTTGCAGTAATGACGAGCTTCGCTGCTGCTCAATGAACTGACCAATTTGAGTGGCGATCGCACTCATCATTTGGAGTAAATTGGTGTCAGGTTCTAAAATTTGAGCGCTGAAAAATTCGAGCGCAGCTAAGATTTTATTACCCAACCGAATCGGAAATCTGATCGCGGTGGCAAAAAAATTCTCGTCTTGGGCGGGTTCTGAAATCCAAACAGGTTGACCACTTGCCCAAATCCGATCGGGTAAACCTTCACTAAAAGTAATTGTGTGCTGGTTAAATGGTTTTTTCTCCAAATCAGGTGAATACCAAGTACTCATGGGGTGTACAACATTAGCTTCATCGTCTACACTCCAGAAAATACCAGCTTGCCATCCTAAACTTTCGCACAAGGATTGTAGAATAGCTAGAACCCCATTCACAAGCGTAGTTGTCTCAGAAAGGACGTAAGCGATCGCATACTGTGCAGTTAGAAGCTGTTGGCTGCGTTTGCACTCAGTAATATCTCTAATTAAGATTGATACACCACTTTCTGAGGCATAAATGCAATTTTCCAACCAGCGATGCCATTTTGGATAGAAATACTCAAAATTTACTGTAAATTTTTCTAGTAAGTAAGTCGGCATAATAAAATCAAATTATGTGAAGAAAAATTAACTAGGCTAAAACTCTCTTCCCTTTTGCCTCCTGCCTCATTTCAACAATAAATTTTTCCACCCACCTACTTAAATATTGGAATATAGCATCTGCTATAACTTTGACTCCATCTATCTACGGCTATAGACCTTGTAAGTTGGTGATTATGTATTACATCAACTATGATGCAAGCTATTTAAGCTAGTAATAGAATTGTTTCAATTCAGGGGATAAGAATATGAAGGTTTGGCTTGCTTGCTTTTTAGTGCTGTTTGCCTTAGCAGAACTGTTTGACTGGTTGCAAGAATTTAATCTGCCATTACCTATCTATATTTTGGGTGGCGCTTTTTTAGCTGTTGCTTCTAACTATGATAAAATTGTCGGCTCCTCTACTGCTGATTCCAGCATTGAAGCATCACTTGAACAACCTCAGTTAGATTCACTAACTCCATCTACTAATCCGATTTCTTTGCCAATTAGCAATCCTGTTGAAGATGTTCAAACATCTCAAACAGATGATTAGGGCTTGTCTGATTCTATGGTTGACGCTGGGCGTAAGCTTGCTTTAAAAGTAGGAATACGTCAAAATCTCTAACTAACAAGTAAATTGTTACATTAATAGGAGCTTTAGGTTAATTAACTTTTAACCTAGATTCCCAAAATTGACTTTTGTACCGACAACATCTACCCAATTCAGGCTACCGCCTCAACGCCGTGATTAGTGGACTATTAGAAAAACTCCGCGTACCTTTTGTCAAAGTTCAGGATTCCCGTGAAACTTCTAAGAGCAAAAGTTGGCTAGAAATTATTTTTGTGACCAGTATAGGAGTTACCGCCTTTATCTGGGGAGTTCGGGAACTCAAATGGTTACAGCCTTGGGAGTTAAGAGTTTATGACCAGATGTTGCGATCGCGTCCATCAGAAGCACCCGATCGGCGGATTGTGCTAGTAAAAATTACTGATAACGATCTCAAACGCGAGAAATGGCCTCTATCAGATCGGACAATCAATCAGTTATTAAAGAAAATAGAGTCTTATCAACCGCGAATTGTTGGTTTATATCTTTTCCGACCAGAAGACAATAATTTGGCGGCTAATCTCCAAAATCAAGATAACATTGTCACTACCTGTTTGTTCAGCAGTTTGGGTAGAGATGAAATTCCCCCGCCGCCGAATGCCGCTATAGATAATGTCGGGTTTAGCGATGTGGTCGCTGACAATGAAAACGACCAAAGTCTCCGCCGCACTTTATTATTTGCTAACTCTACAGACAATAAATGTACAACACAATTTGCATTTGGTGCATTAATTGCAATTAATTATCTAGAAAAGCAAGGTATTGAATACGATTTCACGAAAAAAGGAGATTTTATATTAGGTAAAATGCTGTTCCGGCGTTTACAACCTAATTCTGGTGGCTACCAACATTTGGATGCACAGGGCTATCAAATATTATTAAACTACCGTCACCCCAATAGCCTCGCCGACCAAGTAAGCCTCACAGATGTTCTTAGCGATCGAGTCAACCCCAGTTTATTCAAAGACCGTCTGGTAATTATTGGCACTACAGCGGCTAATATCCCTCCAAGTGGCTTTTATACGCCCTACAGCGCTTTACCAGATCAACCAGCTAGAATGCCTGCTCTGTTTATTCATGCACAGATAGCAAGTCAACTTATCAGTACAGTGTTGGATGGGCGACCCTTGATTTGGTATTGGCCAAACTGGGTGGAACTTATTTGGGTGTGGGGCTGGTCGCTATTAGGTGGTGTTTTAGTATTGCGGTGGCAAAATCCGCTGCTTTTGCTAGTGGCGTTAGGGATAACTCTATTTGGCTTAGTAGTAATCTGCGTTGCTTTGTTTTTACAAGCTGGATGGGTGCCATTAATCCCTCCTGCTCTTGCTTTGGCGATCAGTAGTATCTGTGCGATCGCTTATACTAGCTACCAAAATCAACAGCAAACTCAGGTGATTGTTCTGCAAGTTGAAAAACAACAAGAAGCGATCGCCCAATTAAATATACTCTTAGAAGATAAAACAGCAATTCCCGACTCGTCTGTTGACTTTCCTCCTCCAGTTGATTCACCAGAAATAAAATCAGGTGATTTGCTTTTGAGTGGACGCTACAAAATCTCTCAAACTCTCGGCGCTGGTGGATTTGGTCGGACTTATTTAGCACAGGATACTCAACGACCCGGTAATCCTACTTGTGTAGTTAAAAAGTTAATGCCAGCCCGTCAAGATACACGATTTTTGCAAGTCGCCCGCAGGTTGTTTCATAGTGAAGCTGAAATTTTAGAGATTTTGGGTAAACATCATCAGATTCCTGAACTACTTGCTTATTTTGAAGATAATCAAGAATTTTATTTAATTCAACAATATATTGAGGGACATACCCTAAGTGAAGAATTACCACCCGTACAAAATGTGCAAAACGAATCATTTGTGATGGAAATGCTCAAACAAGTTTTAGAAGTTCTAGAATTTGTTCATCAACATCGAGTGATTCATCGCGATCTCAAACCGACTAATATTATTAGGTGCGCTCAAAATAATCGACTGGTATTGATTGACTTTGGTGCTGTCAAATTGATGCAACCGTCGAGTAGCGAGCAAACAGAATTAGCCACAGTAGCCATTGGGACGCGGGGTTATGCACCTCCAGAACAATTTGCCGGTCATCCCCGCTTATGCAGTGACATCTATGCTTTAGGAATGATTGCTATTCAAGCGATAACTGGGATACCACCGCAAGAACTCCACCCAGATCCAGAAACGGGTAATGCGATCTGGCGGCAAACCGTGCAAGTAAGTGAAGAATTAGCGGCAATTTTAGATAAAATGGTTTGCTATCATTTTAGCGATCGCTATCAATCAGCCACCGCAGTTTTACAAGATTTAAAACGGATGTAGCCCTGACGATTAGAAATTGCGGCTACACATACTTTCGTTTGCCGATACAAAAAATTAATGGTTTGCAACCCGCAGATGGGGTTTTATCTGTAATCTCAAGGGTTTATACTTATATTAATTATTAACGTGAGTTCTATCGACCTCTCCCTCCCTCTCCTACGGTAAAGAGAGGAGCAACGAGAAATTAGGGTTTTGGCTCCCCTCTAGGTGTCTAAGAGGGGTTGGGAAAGAGGTCAAAAAAAGCAAGGGACTTGTCGAACTCACGTTAATTATTAATGCTATTCATTTTAGCGAATACCTGATTAACTGCGTTTCCTGGTTTTCAGCAAAAAAAATCGCCCCCTGAATTCAGGAAGCGCATCACCAAGGTGCTGTAGAGACGCGAAGTTCCGCGTCTCTTATTTTAGCTAGCAACGTATTCTTTGACATTGGCACGACGGCGACGCAGATGAGCCAAAGCTTGATGCTCTAACTGACGAACGCGTTCGCGGCTGAGATTCAATCTCTCACCAACTTTTGCCAATGACATTTCATTACCATCTTCTAAACCAAAGCGCAGTGCTACAACTTCTCGCTGTTGCGGTGTTAGTTCTGCTAACAGATTGTTCAAGTCTTGGCGTAAGAATTCCTGGTTGGTGTAATACTCTGGTGATGGGCCATCATCTTCGAGCATTTCTTGCAACTCAGTATCTTGGTTTTCACCAACTCGCACATCCAAAGACACTGGTTGACGAGCCATATTCAGGTACTCGCGAATCTGAGCAGGTTCTAGTTCCAGTGCTTTGGCAATTTCGGCTGGAGTTGGCGATCGCCCCAAGCTTTGAGCCAACTCGCGCTGCACTTTTTTAATTTTGTTCAGTTTCTCGGTGATATGGATCGGTAAGCGAATAGTCCGACCTTGTTGAGCGATGGCCCGAGTAATTGCTTGGCGAATCCACCAGTAAGCATAAGTCGAGAACTTATAACCCCTCATCGGGTCAAATTTCTCCACACCCCGCTCTAAGCCTAGTGTTCCTTCCTGGATTAAATCCAGAAACTCCATATTTCGCTTTTGATACTTTTTAGCAATAGCGACAACCAAGCGCAAATTCGCTTCGATCATTTTTTGCTTTGCCCGCTTACCTTGTGCCACTGTCTGCTGCACATCGGTTTCCGATTGTTTAACGTGGTCAGCCCACTCTGAAATATCCGGTTCGCGTTGCAACTTCTTCGCCAAAGCTTCCTTGGCATCGATGAGCGTCATCATTTGTTGCACTTGCTTGCCAAAGACAATTTCTTGTTCGCGGGTTAGCAGTGGTACACGACCAATTTCTCGCAGATAGGTTCGCACCATATCAGCCGTGAATTTGGTGTTGAGGTTTTCCGTTTGGGTATTGACAGTAGGCATTGGTGCGATGTCCTCTACTTCGTAAAGATAATGTATGTTTTATTACTAAATGGATGGGGAGAAGTAGTACATCTATCACGAAATATCGGGAGCTATCAAAAGCAATTAGTTAATTGATACAGCCGTTGTTAAGACGGTAAGCCCCCATTGATAGGTTCCCCTACCTTCCCTAAATTTTCAATTTTTTATAAGCACGCTGGTTATTTTTGAGAATTCTTCTCTTGGACAGTTACTAACACCGATCGGTAAATCCGAAGTCGGTATGAGTTTACTTAACTTATGATACGATAAATCAGGCAAATAGTAAACTCTCTTAAGATAAAACCTATTATTATAATTTAAAAGCAGCCGTTATATAAAAAATTTTTAAATTTCCTCGAAATTGCTGACTACTTCTATAGTGACGCCAAAAACCCCTCTTCTGTTGCCAAAACTAGCGGGATAACCGAACTTAATTTGCTGTGATAATGGAGGGATGTCACGAATTAGTCATTTGTCATTGGTCATTGGTCATTTGTCACTTGTACTGAGCGGCTCGTGCCGACTTGTGCCGAGCGAAGTCGAGGTAGTGGAGCCGAGGTAAGTCGTTGGCGTAATCTCTGTCTTTGACACGCTGTTAGCGTTCGTAGAGAAGTATTGGTCATTTACAAAGGACAAATGACAAATGACAACTGACAAATGACAATCTAAAATCCAAGGTCAGCTTTGGCTAGTTCCGCAGCGGCGAATACTTCTGCGTCAGGTTTTTCTTCCCAGGCTGGCTCACCAATTTCGGCATAAAAAGTTGCGTCATAAGGACGGGTACGGACTACTACGGGCATAGGAACGGCGTGACCCAATATTAAAGCTTGTTGTTTCGAGTCTAGCTTTGCCAATACCGATCGCAGTCCGCTACCACCAGATACACCTGTAAAAATCGCCTCAATGTCTTTTTCATCATTCAGCAAAGCGGTAATGCGAGTCCCTATTTGCGACATCACTTCATTATCAATGCCTGATGGACGTTGATCGACTACCAAAAGTGTGACAAAATACTTCCGCAGCTCGCGGGCGATAGTCCCAAAGATAGTACTTTGAACGATAGCTGGGTCAAGGAAACGGTGCGCCTCTTCAATGGTAATCATCAATGGCGTTGGGCGATCGCTAGGATTTTTGCTTTGCAGGAATTTATCTGCTTTCTTGACGTAATGCTCGTGAATACGGCGGGTGATCATATTTGTCACCAACATATAAGAGAGCATATTAGACTGGGAACCAAATTCTATCACAACATTCTTCCCAGATTCCAGGCATTGCACAATTTTACTAATGTAATTCTGGGGGCAAACGGCTCGCATATACTTCAAGCTATCCATCCGCAAGAGTTTGCGCTGCAATGCCATAATCGAGCCTTTGTGTCCGCGTTTCTCCTCGCAGAACATCTCGATTTCTTCGTTAGTCATATTCAACAATTGGACAATCCAAGACTTGCCAAATTCGCTATACAAAATATTGGCATTATCCAAGGCTGCGTCAGAGAGTCCTAAATCTCGGCTACATAACTTAATATCTTCAACTTCTATTTGCTCGTAACTCAAATAAAGTTCTTGAGCATCACGCACACCCCGACGCTTTGTCGATTCCGGGTCGAGGGTATAAACTTCTACCTTGCTAGGAAAAAGTTGCTTTAAGCCTTTAACAGTATTGACATTTTTACCTTCTGCAACGGCTTCCCAGCCATACTCCGAGTGCATATCAAAAATCAAATTTACTGCCGCATTTTTACGGATAACGCCAGCTAAAAGTAGCCGTGTTAGAAAAGATTTACCAGTACCAGATTTCCCAAAAACCCCATTACTCCGTTCTACAAAGCGATTCAAATCGATACAAACGGGTACATCCATATCCAAAGGTTTGCCGATGGAAAAGTTGCGCCTTTGGGGGTCATCTTCCCAACCAAATACGCGGCGAAAATCGTCAACACTTGCTTCGTAAACTTGACTAAAGTGACTAGGAATAGTTTTCACCGGCAACAATTCTATTGTCGTGCTGGTTTGTGGCATAAATGAAGCTAAACCCGTCACCGATGGAAGGAAAGGATTTGCCGATTTGCCATTTGTTGGGGAGAAAGATTCTTCAGTTTCGGGAGTGAACATCAACATCGGCGCGAGGTTGATAGTACCATAAGTACCACTTCCGGCTAAAACATCTCGTAAAAAAGTGTCTTCCCAATTGGGGGGATTAGCAATAATTCGGGCATTAGCAGCTCCCAATGCTACATCTGTCAGCATACAAAAAAAACGCGATCGCATCCCTTGCACAACAAGAAATTTACCCACCCGCATATCTTCTACAGAAATGTCAGGATGCAATCGGACTTCTAAACCTTCAGTTAGAGAACCTTGAATGACCGAACCTAATGGCTGTGCCGAATTCATCTGATTAGTCATTGGTCATTTGTCATTTGTCATTTGTCATTTGTCATTGGACATTTGTCATTTGTCATTGGGCATAGGGCATTAGTTATTATTATTCTTCTCTGCCCCTTGCCCCCTGCTCCCCTGCTTCCCTGCCCCCTGCTCCCTCATCTCCCCAGTCCCCAGTTCCCAATCCCCAGTCCCCATTATCTAATCAATCTGAATCGAGGTTGGCGCACTTCCTGTTGATGGAGTGGTACTAATTAACGGTTTGCGGAATTGGGCGTAAAGGCGATCGCGCCAGGTAAAGAATGGTTGATAATCTATATTCTCGGCAAAGATTGGCAATCCTTTACCTCTGATAGAAGCTGGTAAATCCAGATAGGGCCCAGAGGGAAACTTGAGTAATATCGATAAGCCAGCCACCGCTAAGTCAGCTAAAGTCGGCTCATCTCCTGTTAAATAAGGACTATCTGCCAATAATAACGTTAAGGCTTCCAAGTCTTGTTTTAAAGATGCGATCGCTGACTGTATCACATCTGGGCTGTAACCTACGCCAAAACCCAACACTGTCAGTAAGTCACTAGGTACTCCTTGAACCAGACTTTTAAATATATCTGGTGTTGAGGTGGGTAATAAAGACTTACGGAAATTTTGATCTTGACTTACGGCTGCAAATAGTGCTTTGCGACCTTTGATGCCTATAGACTCATCCGCCCATTCTTCTATTAATAAAGTTAAACCCCGTTGTTTAGGATCTTGCGGTATTATGGGGCGATCGGGATACTCTAAGTCTAAATACTTAGCTATTTCCGTGGAATCCGCAATATATTTATTACGATCCTTTAATACTGGCACTTGTCTTTGACCAGTCAGCCGGAACAGTTCCACTTGTCCAATCCCAGGCGTGACCTCTATTTTGCGGTAATCTAGTCCTTTAAAATCTAGAATTAGGCGCACTTTCTCTGAGTATTGAGAGAGTTCCCATTGGTATAATTCCAGCATGTGTTCTATCTCTTGTAACTGGTCAACTTATTAACTTTACAATTGTATCTTTAGTTTAAGTAATTTTTATTGGTATTAGTTGGTAAGCTGTCTATTTAATTGACATTAAGGTTTAACCGATGCCTGATTGTTGGCAAAATTATCGATTTAAAAAAATCTTGTTTTCTGATTGATTAAAATATCAAATAACTAAGTATTTTAATTCGGCATATATTATATAAATAGCCCTAACCCCTCATTCGTGGGTCTTCAACAGTTACTTCAATTTTTGTCAGCGTTAGCCTACCCTAAAATATTTCGGGAATTAATTTCTGTGCTTTTGCTGAATAATCAATGTAATTCAACATTTATGAATCAACTATTAATTTAAGTACAACTTTGTATATAAATTATCTTTCAAGTATAATCTTTTTTTGGAGCTAATTGTAACTTATAGCTTGTAGAGGTGAGATTTTCATACTTTTCGATAATTTATGTTATCCGAGTGGGGTTTTTAAATTTTTGTGTGATGGAGAAAATTTGTTCAATTTCCAAGAAATAATATGGTAGATATATTTCATGACGATCGGCGTGAATCGAGGTTAAATATTTAACCTTACTAGCACAAACTATTCTACAGAAAAACCTTACTTCCCTCTTGAGTTAGATTTTGTGCATAGCAAAATGTTATAAATCTTTATGTAATGTGTGGACAAAAAAAACAAAATTTATGAAGACAAATTACAGCAAATTGCTGACCACGTTGGCAGGCATAGCAGGATTTACTAGTTTCAGCGTCCTCATTACTTTACCATCTGATGCGAAAGAGGTATTAAATCCTAACCCCAGTATTTTCAACGAAGCTCCCTATAACCAAGGTCAACGCCTTCAAGCAAACACTCAATACGCGCCTGCTGAAGCCGTTTCTCAAATCGAAAAGGGCAATACCAAACGCAAGCCAGTAGCACAGAGAAGTGGTGGAACGGTAAATCCCAGACCAAGTATTTTCAACGAGCCTCCCTATAACCGTGGTGGTGGTAGTGCTACACCTAGTGAACCTACACCCGTCACCCCAAGTACTACCCCAGAAACTCAACCTACCACACCATCTACTAATACACCTACTACAACTCCACCAAAACCAGGGGCAAGTAGCAATCAAGGCAAAAACTTATTAGCCTTGGCAGAGTCAAACGCTTCCTTTACCACGTTGACCAAGGCTTTGAAAGCAGCAGGATTAACCGCAGCTTTGCAAGGCAAAGATAACTTAACTATTTTTGCACCCACAGATGCAGCTTTTGCTAAGTTACCAGCAGATGCTTTGCAAGAATTATTAAAGCCAGATAACAAAGAAGTATTGCTCAAGATTTTAACTTACCATGTGGTGCCTGGTAAGGTATTGTCTACTGATTTAAAGTCTGGCGAAGTTAAAAGCCTCGAAGGTGGCACAATCAACGTTAAAGTCGATCCTGCTACTGGTGTCACTGTCAATGATGCTAAAGTGACACAGGCAGATATTACAGGTAGTAACGGCGTAATCCACGCAATCGATCAGGTGATTTTACCTCCTGACTTGTAGTTGTAAGGTATCAGCACAACTGGCAACATAACTAGATTGGCATAAAGTATTAATACGTTAAAGTTCCGTTCAGATGTTAGTTTTGGACGGTTTTTTTGTTTGCAGTTAGCTTTTGATCTTTATCTTGCATTTCTAAAAGTTCAGGAATAGTAACAAATTTATAGCCCTGTTTCCGAAAGTTGGCAATAATTTCTGGTAAAGCTTGCACAGTTTTAGAGCGATTACCACCACCATCATGCATTAGCACAATTCCACCTGGCTTGGCCCTCCTAAACACATTATTAATTAATTTTGGTACAGCAGGACGTGAGTAGTCTACAGAGTCAGATGACCAGCGAATGATAGCATATTTGCTATTTCTAGCGTAACTAGCCACCCCATTGTGCATGATTCCCCCTGGTGGTCGAAATAAATTTGTTTTAATCCCTGTCACTTGATAAATCAAGTCTGCTGTGTGGTCAATTTCATAGGCAGCTGCTTGTGGATTTAAGAATTGATACCAATGATGCCAAGTGTGATTACCAATTACGTGACCTTCAGCAATCTCCCGCTTCACTAAGCCTGGATAATTCTTTACATTTTGCCCAATCAGAAAAAATGTCCCTTTTATCTGATTTTTTTTGAGAATATCTAGTACTTCCCCGGTACTTTCAGGCCATGGCCCATCATCAAAGGTGAGCGCAATTACTTTCTGGTCGGGAGTCAATTTTGCCGCATCAACTATTGCCCCTTGAAAACGCTGTGGCACAGTATATGAAAAACCTTTTGTTTGTACTTGTTGCTGCCAACTTCTAAGCATCGTTGCTTTGAGTTCTTCAATCTGCTGCTGAATTCCAACTTTGCTTGGTTGATTGTTTACATTTATATTCTCTGTACTTTGAGCATTAGAAGAGCTTGACTTAATAAGCATCATCGTGCTCACACTCACACTCCCACTCAATACAAGCAACGTAACTAATATTTTTTGCAGACCAAAAAATGATTTATTGTTGTTCACTTCATAGCTCCTTCAAGGTTGAACCATCTTTTTTTCACAGTATTTATGGCAGCTTTTTCTACTCTGTAAGCCTTGCCATACAAGCTACAGTTATGACTGGTATATTTTTTTAAGTTGGCTCCAACCCTGACTCTGAAAAAATACCTTACCCGATGGATAATCTAATATCTATAAGCAAAACCCTCACCATAAAGGTAAGAACCTTCTTATGCATTAATTTTTGTAATCTATGGGGTATGAGGAAATTTTGAGAACTGTAAAAAGCAAGTAAAATAATTTGTAATTAAGTTAAGTTTTGCAACAAAGATTCAGACAAGAGCCACAAAACTTGATACTTCTTAGTTGCAAGGGACTTAACCCCCTAATAATTTATTAATCCTGCCTCATTAACTATGAATCTTAATGTAGGCTAAATATTGCATATTCTATTGACGAAGCTATTGCGAAATGATGACGAAGATGTGACCTTTCTTGAGTAATGACGATAGAGAGCAAATGTGTTAAAAAATTTCTTCGATCCCCAGTAGCATCAAAGGATTGAACGCTATTAACTGCTGAGAATTCTGCAAATATGTTTTAAAGTGAGTCCGAAAATTCCGCACGCTTGTTTTCGTCTCAAAAAAGGGACTTCCGATAAATCATCCATTTTGTGGGGCAAGATACCTACCCCACAAGAGTCAACAGGATACTTTTATTTGGAAATCCCTTATCTTAAAAGGTTACAGGCTAGACATTACATCCCGTGCAACTGCTAAAGTCTGCTCGATGTCTTCTTCTGTGTGGGCAAAAGATGTAAACCCAGCTTCAAATTGAGAGGGTGCTAAATAAACACCACGCTCTAACATCCCGCGATGGAAGCGTCCAAATTTGGCTGTATCAGACTTTTTCGCATCTTCGTAGTTATGAACTGGACCAGCGGTAAAGAATAAGCCGAACATGGCGCTGATTTGGCCGCCGCAAGCTGCATGACCAGTTTCTTTGGCAATTTGCAGCAAACCATCTGCTAGTTTTTTAGTAATTCGCTCAAGAGACTCGTAAGTACCTGGCTTTTGCAGTAATTCTAAAGTTTTAATTCCAGCAGTCATCGCCAAGGGATTACCGGAAAGAGTCCCAGCTTGATATACGGGGCCGGCAGGCGCAACCATTGACATAATATCTCGGCGACCACCATAAGCCCCTACTGGCAAACCACCACCAATCACCTTACCCAAGGTTGTTAAATCGGGAGTGACGCCAAATTTTTCTTGAGCGCCACCGTAAGCAATGCGGAAACCTGTCATCACTTCGTCAAATACCAACAACGCTCCATATTCGTGAGTTAGTTCCCGTAACCCTTCTAAAAAGCCAGCATCAGGTGCGATAAATCCAGCATTGCCGACGACTGGCTCAAGAATGACACCAGCAATCTCGTCGCGATTTTCTTCAAATAAAGCTTTGACTGCTTCTAAGTCATTGAAAGGTGCAGTAAGAGTACTGCTAGTTGCTGCTTTAGGAACTCCCGGTGAGTCTGGCAAGCCAAGTGTGGCAACACCAGAACCCGCTTTCACTAGAAACGTATCGGCGTGTCCGTGGTAGCAGCCTTCAAATTTAATGATTTTGTCTCGGTTGGTGAAAGCCCGCATCAGCCGCAAAACTCCCATACAGGCTTCAGTTCCAGAGTTGACAAATCTGACCATTTCGATGCTAGGAACGGCATCGATGACCATTTCTGCCAAAACATTTTCTAGGACTGAGGGTGCGCCGAAACTGGTGCCTTTTTCTAAAGCTTCATGCAATGCTGCAATGACTTCTGGATGAGCATGACCACAAATAGCTGGGCCCCAAGTGCCTACATAGTCTATGTATTTATTGCCATCTACATCCCAAATATACGCGCCTTTGACACGATCGAAAACGATGGGTTGTCCGCCCACAGATTTAAAAGCACGAACTGGAGAACTGACTCCTCCGGGCATGAGATTTTGAGCGGCGGCGAAGACTTCTTGTGATTTTGTTGTTTTAATTGTGGTATTTACCAAAGTTCTCTCCTAACAGTGGGCAATAAAACGCTCTATCTTAGGATAAAGTCAAACACTGCTTAGAATTTCTATCCTATAAAATTAGCGGAACCAAAAAAATAACATTATGTTATGCAAGTCGAGTGAAGACTTGACTTTAGATATTTAATTCAAAAAAAACATATCGGCTGTCCTATTTTGAATGGTATCGTGAATCCATAAATTATTCTCATGAGAGCAAACTAGCTGGTATGTCTTCTTACGATTCGCGATCGCTGCATTACACTATCCCGGTTGAGAAAATTCGCTACGATGAACGGGGTCTAGTGCCTGCAATTGTCCAAGACTATCTAGATGGTACTGTCCTGATGATGGCGTGGATGAATCAGGAGTCATTACAAAAGACTTTAGAAACTGAAGAAACTTGGTTTTGGAGTCGTTCCCGGCAAGAGTTGTGGCACAAGGGGGCGACTTCTGGACATCTTCAAAAAGTACAAAGTATCCGTTATGACTGTGATAGTGATGCCCTGCTTATCGGGGTAGAACAATTAGGAGATGTTGCCTGTCATACTGGAGAGCGCAGTTGTTTTCACCAAATAGAAGGAAAAATTGCTGCACCTCCAGGTGATACATTGTCACAATTGTTTCAAATAATATGCGATCGCCGCGATAATCCTACTGAAAGTTCTTACACTTGTAAACTATTTGCAGGTGGCGATAACAAAATTTTGAAAAAGATTGGTGAGGAAACTGCTGAGGTGGTAATGGCTTTTAAGGATGATGAAGCAGATGCGATCGCAGGTGAAGTGGCTGATTTGCTATATCATACTTTGGTTGCCCTAGCTCACCATCAAGTTGATTTAAAATCGGTATATCGCAAGCTGCAAGAACGTCGTCAATAAGTAAAAAAACAGGTCATCTTACCGTGGGGAGTTATGTTACTCAGCCAAAATTCGATTGAGATACTGTAAAATTGCCGCAGCGATCGCTACACTCAAGATGAAGCCTAGCCAGTAACTATTAGTAATAATTTGTGGTTGGTCTAATGCCCATCCACCCAAAGGATGACCAATAAAAGAGCCAACAGCCCAGCATAAAGCGTTGATAGAAAAATACACGCCGCGTTGATTTTCCGGGGCTAACTCAGTCACTAAAGAGGCAGCAGATGGGGTATAGGAAACAATTGCCACAGCAAATACTCCCAATGCCAATGTTACCCAAAGCAGATGATAAGATGGGGCTATGCCGCTAACCCAAATCAGTCCGAAACCAATTGCCCAGAAAATCGCAGAAACAGTGAGCGCGAGAGTGTGAGAGCAGCGTTTTAAAATACTGGTGACAGGCAACTGACAAATAATTGCGAACACTAGATGCCAAGCAAATAGTCCGCTAATGGTAGTTTCAGCAAATCCCTTGGCGGTACTTTCTACAAAAACAAAGTTTTTGAAGTAAAGCGGTAGGGTGCTGTGGATTTGAGAAATATAGATTGTAAAAAATATATTAACTGCGATGTAGACTAGGAAACGCCAATCTCTTAATACTGCCATCCAAGCAGCAAAAAGTTCTGTCTTTTCAGGTTCCTCTATCTGCTGTTGTTCGGTTTCATTAATCCCTACATAGACAACTCCAAAAAATGCCATAAAAGAGATGGCATCAATCACAAATAGCCAGCGATAACTCCCAATTATCGCAATCAAAAACCCAGCTAGCACAATTCCGATCGCTAACCCCAGATTATCAGCTAGTCGAGCGATCGCAAAAGTTTCCCGGCGATTGTCAATTTGGCTAGCGTCAGCAACCACAGCTTCAGCCGCAGGCCAATAGAAACCTATCCCTAAACCGCTAATCAAGCTACCGATTACCAAAGAACTGAAATTATCGGTTGCAGCTAAAACTAGAGAAGCAATTGCTGAAATCGCCGTCGCTAGCAACAAAGTACGCCGGCGTCCCCAATATTCAGAATCAGCCAAAGAACCACCCGCAATCCGCCCTACGATGCCGGAAATCGAGGCGCTACCCAAGGCTACCCCAACACTGGTTGCAGATAAACCAAGTTGATTGACAAAAAAGATGGGGGCGTAAAACAGGGTACAGCCGGTACCAACTTCCGAGAGAAATCTACCAATTGCGAAAACCCAGACCTGGGGATGTATCGAGGGCAACCACGATGATAACTGAGATTGAGAAGCTAATTTCATGAGTTTAAATGTCATAACTTGATGACATTTTTGTAATTCTTATCATTGGTTACTATTTTCCTCACTGATTCCACAGGGTTTCCACAGGGATTTTAGCAGTTTTCCACAGGTGCTATACGAGCTAATAGGCTTCTTGCTGTCTAACTGGGGATTGTTGATTACAAGTAGGAAAGAAGTTTAAGGACTGAGTTTTTATGAAGTAAAGTAACAAAAAATCGGCTTAAATCCCGATTCTTTCGTTCGCATTTATTTTTTATACCATCGTTTTTAACATTTCGCAGCATTGACAAACCCACCCCCTCTTGGCGCACAATGATGCGGCTTGCTTTTATAATTCCGTTCAACCGCTGGCATCAAATGTGTAAAATATATTACTACTAGATGTAAACGCAGATTGTCGGGATAGCGAAAGAGCGTGTAAAGCCCTAAACCGCTTTACCGCAAGCAACTTGTCCCTCTTGATTATCCTCATAGGAGGAAAATCTCATGAAATCAACGGTTAGTATCTTTACAGAAATTCCTGAAACACTCCACGAATCCTTAAAAAACTACTTAGAAACCCATCCCGATTGGGATGAAAACAGAGTACTGACGGCGGCACTATCATTGTTTTTACTCCAAAATGGAGATAGCGATCGCCGTGCTGCTCGAGTCTATCTGGAAACTTTGTTCCATCACTCCACAGTAGAAATGCCCTGTACCGACTCACCAGCAACAGCTAATTTACTAGACACCCCATAGCTACTGGTATAAAGGGCGTTATTCCCCTATTTATTAATGGGGCACGGCATACCGTGCCCCATTAACGGGATTTTCAGCTGATAGCGATCGGCAATATTACAATAAAAAAGATCGGTAGATTCCGATCCATAAAAAAGTTCTAATAGTTTCTTTTATTGCCAAAAGTAGTTGCTAATAGAGCGGAATTTACCTTTGTTCTCAGTCTCCAACTGGAAATATCTATTTTGAGGCTGCCGCTTCCCTGACTTACGGCAGCATTTCCAGACAGAGGCTATAAACGGGCTTTTAATGGGACTTTAGCTTCATTTGACTACCAATGCACAGCTATGTACCCTATGAACTCCAATCTCAGCACCGTTATATCTACCAAAACGGTTACATACCAAGAAATATTTTCCAGTGGACTTTCTCCCCTGTTTACTATCTTAAATAGATAGATAAATAAATATCTCAAATCACTGTTTGGCGTGTATTTGAGGAATATCTACTTATTTTGATTATCTAAATTTGTCTGTTACTAAAACTAAGAAAATTCACCAACCACTACCCCAAGAGTCAACAGTCAAGAGTTAAAAAACTCTAGACTATAAACTCAGGACTTGCCTTCCAACTGCTGGGGGTGAGCAGCAGATTCAAACTTATAGCCTACGCCACGTACAGTTTGAATTAATGCTGGCTGACTAGCATCAATTTCAATCTTCTTGCGAATTTGGCCGATATGAACATCTACAACCCGCTGGTCGCCGACATATTCATAATCCCACACCTCTTGGATTAGCTCTGCACGCCGCCAAACTCGGCCTGGATGACTAGCTAAAAAATGCAACAAGTCAAATTCCAGAGCAGTTAAGGGTACTGGTTGGTTATTAAGTGCTACCTCCCGTCGCACTGGATCGATCATAAGTTTTTCAAATACCAAGCGTTTCTGCTCGGCCGTAGTTATCACTCGCTGACGCCTCAAAATAGCTCCAACTCTGACTTCTAGCTCTCCTAGTCCAAAAGGCTTGGTGAGATAGTCGTCAGCACCTTTAGCAAAGCCGCGAATTTTATCAGCTTCGTCAGCACGGCTAGTCAACATCAAAACAAAAACACCATTACGACTTTGCATCTCTTGGCAGAGGTTAAACCCTGTGACATCTGGTAAATTCACATCTAGAATCACCAAATCAGGGTTAAATTGCTCAAATAGATTTAAGGCTGTCTTTCCGTCTTCGGCAGCCTCCACCTGATAGTTCTGTTTAATCAAAAAGCGTTGGATTAAATTCCGAACCGCAGGGTCGTCGTCAACTACAAGAATCTTGGCGGGAGCCATGACCATTACTTTGCACAAAAATTCGTAAGATTAACAAGAGAGTTGCGTAAAAACGCAGTTGCCACTTTAGGACTAACTAAGAATCTACATGGCTACGGTATAACAATCCCGATTATTCTAAAATAAATACTCTAATCAGGATTGTGGGCAATGAGAAGGCGAAACTTCTGTTAGCCAACAGTATATAAGCGCTCTGACTTGAACTGCAACCGTTCTTGATAGCAAGACACCTTCTCGATCCCAGTTAGCTGGTAACTTAAAACGTTTCAATTTTAAATCGATATGTGGATATATACCACAAGCGATTATTCAGTATAATTAAAAAAAAACTCTTTTAGGGCACAGTAAGTTGCCAAATTTGAAACATTAAAGTTGATTTTTTCATAAAAACCATGACTTTTAGGTACTCTCCGTTCAAATTCTAGATTAGAGCCAGAATTAGACAACGACATGAGGGTATACACGGAGTTATAGCGATATGTTAAAGTGACTATAGTTGAAATTACAAAGTCGATCAAACTAACCCGTGCTACTATCCTGGTAGGGCATATAAATAGGTCGAGACTTTAGTTTCGATCGAAATAAAACCTAAAATTGTTTTTTATTCGATAAAAGACTGCCGCTGATTGAGGCTGAAGTAACAAACTCCCATGAGCGATCAAAATCCCTACGAAAAACTTGGGGTATCAGAAGAGGCTAGCTTCGATGAAATTCAGGATGCTCGTAATCGCCTATTCGATCAACATAATGGCGACGCCAAGCATTTAGAAGTTATTGAGGCGGCTTACGATGCGATTTTAATGGATCGCTTACGGATGCGCCAGGAAGGTAAAATCAAAGTCCCTGAGCGGATACGGTTTCCAGAGTTGCGAGTGCCATCGCCTCCTAAAGAAAGTCCAACCCCTCGCGAGCAGTCACCCGCATGGCTGCAACGGATGCTGGATCAGCCAACACCTGCGGATATACTCTTACCAGGAGCTTGGTTTCTCGGTTTGAGTTCTATTAGCCTGTTCTATCCAGAGGGAGGCGATCAGGTTTTGCAGTTAGCATTGGTGGTTGGCGTAGGCACTAGTATTTACTTTCTTAATCGCAAGGAAGGCAAATTTGGCCGAGCAGTTTTGTTCACCCTGGTCAGTTTAATAATTGGCCTAATCGTTGGGGGACTAGTTGCTAGCTGGCTTTTACCACAAATATCATTTATCAATCTGGAAACGAATCAGTTTTCTACTGTAGTGACGTTTATATTGTTGTGGTTAGTTAGTAGTTTTCTACGTTAAACCACTGCCATAAGTAGGTTTCGATAAAGAAGACATGGTTTATGTGTGTTCTTCTAAGATAAAAAGTCAGGAGTCAGAATAAGTATTCTGACTCCTATTTTAATTTGCAACCCGAATGCTGATTAATTGAATCTGTTGTAGGTACAGAGCTTTTTAGACAAGGTGTTTAGCTTTTAGAACTAAATCTACAGCAGCGCTAAAATCCTGAACAATTAAGTCGGGGTGGTAAAGTTCTAATTGGGTGCGATCGCGAATCCCGGATTCCACAGCCATTACCTTAATACCATAATTTTTCGCAGCGGTGATGTCGGCTTCCGTATCGCCTACCATCCAGGTATCAGCTGCGGGGGGCAGTTCTTCTAAAGCCCTAGCCATTAACAAGGGTTTATCTTCAATATCACGAGTCTTTACATAGTCGTTAGTCAAGCAAAAACAACGATTTTCTGGGAAAAATCTCCCTAAATCGTGTTTTTGGAAGGCATAATCTAGTTCCCGAAATCGGCGCATGGTCATAACTGCTAAATCAATTCCAGCTTGTTGAATTTTTAGCAGTGCATCCACAGCACCAGGCGCGAGGGTGTCATAGTCAAAGTAGGGTTCTGTATGCACAGTTTGTCGTCGCAGCTGGGCAAATTCTTGGGCTTGGGCTTCGTCTAACCCGGAATTTAAGGCGATTTGTTTTTCGGGAACACGCGATCGCTTTAACTGCCAAAATTCCGCTTTCGGAAGTTCTTGCACTACTTGATCTGGGCGACGGGTTTTATCTAAGCAGAATTGATAAACACGGTAGTACCGTTCGGAAACATCAATAATTGGGCCGTCGAAGTCAGTAATAAGTCTTAGCATCGGCGGTAAAAGTTAATTTTTATTAAGTTTATCTCAGATGTATGGCTATTTTTTGAGGGTATCAAGTCTAGCTAAAGGTTTTTTGTAAACTATTTTTAAGAAAGTATCGACAATTACCTCATTGCAGCGTACCGCGTTTAATTTGTTCGCTTTCAATGGCTTCAAATAAGGCGCGAAAATTACCTTCGCCAAAACCTTGAGCTTGGTAACGACGTTCAATAAACTCAAAGAAAAATGTCGGCTGTTCAAAAATGGGCTGGGTGAAAATTTGTAGTAATAAGGGTGCAGTATTTCCTCCGTCTAAAGGAGTATATTCTTGCCAGTCCACGAGAATTTCCTGTTGAGCGATCGCTTCTAATTCTAGAGGTGATAGCGTGAGTCCTGGTCGCTGTTTTAGTTGTGAATAGTAGGTTTGGGGAACCGAGAGTAAGGATAAACCACTGGCACGAAATTTCGCGATCGCACTCACAAGATTAGTCGTCCGCAAGGCAATATGTTGAATTCCTGGCCCCCGATTGACATCTAGAAATTCCTGAATTTGAGAATTCTTGGAAGCCGGTTCATTAATTGGCAATTGAACGCTACCGTTACGCGAAACCATCACCTGGCTGTGTAAAGCAGAGTGATTGGTTTTAATTTTAAATGTTTGCTGGGGTTGAAAATCTAAGATATTTTCGTACCAAGCGACGGCACGATCTAATTCACCAACAGCCACGTTTAGCACTATGTGATCTATGGCAGTAATAGTGTTGTCATTTGTGATTTGTCCTACCCTGCGGGAAGCCGCAGAAGCGTCTATGTCATTAGTCATTTGTCCTTTCTCAAAAACCAATGACCTTTCTATCAACGTATGAGTCAATCCACCCCAGGCGGCAATTTTGCCACATTTGATGAACGCCGTACCTACCTGGCGTTCCTGGATGGGTTGTAGGATTGTAGCACCGTGCATTTGAGCTAGTGCGATCGCGCCTTCGACATCTTCGACAGCAAAAGCGACATCTGCCACACCAGGTGGATAGTGACGCAGAAATTCAGCTACTGGACTTGTGGGTAACAGTGGTGAAGACAGAAAAAAGCAAACAGTACCACTTTTTACCACTTCTGTACAAGTGTGAAATGAACTGCTGCGATCGTTGGTCACTGCTTGAAAACCAAGATGGCGTACAAACCAATTTCGCCAAACTTTGGCGTCTTCTACATAGAAATGAACGCGATCAATTTTCATAAATATTGAAAATCAAGCATAACAGTTTATATATCTGTAAATTTTGCCTTTTTTGCTAGATTTTCACTTCTTTCCTAAGCAAGAATTATGTAAGCATACTCCCCCTTTAAAAGAATAAATGACTATCAGGTTGAATGTTAATTTCCATTGGCACAGCCTGCGGTTCGGCAGAAAGAGCAAAGAAAATCGCATTGGCAGCAGTTTCAGGACTAAGCATTTTTTTTCGGTCTACTTTTAGGTTGACGTTATCCCAAAAAGGAGAATCTACCCCACCAAAGTAGAATAGCGTGAACTTGATACCAAAACGCTTGAGTTCTTCTGCCATGCACTTGCTAAAACCGACAACACCAAACTTAGAAGCCGAATAAGCCGCTGCCATCCCCATCGAATGTTTGCCCAGAATTCCTACGATATTACAGATGTGACCAGACTTGCGCTTTTGCATCTCTTCAGCAGCCGCCTGAGTGGTGTAAAAGCTACCTTTTAAGTTGACATCTAACATCTTGTCTAAATCAGTGGGTTCTAGGCTGTTGTAGGGTTTGAGTATACCAGCGCCAGCTGCATTCACTAAAATATCAATTTGACCAAACTCAGCGATGGTCTTTTCTATCAAAGTATCTACCTGCTGTTGGTCAGTAATATCGGTGGGAACAGTCAAAACTTGTCCTGGTAAATCAGCAGCCAATGTGGTTAAACGAACTGTATCTCTGGCAGCCAGTACCAACCGGACTCCGGTAGGCGCAAGTTTTTGTGTTAAAGCTGAACCAATACCACCAGTAGCTCCGACAATAACAACAACTTTATTCTGCATCGTATTATTTACATTTCTTTACATCTTTGTACATAATACTGAATTATAGGCTCAGGTTATACGTAGACATCTAAAAAGTATCTATTCGGAGAATAGCGGCATTACCTCATATTCCTTGCCATTCATTTTTAATGTAAACGTGGGAGATGATTGTAGATATTTGGTAAAATTGGAACCTAACTTTAATTTTTTAATAATTGAATTAGGAGATTCTCCGGTTATTCTCCGTAACTCTGAGCCTAGTTTGGACACAGACACTTGAGTTTGGGGAGACTTTGTTTGTATATCTTGAATAATTTTTAATAATAATTTATCTAATGTTTTTTCATTAGGGATTTTCGCAGTATCTTCTTGAATTAATTGTGCAGATAAATTATTTATAATAGGGGTAATTTCTTCAATTTCTGGTTGCTTATGATGAGATTTATTATTGATATTGGATCTTTCTTGAAACAAACTTGCAATCGTTGTTAACCTGTGTAATCGAGTATTGATTGAATCTTGTTCATTTTTAATTAAATCTTGAATTTGCTCAACCACTTTTTCTAAAGATGGAACTTCTGTTGCCATTGCTAAAGAATAATGAGTGAATTTGCCAGTATTCCGGTTTTCTATATGCAAAGTTTGCCCTTGTCTACGTACCCAATAGACAATTAATCCTTGGTTTTGGAGTTCATTACAGAGGTGACTTAAAATCCCATCGCTAGAACAGACTAATATTTCTTTAACGGTTGGATAAGAACGTACAATACAAGCACCGAAAGCAATCATTTTTGCATCAGCACTATCCTTACCTTCTGGCACATGGACAAGTTGATAGCCACGGTTATATAGTTCAATATCTTGCTTTCCAATACTTGGATTTTTCCAGTTAGCAAATGCCATTTTAAATTGGAGAGGATACTTACAGACACTAGCTAAAAATAATTCTGAATTAATATCTAATTTTAAGTTTTCTGCATCCAAAAGTAGAAGTGATATTCCTGTATCTAATTGATATTTTATTTCAGCTTTTGGTTGAATTTTTTGGATAAATTGGCTCAAAGCAGCAGATTCTAACCAACTAGGCGATAATATTGTTTGCAGCAGTTGTTCAGCTAATGTCAAACTAAAAGAGCTAAGGCTTTTTTCTGCGATTTCTTCTTCGGGCAGGTTTTTTAATAAAGAAAGTTCTGTCGTTTCAGCCGTAGATACTTTAGTATATCCGTTGCTGTTAGCAAGCAAGTCAGTTTCTAAGGAACGAGAGAATGCAGATTCTAGGAATTGTTTACCACAATTTTTGCAGAGGTAATTCTGCTTGTCATTCCGACGACCATTTTTACGATATGAAGTAGATTCGCACCGAGGACATTTCATTTTATGATTTAGGTGGTTTAGAGAAGATACTTTCCTCTAAATATAGAGTATAAAAACAGACTGTCAATATCAGTCTGCATTGCCTAAGACAAGAAAAACTCAAAGCAAGCAGAAATTAAATTCAATCTTAATTTCCACTTGCACTATGTCATATACTTCTAAATCGCTAGAGTGAAACGCTTTAACTGACGCGGGCGAAAATGTAGTCGCGGGTGCGAAAATCCACAGGGTTAGTAAATATTTTATTTGTAGTACCAAATTCAACCATTTGAGTAATACGATTTTCATTACTATGAAAGAAAGCCGTAAAATCAGATAGGCGAGTAACTTGCTGCATATTGTGAGTAACAATCACAATTGTCAACTCAGAACGCAAGTTATGGATTAAATTCTCGATTTTCATACTACCCATAGGATCGAGACCTGAACAAGGCTCATCCATCAACAAAACGTTAGGTTTGACCGCTAAAGCACGGGCAATACATAATCTTTGTTGTTGACCGCCAGAAAGCTCTAAAGCAGATTTGTGTAGTTTATTTTTCACTTCATCCCAAAGTTCGGCAGCTTTGATGGCAGATTCAACAATTCCATCTAATTCTACTTTCGGATGCCATCCAACTAACTTCACCCCATAAGCAACATTATCGTAAACGCTCATGGGAAAAAGATTTGGCTTGGGAAAAACCATACTAACTTGGCGGCGTAAGCGATTGATGTTAACGCGACGCTCATAAATACTCTGCCCAAAAAATTCTACTTTTCCTTCAACCCTTACTTCTGCCTCTAATTCACTCATGCGATTTAACGATTTAAGAAAAGTAGACTTCCCACAACCACTAGAACCAATAATTGCCGTGACTTTGTTTTGGTAAATATCCATTGACACGCCTTCAACTATCTTTTGAGTGTCGTAAGAGAAGCTGAAGTTTTTGACTCTGATGGCTGGAATTAGTTTACTCATATTCCTAAAACGTCTGAAACAAAACCTGACTAGGTAAAGTAGTACAAATTAGCACCGCTGTTTCACTATGTTACCCCCAAAAGAAGATATTCATGGAAATTACGTAGCCATACAGTAGCTATACAGCAGATAAACTGTTAGTCGATACTTATATTAAAGTTATGCCTCAAAATTTATCTTTTACAAACTTTTTATACCCACCTTTCACACCTTAACTATTGAACAAGGATTAGGTCTGGTTCGATTTAAAATAGCTATGTAGAAATCAAAATACGAATATTATATACTCCTCATGGGTAGTAAGAAGTTAATTTATTTATAAAAATAAATTAGTAACTTTTTTCAACTACACTTTATAAGTATCTTTTAGTGCAAGATAGCTCGACAAAAATCAATAAGTCACGCTAGAACGTACCTTAACCGAAACGCCCTGAAATGTAGTCGCGGGTGCGAGGATCGAGTGGATTGTTAAATATTTGCTCTGTAGCGCCAAATTCAACCATTTGACCAATCCGACTTTCATCGGTGCTAAAGAAAGCCGTAAAATCAGAAACGCGAGCGGCTTGCTGCATATTATGGGTAACGATCGCAATTGTCAACTCAGACTGTAAGCTATGAAGTAGTTCCTCAACTTTCATGGTGGCGATGGGGTCAAGAGCCGAGCAAGGCTCATCCATTAGCAAAACTTTTGGCTTGACTGCTAAAGCACGGGCAATACATAATCTTTGTTGCTGACCGCCAGAAAGCCCTAAAGCTGATTTATCGAGCTTATCTTTGACTTCATCCCAAAGAGCAGCGCTGTGAAGTGCAGATTCGACAATTTCATCTAATTCTAATTTTGAATGCCTACCTGCTATTCTCATCCCGTAGGCAACATTTTCATAAATACTGATCCCAAAAGGATTCGGTTTTTGAAACACCATACCAATTTGGCGGCGTAACCGATTGATGTTGACACGACGATCGTAAATATTCTGACCAAAAAATTCTACATCTCCTTCAACTTTGACAGGCCCTTCTAATTCGCTAATGCGATTAAGAATTTTGATGAAGGTAGATTTACCACAACCACTAGGGCCAATAATTGCAGTTACTTGGTTCTGATAAATATCTATTGATACCTTTTCAATAGCTTTTGTTGTCCCATAGTAAAAGCTGATATTTTTAACTTTGATAGCTGGAATTAGGTTACTCATGCTTGCCCAAGGTGCGAAAGAAAAATTGATAAAAATAGGATTCAGGAACCAGGATAAATATTATAGAATTCTCATTTGATTTTTCTTTGCCTAATAACTAAGCGAGAAAGAATACTGACAGATAAAATTAAGCCGAGTAGAACTATAGAAGTAGTCCAGACCAATTGACTTTTCTGTGGATCGGGGTCGTTGTAGAGGTTAAAAATCAATACTGGTAAAGAAGCTGTAGGACTTAACAATCCTTCTGACCAATCTAAACTAAATAAAGCGGTAAAAATTAAGGGTGCTGTTTCACCAGCCGCACGAGCTACAGCTAATAAAATACCTGTAGTAATTCCGGGGATTGCAGTAGTTACAACAATGCGAAAAGTAGTTTGGAAGCGAGTTCCACCTAAAGCAGCAGAGGCGAGGCGTTGAGATGTAGGAATCAGTTTTAAGGATTCTTCTGTTGTCAGTATAATTACAGGTAGCATAATTACGGCTAAAGCAAAACCACCTGCGATCGCACTAAATCCTTTAGTGACCAAAACTATTACACCATAAGCAAACACGCCGACAACAATTGAAGGTACGCCTGTAAGAATGCTGGTGACAAAGCGAACAATACTAGCAACTGGATTAGTTTGACTAAATTCTGCTAAGAAAATTCCTGTCATGATTCCTGTGGGAATGCTTAAAATAGCACCAATTACCACCATAATTATGGTTCCCAAGATAGCATTGCCAAAGCCATTATCAATAACTGCTTTGACAAACATTTCTGATTTGAGTCCAGATATTCCCCGGATCAAAATTTCCCACAAAATTGATAATAAAGGAATGAGTACTAGACCTGTAAGACCAAAGGCGATCGCATTCATTGCATAGGTAAATATTACCCGCTTTCTTGGCAGAGGACTGCATAATTCTGCCGCCAAAGATTCATCTTTTTCTGATTGAATGTAACCACTCATAAGTTTGACAAATTTTTATTGATAAATGTCTTGTTAACTGAGGTATTTGTAGGAATTTAAAAATAAGATAGTGTTATTTATTTTTTCTGACAACCCACTTCACTAAGATGACAGCGCCAATATTTACAGCTAAAGTCAACCCAAACAAAATCAATGCTAAATAGCTTAAAGCACCTATATGCAAACCCGGTTCAGCTTCGGCAAATTCATTAGCTAATACAGAGGGAATTGTATAAGCTGGATCGAGTAAAGAAGCGCTGATTTGAGCAGAGTTACCAATCACCATAGTAACGGCCATTGTTTCACCCAAAGCTCGTCCTAAAGCAAGCATTGCTGCACTTACTATTCCAGAAAATCCAGATGGTAGCAAGACTCGAAAAATTGTTTCCCAACGAGTGCCACCCAAAGCCATAGATGCAGAACGTAATTCTTTAGGGATAGCCATTAAGACATCACGACTAATTGCTGCCATTGTGGGCAAAATCATGATGGCGAGAATAATTCCAGCAGTCAACATATTAGTCCCAGAAGGATCTTCTGTATTAAACAGTGGTATCCATTTAAAAGTACTGGCTAACCACTTTTGTAGAGGTTCTAGAACTGGAATAAAGACAAAAATCGCCCATAAACCAATAATTACACTAGGAATTGCAGCAATTAATTCAACAACAAATGCTAGGGTGATTCGCAGCGATGTAGGTAAAAAATTTTCACTTGTGACCAAGGCTACTGCAATTCCCACAGGGACAGCGAATAAAATAGCGATCGCACTACTTACTAAAGTTCCATAAATATAGGGTAATGCACCAAAAATCTGATTACCTGTATCCCAATCTTGTCCCCACAAAAACCCCATTCCAAACTGCTTAATGGCTGGTAGAGCTTCGTGTAAAATTACCCAACTCATTAACAATAGTATTGCAACAGTAATCACAGCAAAAAAGTATACTAGCCGTGTAAAACCTTGGTCAAACCAGAAATTTGTGCCGCTAGTAGTAGTTAGATTGAAATTTTCATCACCTAGATTTGATTTCTCTAATAAATTTGCCATTACAAATCAATAAAATAGTTTTTTCTTACTATTAGAGCGAGTTATTAACTCAGTCTGTCATTCGTCATTAATCATTTGTCCTTTGTTATTTGCAATTACAAAGGACAAATGAGCAAGGACGACCATAACAAAAGTTTTCACAATCTCATTTAGGATTGCTATATTCAAAGCATCCTTCCCTTTTTAAGGGAATTGGGAAATCTCTTGTACATAATTTCTAAAAATTACAAATTAAGGCTTGACAGAGCTATTCACTGTCTGAAGCACTCGATTTGCTACATCAGATGGAATTTTGGTGTAGTTCAGATCGTCGTTATACTGTTGACCGTCTTTCAATACCCAATTAATCCATTTCTTAATTGCATCAGCTTTAGCAGCATTAGCATACTGTTTGTAAACCATCATCCAAGTAAGACCGACAATGGGATAACCTTGTCCTGGATCTCCTATAAAAACGCGGTAGTTGTTTGGAAAAGTGACAGTTGATAAAGCTGCATTTGCAGATTCTAAAGAAGGAGCAACAAATTCTCCGTTCTTATTTTGTACCAGTGCTGATTTCAGATTATTTTTGACAGCGTAGCTATATTCTACATAACCAATAGAACCAGGAGTCCGAGCTACTATAGCAGCTACACCTGGATTTCCTTTGCCTTTGAGGACGTTTGGCAGATTCCATTTTGGAGCA
Organism: Nostoc sp. DedQUE05; assembly: GCF_034530955.1. Classification (NCBI taxonomy): domain Bacteria; kingdom Bacillati; phylum Cyanobacteriota; class Cyanophyceae; order Nostocales; family Nostocaceae; genus Nostoc; species Nostoc sp. DedQUE05. The sequence goes on along the minus strand of NZ_JAVRCB010000002.1, from coordinate 138,872 downwards.
GTGTTAGTTCCAACTCTGCCTTTAAAATAACCGCTGATGGCACTTAAGTGATTTGTAAAAATGAAAGTTGTACCGCTACCATCGGCACGAACAGCAAATTTAATTGTTTGATTTGGTAGATTAGCGCCTGGATTATCAGCTTTAATTTTCGCGTCATTCCATTTGGTAATTTGACCTGAATAAATTGCTGGTAGTGTAGCGCGGGATAATTTGAGATTGTTAACGCCTGGAAGATTGTAAACAACAGAAACAGCACCGCCTGCTGTAGGTACTAAAATTGCACCATTCTTGACTTTAGCAATTTCATCATCTTTCATTGCAGCATCACTACCACCAAAGTCAACGGTTCCAGCGATGACTTGACGAATACCACCACCACTACCAATTGCTTGGTAGTTAATTTTCAAGTCTGGATATTTCTTCTTCACTTCACGAGCATAGCGTTCGTAAAGCGGAGCTGGGAAAGTTGCTCCTGCACCATTGAGAGTTTCAGCTTGTGCGATCGCACCAAAAAATGGACTAAGTGCAACAGAAGTTGTCACCATTGAAGTAGCAACGACACGATTCAATATGGCGGTCGAAAAAATCATATTACCTCTGATTAAAGGAATATTTTACTGCTGTAATTCCAGTCTTAAACAGGCTACATTTTGTATGGTTAAACCTTATTTAAGAATTGATAAGCAATAAATTAAGATATGTTTAAATATTGAATTAAAAGATTTTTGCTTATTGATTTTGATTGACTAAATTATTTGATTAAAAATTAATAAAAATTTAAATTTTAATTTAAATAATTAAAATTGAGTAAATCACGCAATCTCAAAATTTTCACTTCAGTAAAAAAGAGATAAACACAGATATTTATCGGTGAGTCTCTAGAATTGCACATCTAAACAGACTCAGGATCTTGCTGCTGATAATATTGCTCTTCTTGAGAAGGATGTTTTCCGTGGCAAGCATAAACACTATAGCCGTCAGCAAATTGAAGAGCAGCTTCCTCGTCAGCATGAAGCATATTTTCTTCGTCAAAAGACAACTTGCAAGGGCGATCGCAGACTATACAAACCTTTTCAAATTGGAATATTAAACCACAATGTTGCATCAATTCTTGAAGTACATGCCATTTTTTCTTGTCGTGTTGAAGATTAAGAACTGAGATACAAAAATCTAGTATACAACCCCAAATTGCCCATTCTGCTGGTCTAGTCAGGTTGTTTGTAAAGTATAAAATATCAGTAAATTCAAGTTTAAGCTTGTCGAGATCGGCAATTAGTTGATGTTTAAGACATCTTCCTGTATACGGAAAGTATGAAACTAGTGGATGACTCTCAGTTGAGTAGTACGGAAATTCAGGGTGTTGAACTTGGTTCCGCAATCTGATACAGAGATGTTCGTCAAGTTGTTGCGTTATTCCATGTAGAAGGTGATCTATTACTCTTTTACCGAATTTCATGTGGATATCGCGCCCTAGATATGCCTTAAAGTTCTCAATAGTAAGAATCTTCTCAATTGCGGTCATAGGACTGCTATAGAATAATATCTCAGGCTCAGGATAATCACTCACCGCATAAGCAGTTTTGATTATTGCTGCGACTTTTTCTTGCTCAATTGATTCAGTTGATATTTGTATCGATCGCCACTTATCTCTATAAATGGGAAGCATTGCCTCTTGCTCATCAGATAGTTCGGTGATGATACGTTTTGGCATATATATTTTCAGTGTAAAAATAGTAAGTTAGGTTGAACAGAATATTTGTTATGCAGTCACCTTTAACCATCCAAAAATATCACCTACCGTCAACTGTAACCCCTGACAGAACTCTGGCACTGGCAAAACAGATTCAACTTCCTCAAAAGGTAAAGGTTGTTGTCTTGCAGGATAAACAGCAATGAATCGCTCATCAGGGTCAATTAACCAACCCATTTGAGTCCCGTGATTGAGAGCGTGTAAGATTTTTTTTGTAACTTTTGTATGGCTTTGTTCGGGGTAGAGAATTTCGATTATCCAGTCGGGTGCTGCGGAAAATGTATTGGCAATATCACCATTTTCGTCTACAGGAAGCCTTGCCCAAGAGAATACAGCGACATCGGGAACTATAGAACGTCCTGCAAAAGTGCAACGTAATTCTGGAAAAGCCCAACCCATTTTTTGGACTTTGATAACAGAATTGATTGTGGGACATAGTTCTCCTTGAATAGTGCTATGTTTTCCTTGAGGCATAGGTTTTGGAATGATTTGACCGTTGATGTATTCGCAATAGGGTTTAGTTTCTGGTAGTGTAAGAAACTCTTCTAGAGTCAATCTTTTATTTGATGTTTGTACCATGATTATCCTAACTTCAATTTATGATGATTTATTTACATAGTTAGTATTTACCTTATTCTAAAATACTTTTTCAATTTACCAATCAGCCGCAATCTAAATTATTTTATGTTTCCTTGCGGTTACAATACATTACCAAAAGTATAAATAATCCTATCCCTGCTAGATATTTAATCGGCTCAGGTACGTTAGGATTAGGGGAGAAAAAGCCTTCGATCGCACCAGCAATAATCAACATTGGTACAATCCCAAATACTAGCTGCACTGCTTGATAACCATAGAATTTCAATGCATCTCCACGGCGATATTTACCAGGAAATAAAATTGCTTTAGCTAATAAAAATCCCGCTCCCCCAGCAAAAAAGATTGCAGGTAATTCTAAGGAACCATGCGGAAATACAAAGGCCCAAAAAGGATAAGCCAGATTATTTTGACCGACTAAAGTACTAACAGCACCAATTAATAAACCATTAAATACCATCAAATAGGCTGTGTATGCTCCACCTGTCATACCACCAGCGACAGCCCCAAAAGATACCGACAAATTATTGATTGCGATCCCGCTAGATGCCAGAGGTTCAACACCAACAATTGAACCCATCCATAATTTATGTTCATCTCGTACCTTGGTAATCAAGCTTTCAGGTACGATTAAAGGCATAAAGCTGGGGTTTTGCCAGGAATACCACCAAGCTACTAGTGCGCCTAGAAAAAACAGCGCCGTTGCCGCAGCAATATATACAAATGTTTTCTGGACTACAGATGGTAATCCCCAACGATAAAATTCTAGGATTGCCTGCCATTCTTGTCGCCGCGAACCTTGGTAAATCTGCGTGTAAGCACGAGTTGTTAAAGATTGTAAACTTTGGATTAAAGTATTGCCGATTTTCTGAGTGCGGGCGCGTGCCAAATCTGCCGCTACGGAACGATACAAACTCGCTAACTCTCTAATTTCTGCTGCTCGTAGGGACTTTAACCCTTTTTTTTCTATCTGCCTTAATAAGGCATCTAAACGCTGCCAATTCGGTTCTCGTCGCGCAATCCAACGTTGAATATTCATGAATTTTGGGAACACTGAGTTTAACTTAGCTTAAGATAGCCTCAAATTGATCTCCGTAATTTCAAGGGAAATTTAGCATTATGTCTGAAAACTTTGGATCTTCCGGCCAGATACAACCACTGAGTATCGGTAACGTTGTCAGTGCTGCGGTACGGTTGTATCGTTCTCATTTGAAGACTTATCTTAACCTAGCTGCGATCGCGCACTTGTGGGTTCTAGTTCCTGTGTATGGTTGGGCAAAATATGCAGCCATCTCTGGACTAATTTCACGCTTGGCTTTTGGAGAATTGATTTACCAACCTGAAGGTGTTCAAACTGCCAGGAGCCATATTAATCCACGTCTTTGGTCATTTTTAAGAGTTGGTTTGCAAGTAGGTATATATTTACTGCTAATTTATATTGGATTAGCAATCGTGGGCGGTGTAGTAGCTAGCTTGATTGGAGTAGCATTAGGAGGAATATTAGGTACTTCAGGCGTTATAGTCATAACCACATTGGTAATAATTGTAACGGCAGGCATTATATTGTTAGGACTAACCTGGTTCTACTCTCGTTGGATAGTAGCTGAAGTACCCTTAGCAGTTGAGGAAAATATCAATGGTGGCGAAAGTGTTGCCAGAAGTTGGGAGTTAACTAAAGCCTCAGTCTTTCGCATTCAAGGCATTGTTTTAGTTGCTTTTATCGTTACAATGCCGTTGGTGTTTGTATTAAACTATATACCTAGCTTATTCCTAATTAAACTTGAGCCTGGTACTGCTATTTACTCGATTGTGTATATTATTTCTGTGATTGGCAGTTTGATCGGTGGAGTTTTAGTCATGCCATTTTGGCAAGCACTAAAAGCTGTTTTATACTTGGACTTGCGTAGTCGGCGTGAAGGTCTAGGTTTGCAATTACGAGAACCTCCCTCGCAAGATTTTCGTTAACTCAACATCTTAATCCAACTCTATTAATTTTGAATTAGTTAAAATATGCGCTTTTTTAATCGCATCACATTCCAGACTCCAGAAAGTGTAGAGTTGGAATTCACTCTCGCGGGAATCGGTAATCGAGTTTTGGCACTCCTGATTGACTATACAGTGTTGGGTGTAACTTTGCTTCTGTTTGTCCTTACTTGGAGTGTCTTCTCGACACAGCTGTTAAATTTTGTTGAATATTTTTTTAAAAAATTAACAAATTTAGATATTTGGTTGTTAGCAATTTTCTTCATTATCGCCTTTGCAATTTACATCGGCTATTTTGTATTTTTTGAAACCTTATGGTTTGGGGAAACTCCTGGTAAACGGTTTGCCAAAATTCGTGTAGTTCGAGATGATGGTAGACTGATCGGGCTACAACAAGCAACGCTACGTGCTTTACTGCGACCCTTTGATGAAACTTTGTTTATCGGTGCTTTTTTAATTATGTTGGGTAGCCGTGAAAAGCGCTTAGGTGATTTGGCTGCTGGCACAATTGTAATTCAAGCCCAAACACCCACTACATCTGCAAGATTGACAATTTCGGAACAGGCAAAAGGACTTCATGAACAGTTAATCGAAATTGCTGATTTATCGCAATTGATGCCAGATGATTTTGCTGTTATCCGTGAGTATTTACAGCGACGTGGTGCAATGTCGTTAAAGGCAAGAACCTCACTATCTCTAAAGCTAGCCGAGCAAGTTAAAGCTATTATTAATTTAGAAAAATTGCCAGAAGCTGTTACGCCTGATGTTTTTTTAGAAGCAATTTACCTCGGTTATCAACAACCGAAATTTTAAGCTAATTACTAATGAGTAGTCAGTAGTCAGTGAGTAGAAACTACTGACTACTAATTAAAGGACTTTCAAATAAAAAAATATCCAATTATTTATTGTGGGATGGGCGACACGAGCGCCCAGTAACCAAAGGCGGGCAAGATGCCCACCCCACAAGATTGGATAATTTATTTCTTGGAAGTCCCTAATTACTTAAAAATCCAGAATCGGCCAGTCTGATTCACGATAATAGCGTGTCATGTTGTCAAACTTTCGTAATTCAACACGATCGATCGAGAATTCTGGCAAATTCAACAGCCATTGTTCATTCAATTGAGAAAGTATAGTGCTGAAGTTTATCCGGTCTAGGTCAGATGGAACCTCCCCAAAATAGGCTAATGTAACATGGGCTGTGAAGTGATAATGCTGCTCAATACCCAAGGCAATTAACTTGGGATTTTGATAAATTGTTCGACGAAATTGAATAATTTCCTCGTAACAGCGTTCATCTTGGGGGACTAAACAAATGGCTATGGCTCTTGGCATCAGTATTAGTCCCAGCATTTGCCATTTAATTGGATGACTTCTGTTTGTCACCAATTGTTGATATTTTTGAAATATTTCAGCTAAACAAGAGTGTAACTCCTCGTCAAATTTAGGATTTTTTTCGTAGGCATCAAGGTAAGCATTGTCCCAAATTAAATCCGCTAAAGTCAGATGGAAGCTAGCAGGAGGTACAGGTACAATCAAATTACGGTTTACAGGCAACTGCAAAAGTTCCTGTTGATAAGTCTGTAATTTGGCATAGAAAGCAGAATTGTGTGATTCTTCTTCTGCCGGCGGGGTAATTAGCGTATAGCCAGGAAAGGATGCCGCTTGTCTCAACCCAGAATGTAGCTGAAATTTAGAAGATTCCTGAATATGCTGGGCTTGGGATCTGTAGGCTTCTGGCAGCGTCAGTCTTGCTAACCGATTTAAGTAAGTTTGATAGTTGTCGTCCAATCTTCATAGCCTCACGCTCTCACTTGATAGATTTTAGGGAAAATTACCTTGATTAAGAGAATGATTTCAAAAGTATTTAATTTTTGCGAATGGGGAATGGGGAGATGAGAGAGATAGGGGGACAAGGGGCATAGGTGTCAACTTCAGCTGGAAATAGCTTATCTGTTGGCTTACATCCCCGCCCAGAAATAAATTTTCCGGCTTTTAGCTTAACTCTACTGAAGTAGACTGGAGATTTTTGGCGATATTTAGTCATCTTCAGATGACTTGAGCTATGAGACGGGAATTGAAATTCCCGGCGGACAAGGGGTTTTGCGTTAAGTTGACACGTATGGACAAGGGGGTAAACAAAACTCCTAACTCTTAACTCCTAACTCAGCACTCCTAATGCCCATCTACTAAGAGGTTTATCTATGCCAATCTATGTTTACTGGGGTGAAGATGATTTTGCGATGGAAAAGGCGATCGCACTTTTGCGCGATCGCGTCCTCGATCCCCTATGGACAAGTTTTAATTACACTGCATTCTCCCCAGATCGAGCTGATGCTGCTATCCAGGCGTTAAATCAGGTGATGACGCCTACTTTTGGCGCTGGTGGGCGTTTGGTATGGCTGATAAACACCACTCTGTGTCAGCACTGTCCTGAGAATGTGTTGGCAGAATTGGGGCGATCGCTAAGTGTCATTCCCGAAAACTCATTTTTATTGCTCACCAGCCGCAATAAGCCAGATGAACGCCTCAAATCCACGAAATTGTTAAAACAGTTTGCTACCGAATTCCGAGAATTTCCTCTCATCCCACCTTGGAAAACAGAATTACTGGTGCAATCTGTTAATCAAGCAGCCCAGACTGTAGGCGTGAAACTGACTGCCAATACTTCCCATCTGTTGGCAGAAGCCGTAGGAAATGATACACGGCTCCTTTATAATGAGTTAGAGAAATTACGGCTATATGTCCAAGATAGCAATCAGCCTTTAGACACAGATACTGTTACAAAGTTAGTAAGAAATACTACCCAAAATAGCTTACAATTAGCAGCAGCAATCAGAACAGGAGATACAGGTAAAGCTTTGACAACACTAGCAGATTTGAGCAATGCTTCCGAGCCGGGATTACGGATAGTTGCGACACTGATTGGACAATTTCGCACCTGGCTGTGGGTGAAGATTATGATAGAAAGTGGGGAACGGAATCAACAAGCGATCGCTGTTGCCGCTGACATCGGTAATCCCAAACGAATTTACTTCTTACAGCAAGAAATTAAGCTGCTTTCTGTGCAACAGTTAATCTTTTGCTTACCCCTACTGCTGGAATTAGAGGTTAGCCTTAAGCAAGGAGCATCAGAAATGTCAACACTCCAGACAAAAGTAATCGAACTTTGTCAAGTATGCCGAGGAAATTGACAATCAAATATAAAAGCTTAATCTATTGAGCAGTTCCTGGAACTTCCAACTCTGAAAATAATTCAAAGTTCTTATAATATCCCTGATGTAGTTTCGTGTCATACACTATATGAAGAAAATTTCTGATTTATTTTCTCGAACTAGCCGAAAGCGAACCCTGTCGCGATCTTTATTTTTCGGTGCGATCGCTACTGTAAGTGTGATTTCTAACGGTTTTTCATTGAGTTCTAAAGCTGACGCTCAAACTCCAGCACCAATAGTTAACAATACTGAAATCGACAGTTACGCTCAAGCCGTGCTAGCAATGGAGCCAGCCCGTCAAAATGCTTTTGAAGAAATTAAAAAACTTATTGGCAATGGAGAAATCCCCCAAATTGTTTGCAACGATTCTAATAGCATAAATGGTCTTCCAAAGAAGGCTCAAGATATCGCAGTTAACTACTGTAACCACGCTCAAAAAATTGTCGAAGATAATGGTTTAAAATTTGAACAGTTCAATAAAATTACTATAGAATTACAAAATAATACGATTTTAAAAAGGCAGGTTTACAATACCCTATTACGCCTGCAACAACCTGCTGAGTCTCGATAAGTAGAAGGGGCTACTTCAATTAAGGCACTTAGTAAGAAAGTGGCTAATTACTATGGGAATCAAAACTCAATTATTCGGACATTATCGTAGTCCTATTTGATTCATGAAAATATAGATAAGGCAACGAACCTCTTTCTCTAGGAGACATAGGGGTGAATTTAATTCATATTCCCCAATGCCCCATTTCTAAGTCCGTCCTAATATTCTTCGGTTAAGGCAAGAGACGCGATGAATCGTTGTCTCTACAATAATTGGTCTTTCGGAGTAGCATCATCTGTTAACGTTGCGGCTGGAATTCTCTTTTGTTCTCACATCCTTGTGGGGCATACTGATGTCGCTGACTAAACTCCAGGGGGTGGGGGCAGAGGGGCAAAAGAGCCGAGGTGGGCATTCTTCAGAAGTGGTAGTTTGACGGTAAACGTCGCTCCTTGTTCTTTGCCTGGGCTATCTGCGCGGACAGTACCGCCATGTAATTCTACTAAATGACGGACGATGGCTAATCCTAGTCCTAATCCACCATAGATTCTAGTGCTAGAACTATCAGCTTGACGAAAGCGATCGAAAACGTAAGGAAGAAAATCAGGACTGATACCAATGCCTGTATCAATCACCTGAATTTGGGCATATTTATCTGTTGTCTGTTGTTTTTCTTGTCCACTAACCACTGACAATTGCAACTCTACCCTTCCGCCAACGGGTGTAAATTTGATGGCATTGGATAGCAGATTCCAGATAATTTGTTGTAAGCGCTCGAAATCCCCGGAAACTAAATATTGAGAATTTTCACTCGGCTTGCTGTCATTGGAATGTTGATTAGTTTGAGATTGTGCTGCTGGAAATTCGAGATTTTCGCGATTAACTCCTAATTCCCAATCTGAATTTGGTGTTGCTTTTGAGGAAATTAGGGAAAATCTCAAATCGATTTCCTTGGATTGAGCGGCTAAACTAACAGTCTTGATGGCTGACTCAATTATGGGAACCAAATTACAAGTACGGACATTGAGGCGTAACTGGCCTCTACTCATCCGCGATATATCCAGTAAGTCTTCAATTAACTGGGTTTGCGCTTTGGCGTTGCGTTCAATTGTCTCCGTTGCTCTAGCCATTTGGCTATCACTGAGCTTGCTTCGTTGCAGTAATTGCGCCCAGCCAAGGATGGCATTGAGGGGCGATCGCAATTCGTGCGATAATATCCCTAGAAACTCATCCTTCATCCGGTTGGCTTGTTGTAACTGCTCAGTTTGTTGTTGCAAAGAAGCAATTAAACTAGCCCGTTCCATTGCGATCGCTATTTGGTCGCATACTGCTTGCATCATCCCTTTTTGATTGTCGGTGAAGCTTAACCGAGTGCGGCTGCCAAAAGAAAGAGTACCTAATAACCGTCCTTGGGCTATTAATGGGTATGCATAATAAGCTGTAATTCCAAAAGAACGAATCAATTCTGTTTTCGGGTCAATTGATTGCTGCACATTCTCTAGAGCAATTGCACAACGCTCCTGGGCAACAGTCCTACAAACCGCTTCACCAAATTCCAAGGACTCGATTTGGTTTGCTAGTTCTGGGGAAAAGCCGCTGTAAGACTCTAGCCGCATTACCTGAGAGTTATCCTCAACCAAATAGTTAAAGTAAATATCTAAACCAATTTGGTCTCTTAGTTTTTGGTAGACGCTATCGATTAGTACTACTGGTTGCTGACTCGATAATAAATCATTGGCTGTGTCAAATAGTAGCTTTAACCTTTTGTAACTTAATGAGAGGGCTTTTTGTGCAGTCTTGAGGTTGCTGATTTCTTGGAACACTAAGATACAGGTAGCCGGATGACCGTGCATTGCTGGTAAGGTATCAGCAAATACTAGTAGAGAGCGCACGCCAGCGGGAGTATGCCAGTCCACCTCCAATCCATTCAGGCTTTCGCCACGGGCAACCCGTACTCCTGGCATCAGTTCATTGGGGATGCGATCGCCAGCTGCATCTGTATAGTAGTAAGCTGTGTGATAATCTTCGGCGGGTATCCCTTTGGGAAATTCGCCCCCAGCTAATTCGTCAGCAGAGCGATTGGCAAAAGTTACCCGCGCCGTTCCTGGTTCGATAAACAGCAATGGTCTTGGCATCAGATTTAACACATTCTCTAGCCATTTTTGCTGCTTTAGGAGTACTTCCTCTGCCTGTTTGCGCTCCGTAATATCTAAAAATGCGCCAACGCTTCCTCTGGTTTTACCCTCTTCGTCAAACAGGGGTGCAACGTACTCCAACAGCTTGACAATTTTGCCATTTTCATGAATGACATCGAGTTCATAATCGATCACCTCAACACCATGAGCAGCAGAGTACTGCATTGGGAGTTCTTCTGTTGACAGTTCCCTTCCCTGGCGATAGATTTTAAAGCTTGTTGGTCTTTCGTCCAAGTCAGCACTGAGGGAGGCATTTGTATCTGACGATATCCCCAACTGCTTCGCAAAAGAAAGGTTGACCTTAATATTTTGGCATTTTGGATCTTCGGCAATGCCAATTCCAATGGGAATTACCTCCAACAAAGTTTGTAATTCAGTTATGCGGCGCTGTAGATCCCTGTTTAGCTGTAAGATTTGTTCCTGGGTCTGCTTTTGCTCGCTGATGTCACGAGTTACAGTTGCTAAGGCAATTGGCTGACCTGTTTTGTTATCTGTAACAGTGAAGATATTGTAATCAACTGGTATCGGTTGACCTGTTTGGAGATGCCGGAAGCAAAATTCTCCCTGCCAGCGCCCTTCTGATAGCACAGTCGGCAGTATATATTTTTGAAAATAGGCTTTGTCTTTGGGCATGAAGTAATCTAATACTGCTTTTTGCCTGACTTCATTCAGGTTGGCAAACCCTACCAACTTTTGACCTGCATCATTTATGTAGAGTAATTGACCCTCAAGGGTGGCAATGCCGATAAAGTCAGAGCTATTTTCTACAAGCAATGCTAATTTTTGTTGTTCTGCTTCTGCTTGTTTGCGTTCGCTCAAATCGAGGATAAAGGCTACTGACTCTTCGCGGTTTTCTCCTAGCAGGACGTAACCAACTAAAATCGGGATACGGCTACCATCCTTGCGAATAAATTCTTTCTCGTAGGGCGTACAAGCAGCGTCGGTGTTTCCTTGGGCTTCAGCGATACCTTGTTCGTCTAAATATAAATACTCTGGTGGTGTGATATTGCGCCAACTGAACTTACCAGTTAACAAATCCTCCCGCGCGTAACCAATCATCCTCAAGAATTCGTCGTTTGCTTGCTGGATACCGCCATACACATCGCTAAAGAGAATACCGATGACGTTAGCATCTACAAAACTTCCTAGTTTAGCTTCGTAGGTTCTCAGTGCTTTTTGGGCAAGGTCGCGTTGATAGCTGAGGCGTTCAATAACCCTGGCACTTTGCCAAATCAAAATAGTAAAAATTACAATCAAAACGATCGCAAATACCGATATTGCAAATGCCGGATCGTATTGTCCTGCCCGTTGACCTTCGACAATTACCCATCCTAATATAAAAGGTACTGCGATCGCGGCAACTAGTAAACGACGTGCAAGTAAGCCGCCGTAACTATCACTTGTAACTACCCTCATTAAGCCATGTTCTGCCCGCGCCCATAGAATCCCTATACTTAGTAATAAGAACAACAGCGCTGTGTGTAACGCCATTGATGTTGTATAAGGAGCGAGTCCGTAAAGAACTTTCACTTGGTAGGCATAGCCCATCAGCGCCTGAAAGGAAATTAAAGTAGCAATCAGAGTAATAATTTGGGCATACCAATAACTGCGGTGGCTTTTTGGATGAATCAGAATTTGTAGAGCGACACTGACTAGTATAAAGTTCAGTGCTGTGTTCACCCCCATCCGCCCCGGATGCAATGTCGCTATACTAGTTCGCGAATCACGAAACACCAGTTCGTCAATGCCGAGATTCCAGCCGAATATATATTGACATAGAGTAAGCGCCGCAATTGTGGTGACAGCTATTGCACAGACCTGAGAGATGAGAAAAGTAAGTACGGGCAAGGAGGCTGTGGAACTATGCGGGTAATTTTGAATTCTTCTTTCCCCCCTGCTCGACGGCAGTTGCTCCTGGGGGAAACCCCCAAGACCGCACTGCCTCCCCTGCTCCCCTGCTCCCCTGCTCCCCTGCTCATCTTTGAAAAATAGCCACAGTGACACACCAGACAACACAAAACACAACGCCGTGTTGACTTTCATCGTGGCAGGACTACCAGGGAAGCCGCGCTTAAGAACCTCAATTCCAAGACACCAGCCAACTAATACCAAGCTACCAACAAAAACAGCGATCGCACTTGCGACTCTTGCCACAAGTGCATTTGTAGAGATTTTAAATCTATCTTGCAGCCGCAAGCGGTTAATATTTAACATTGAGTGTTCTCTAACCGCATCTATCTAGCGTGGTAAACTTACGTATTTCTTACGAGCTAATCATTGATGTTCTTTGTATTGTAGGTTACACTTCGGCTACTTTTTCATCTACCTCTATGCATATTTTTTCTTGCATAATTTCAAGTAGGAAATAATGGTGGCTCAAAAACCACCTTTACGAGTATTTCAGAATTGTAGGCTATGTCGCTTACCGTCATCTTGAAAGCGTTGCTCTCCAACACCTACAAGTTCTACGATCGCTTCTCGCAGTGGAGGTGTCCACTTTCCAACTCTTGCTGCAATTTCCACTACTGTTTGGCTTGCCTGGGTAAATACACGGATGTTAGTTATTGAGTGGTTATTATCTTGATACTTGCTTGTCTGTCCATCATCTTCAAATAACTGATATTCGTTGTTACCAGGCCAAATTCGTAACCGAATCTCGTCGAGTGGCGATTCATCAACGTATTGGCTGACAGGTTGCATAGGGACGATCGCACCGCTACGGACATACAGTGGCATTCTTTCTAATGGTGCATGAGCAAGAATGTGAATCGGGCCTTCATAGCGATCGCCACTCCACCAATCATACCAAGTGCCAGAGGGTAAGTAGACAGCTCGATGCTCAACTCCAGGGCGGTAAATTGGTGCAGCCATCAGCGATGCACCTAGCAATACTTGATCGTAGAGGCTGTAGGTTTTCGGATCGTTGGGGAAGTGGTATAATAATGGTCTTAAAATCGGTGCGCCCGTTGTTGCCGCTTCCCAAAAAAGACTGTAGATATAGGGAAGTAACTGGTAACGTAGATTAATGTATTCTCGACAGATATTTTCAACGCGATCGCCAAATACCCAAGGTTCATGACGAGCAGTAGACATTGCCGAGTGACCGCGCATCAATGGGTAAAGCATTCCTACCTGCATCCACCGAGCGAATAATTCAGCAGTGGCGTTACCAGCAAACCCGCCAATATCGCAACCCACAAATCCCACACCCGAAAGTCCCATGTTACAAAGCATCGGCAGAGACATTTCTAAATGCTCCCACAACGATTGGTTATCTCCCATCCACACAGAAGACCAGCGTTGCACACCAGCATAACCCGATCGCGTTAACACAAAAGATCGCTGTGAACTTCGATGCCGTCTCAACCCTTCATAGCAAGCTTTAGCCATCATCAACCCATACAAATTATGCACTTCTGTATGAGTTACATCAATTCCTAATTTTGAATTTTGAATTTTGAATTTTGAATTTTGTCCTCCCTGCGGTGCATCTAGGGGAAACCAAATCTTTTCACCATCATCGCCGAAAGGGCGATCGTTTATGGCAGGTTCATTCATATCATTCCAAATTCCTGCCACACCGATATCAGTTAGGCTTTTGTGTAAATCAGCCCACCAGTTACTCACATCAGGACGTAAAAAATCAGGAAAAACAGCTTTCTCAGGCCAAACATAGCCGTGAAACAACGTACCATCAGCTTTACGCACAAAATAGTCGTTTTCTATTCCTTCGTCAAAAACATGATAATTACCTTCTGGTTCATATTTCACACCAGGATCGATAATTGTGACTGTTTTGAAACCATCTTCTGCTAAATCACTGATGAGTTTTGCCGCATTTGCGAAGCGTTGAGGACTCCAAGTAAACACTCGATAGCCCCGCATATAGTCAATATCCAAGTGAATAACATCGCAGGGAATGCGGCGTTGACGAAATTCCTTTGCTAGTTCTTGCACAACGTTTTCTGATTCGTAACTCCAACGGCATTGATGATAACCTAGCGCCCATTTCGGCGGTAATGGCATTCTCCCAGTTAGTTGAGTGTAAGTCTCTAGGATTTGGGCTGGTTCGGGGCCGTAAATAATGTAATAATCCAATTCACCGCCACGAGTTTCCATCTTCCAAATACCTGGTTGTTCAGCACCGATATCGAACTGACTCCAAAAAGTAGTGTTGAAAAAGATGCCATAGCTTACTTGCGGACGCAAAGCCATAAAAAATGGAATTGCCTGGTACATTTCATCAGTCAGCGAATCATAATCTAAGGCATCCGTTGTCCAGTTAGTTTTTACTTCGCTGAGTTTATCCAGAAAGCCAGTACGTTCGCCAAAGCCATAAAAATGTTCGTCGGCTGCAATTTCCTTCCACCCTGCAACTGCACCCATCCGCCAACCCATTCCCATATCTGCATCTTGGGCGAAGGGACGATTAGCTTTGTCAAAACAGGCGATGCGACACTTTTCCCGCTGAACGCACACACGAATCTGTGCTGTTTCAATTTCGATTGTTGCTTCAGTTTCGCGCACTGCAAAAGGTGTTATTGCCCATTCTGCATCATCTGGCGTCACTGCCCAAGAGCGGCGGGGCATAAATTCCCCATTTGGTGCAAAACGCACGCGGATTAAATTCGGAGTAAGTACGCTGATGGTCAGGCGTGAGTCGCCACAGTCAAAATTAACAATATTATTTTCCCAGGTTACAGCTTTTACATTGTTAACAGTTGTCCAAGCTTGGTTTGTGGTGGGTAATTTTCCGAAATATTGCGGCATATCAGTTATTTAGCAGGTAAACACTTATCCGCATTCATGATTACAGAGATACTCACCCTCAAACTCTTTCTTTCGCTAGAAGTTGCTGAAAGATGAGCAGATATTTTTTATCAAAATTGTTTTTATAATGTACAAACTTGTGCATTGGTCTTTCAATCCGCGATAAATATCAAAGTTAAAATTGCATAATTTAAACAATTTTCTGGAATAGGCTAATGTAGTAATGTAGATTATTTACTGTAGTACATAAGGAGGACGAACTATGACTGAATTACTAGCAGTCCGGGTTACTTTGACCATTCCAACTCAAAGAACGCAAGGCGCAGAGATTCTGTTCAGTCCTCTTTTCTACAGGAATGAAAACTAGAATTCACAGACATTCTGGTGTGGGGAGAACTCCCTGCATAGAAGTGTCTTCCTCTGTGGAACCTTGTGCAAAACAAGTAGCACACATCGAGGAAACATCAATGAATTTGGATTATTTAGGCTGGAGTAACTTTTTTGCTCGCAGTTTTGAACCCTATCGCTTACAAGGATTTAGCGTTGGTAGGGTTGCTATTGAATACAGAAATACTTACACCCTCTATAGCGAACAAGGGGAACTTTCAGCAGAAGTTTCAGGTAAATTGCGGCATCGGGCTTCTCAACCACAAGATTTTCCCGCCGTTGGAGATTGGGTTGTAATTAGTGTTAGAGAATCTGAAGGACGAGCCACTATCAACGAGATTTTACCCAGGAAAAGCAAGTTTTCTCGTAAGACGGTGGGTAGTAAAACAGAAGAACAAATTGTTGCAGCGAATATTGATACAGTCTTCTTAGTCTCAGGATTGGATGGCGATTTTAACCCAAGAAGAGTTGAGCGTTATCTGATTCTGGCTTGGGAAAGTGGTGCAAATCCGGTAATTATGTTAAATAAAGCAGATTTGTGCAATTCTCTGGAAGAGTATTTAACCCAAGTAGAAGCAGTTGCTTTGGGTGTACCAATTGTAGTTTTAAGTGCCACCAATCATCAAGGATTGGATGCCTTAAAACCTTACTTGCAACCAGGACAAACAGTTGCTTTGTTGGGGTCTTCTGGTGTTGGTAAATCCACCATCACCAACCAACTGCAAGGTGCATCTGTGCAAGTTGTGCAACCAGTACGGCAAGGTGATGACCGAGGTAGACACACAACAACTAATCGTGAGTTGATTTTGCTCTCTACTGGCGGATTAATTATTGATACTCCAGGAATGCGGGAAATTCAAATTTGGGCAGGTGATGAAGGTTTGCAAGAAACTTTTGCAGACATCGAAACTTTAGCGCAAGAATGCCATTTCCGCAATTGTCAGCATAATAACGAACCGGGTTGTGTCGTGCAGCAGGCTTTGGCTGAGGGAGAACTTGATTATTCTAGATTTCTTAGCTACCAAAAGTTACAAAAAGAACTCGACTACCTTAACCGCAAACAAGACCAAAGGGCGCAATTAGCTGAGAAAGAACGATGGAAGAAGATTCATAAATCTATGCGAAATCATCACAAACGCTAGTAGTCTGTCAACCCAAAAATGTGCTTGTGAGGACTGGGGAAAGGGGAAAGGGAAAAGGGTAAGGGATTTAAACCCTTTCCCCCTGCCCCTTATCCCCAAAGGGGGCCCCACCTTCCCCCTTCCCCTTTTCTCCGCCAAGTTCCCTTGGCAGACTACTAGAGGCAGGGAACCAGTCATACCTTACCTTGCCTACTATACGGCTTAACTTAGTGCCAGTTTAACGACCGGTCATTTGTTCCAGCTTTTCGGGATACCGAGCGCCTTGCACCGCAATTTTGGAGGCGGCGTCATCGATGTCACGCAGATCGTCGGGTGTGAGTTCAACTGAGACTGCCCCGATGTTTTCGTCCAAGCGATGCAGCTTTGTGGTGCCTGGAATCGGAACAATCCACGGCTTCTGGGCCAGCAGCCAGGCGATCGCAATTTGAGCAGGTGTCGCCTGCTTCCGTTCGGCGATGCTGCCGAGCAGATCGATCAGGGCTTGATTCACTTTGAGAGCCTCCTTAGTGAAGCGAGGCAGGGTGCTGCGGAAGTCGGAGCTGTCAAAAGTCGTGCTTTCGTCGATCTTGCCCGTGAGAAAGCCCTTGCCCAAAGGGCTGTAGGGGACAAAGCCGATGCCAAGTTCCTCCAGGGTCGGTATCACTTCCGCTTCAGGCTTTCTCCACCACAGTGAGTACTCGCTCTGGAGAGCAGTGACAGGCTGAACGGCGTGGGCGCGACGAATCGTTTGCACTCCTGCTTCTGAGAGTCCAAAGTGCCTCACCTTACCTGACTGAATCAGTTCTTTCACCGCTCCTGCCACGTCTTCGATCGGCACGTTCGGGTCAACCCGGTGCTGATAGAGCAGGTCGATCGCCTCGACCTTGAGTCGCTTGAGTGAACCCTCTACGACTTCCTTAATATGCTCCGGTCGGCTATTCAATCCGGGTGAACCCTTCATCCCACGAGGATCGGAATTCGGACTGATGTCGAACCCGAATTTGGTGGCGATCGCCACTCGATCGCGGAAGGGAGCGAGGGCTTCGCCCACCAGTTCTTCGTTTAGGAACGGGCCGTAGACCTCGGCGGTGTCAAAGAATGTTATGCCGCGTTCGATAGCGGCCCCCAGAAGAGCGGTCATCTCTTGTGTGTCTTTGGGCGGGCCATAAGAAAAGCTCATTCCCATACAGCCCAGCCCGATCGCCGAGACTTCCAGATTACTGTTTCCAAGTTTGCGCTTTTGCATTTTTTGAACTCCTGTCTTTGATTTAAAGGTCGAACTGTCTTAATCTACGATCAGGTCTGGTATTGTTCGTTGCTGACCTGTTCCATTTAGTCCACAGTCTTGCCGTCGATTTGTTGCTGAATGGCAATGTGCATCATGTCCGTGGATTTGATGATGATGCTTCTTGCGCGATCGCTAGAACGAACCATCTGTTGATTTCGATAGCTCTTCATGGGCGCGCGTCGCCTGCAACCGTTCCTCGACAGCCGACGCGATCGTCGCAAGGGCATCACTTCCGGCAACGAACAACTTCGGCGGATTCTCCATCCCGGCGATTTTGACCAGAGCATCGCCCAACTTTGCTGGGTCACCCTGCTGCGTGCCGTTGTAGACCGACCAAGCTGGTAATACCGCAAAGTCGGCAGTTGGCGACGAACAATCACTGCACTGTTTGACCGCCATCGACGACCAAGGCGTGTCCGATGATAAAGGCAGCCGCGTCTGAACACAGCCAGACAACGGCATTGGAAATCTCTTCGGGCTGGCCCATCCGTCCGACCGGCTCCTCCGAGATTACCTGCTTGCGTCCTTCAGCAGTGCCGCCAGTGAAGCGATCCATCATCGGTGTGTTAATGTAACCAGGGGCAACGGCGTTGACGCGGATGTTTTGCGAGGCATAATCGAGAGCCGCCGACTTGGTGAGTCCGATTACGCCGTGTTTTGCGGCGGTGTATGCGGCTCCGCCCTTGATGCCTATGACCCCAGCACCCGATGATGTGTTCACGATCGCGCCGCCACCTTGCTTGAGTAGCAACGGAATTTCATACTTCATGCACAGAAAAACGCCGCGCAGGTCGATGTCTACGATCCGATCCCACTCTTCCTCTTCGATTTGGGCTGTTGCTGTATTTTTCTGCTCCACGCCGGCGTTGTTGAAGGCAAAGTCCAGCCGCCCGAAGGTTTCAATGGTCTTGGAAAGAGCTGCCTTCACGTCCTCAGCTTGCGTTACGTTGCACTTGACGGCGATCGCTCGTCCGCCGAGTTCTTCGATCGTGCGTGCCGTTTCTTGATTGCCCTGTTCTGAAACGTCGGCGACCACTACATTAGCGCCCTCACGGGCAAATGCCAGCGCCGTAGCTCGACCGATGCCGTTCGCTGCTCCGGTTACAAACGCAACTTTTCCTGTGTACTTTCCATTCTCGTTCGTTGTCATGATTTTTTTCCTTTAATTCTTTACTTAACAAGCCTGTCGCCCCTTTTATTACGATTGAACAAGCTCGATTGTCACTTCTACAGAGCCAGGCACATTAAATGCCTCGATGCCACCATCTATTTTTCCGAGGATAACGAGTCCGTTTGCGTATCCAGAATCTCTATAAAACATCGCCAAATTCCCCCAAGGAGCGTAATAAGCAATATCTCCAACAGCAGGATCGCTGCCTGGGGGTGCATCTTCTGTAGATAATCTTTTTGGCAGATCGCTGATTTTTTCGGTTGTCGCGTAATCTTCTAACGTCAGCGTTAATGGCAGCAGGGAAATAAAATCCTCAGTGGTTTTGCTGTCGATTAAAGTGGCTGTAACAACTTTGTCTTTGACCTTGATGTTTATCTTCATACTGTCTGCCTGCTTGGTTGATATTTCAGTCGGCATCTTCAACGAGGCACTGCTAGTAATATTGTTGTCGGCACGGCAGGCTGAGTAATTCAGGGACATCGCTAGGGCGAGAACCAAAATCAGCATTCTCTGCTGGCAGTTTTTCCCCTTGATGAAAAACCATCTCAACAGCACTAAGATATTCCTCCATACTGCTCGTCGCTGACATGCTCCATCCAGTCCACAGGCTTACCATCGAGCCATTCCTGAATAGCGATGTGCGTCATCGCCGTGGTTGCTGTAGCACCGTGCCAATGCTTCTCACCCGGCGAGATCCAGATTGCGTCACCCGGTCGAATTTCCTCGATCGCGCCACCCCAGCGCTGTACAAGACCACAGCCAGCCGTCACGATCAAGGTTTGTCCCAATGGGTGCGTGTGCCATGCTGTCCGAGCGCCAGGCTCAAACGTGACACTGGCTCCAGACGTGCGTGCTGGATCGTGCGCCTCGAATAGGGGATCGATGCGGACAGTGCCGGTAAAATAATCAGCCGGCCCTTTGGCAGAAGGCTGTGAGCCACTTCTTTTGATGTCCATTTTCTTAATTCCTTCACTTGATGTAATTTTTGTGGCTAGGAGGCAAGCCTCTTACCCAATCAAAACTGAGTTTTTTATTAAATAAAAATCCAGAATGCTTATAAGAAGCCGAAATCATTTTTCATTGCTTTAGCTTCATTCTAAGAATCTTGAAGAACAAGTAATAGGACGATCGTCTAAGATAGTTGTACAATTCTGCAAACTTAGAAATGAACGCTGCCAAAACGAGTGAAAAGTCCGATCGCGATTTAATGAACGACTTGCAGGCAAAGCGTGAGGCAGACAGAGCGCAAGCCAATAGAGACGAACTGAAAGAGCGGATTGCACACGCGATTCGTCATGATGGGACGATTGAACCGCTCAAAGGTTTGCACTTCAACCGCGCCTCTTCGCCTTCGGAATGCGTTCATAGTGTCTCTATCCCTGCGTTTTGTGCGATCGCTCAGGGCAGCAAAGAAGTTCTTTTGGGTAGCGATCGCTATCAGTACGACCCAATGCATTATCTGCTTGCTACGGTCGAACTGCCAATTATCAGCCAAATTCTGGAAGCGTCCAAGGCGCAACCGTTCTTTAGCCTTCGCCTCGATCTTGACCCCACTCTTGTTGGCTCAGTGATGGTCGAAGCAGGGCATCCCTCATCGCGCAGCCGTGCTGATGTGAAAGCTATTGATGTAAGTCCGTTGAATGCAAATCTGTTGGACGCTGTAGTGCGGCTCGTCAGGCTTTTAGATTCCCCTGCTGAAGCTCATGTTCTCGCACCACTGATTAAACGGGAAATCATTTACCGACTCTTGATGGGAGAGCAAGGTAATCGGCTCCGTCATATTGCAGTTTTGGGTGGCTGCACCTACCACATCGCCAGAGCCGTCGAGCGACTTCGTAAAGATTTTAACGAACCGATCAAGATTGAAAGCATTGCACGAGAACTGGGAATGAGTGTATCGGGCTTCCACCATCACTTTAAATCTGTCACTGCCATGAGTCCCTTGCAGTACCAAAAGCAACTGCGGCTCCAGGAGGCTCGCCGTCTGATGCTGGGGGAAAAGCTTGATGCTACCAGTGCTGCCTACCGCGTGGGTTATGACGATGCCTCGCATTTTAACCGGGAGTACAAGCGGCTGTTTGGTGCGCCACCGATGCGCGATGTGGAGCGGCTGCGAGAAGCTACTAGGGAGACTACTAGTTCAATATGATGACAAAATTTTTGACTGCAAAAATAAGAATTTATGTTTTCTTTTTCAAACATTAGTTTTAAATACTTTTATCAAATTTCCAAAAGTATCTAACTGCACATATTGGCTAGGATAAATAATTTCATTAACTAGTTAATAACGAGGGTGTAACCTATGACTATTAAAGGTTATAAGAATAATCTTATATTAAATAGATAAATAATTTGAGATTCGGCAAATTAATTAGTGGGATGTATGTTATGGTTTTTATAGGAATCAAACAAGTGAAAACACAAAAAGACTTCAAGACAAGTTTGAGGCAAACTCAAGAAAGTTTTTTTGCTCTGGTAAGTCCCCTTCAATTCGCTACATCTTTTTTTAACGAAAATCTAAAACTAGATTGAGTAGGATAGTAGCCTTTGTAACAACTTGAAGTCAATCAAAATTTATCTGGGTACGAGCCAATAAGAGTTGGCTAACCTAGCTAGAGCATTACCCGCCAAGGCAATTACTCTTGGAGTCTGGGAAGAAAGACTCTTAGTACAGCCTGACAATTCAATAGAAATACAGAATATTTACTAACTTCGTCTTGCGGAAGTAAACGTTTTCAACCGCAAACTAAGTTGAAGCAGTTGCTGACTTTTGGAACGAAAACTTCAAGCAGAATGGTGTCTTTCCATAATTTATAGGAATTTAGCCATCTGTCAAAAATCACCAAGATATTATCTAAGCCGAAGTATCAGATGTTGTCTGTGTAGATATTATATTACTGCACTGCTAGCTACCACTTTTAGGCTGGAATTTATCTTGCTGCATCAATCACGAAACGAGAAGCACTATAGATTTTCTTGGTTACTTGACATCAGCAAAATCAGACAAGTTGTAGCAACCATTTAAGAGTGGATTGCAATTTGGTTGGTTGTGTGGTTCAAGGAATAAATCTGCGTTCATTTGAATTCCTGCTGCAACCACTCTTGAGGCTTGAGCAACCATTTGGGATTCGTTGCAACAACTGATAATGCTGAAGTCATAGTTTCAAAGGCTTTGTTATTAAGAGATTAGATTTATCTATCTCTTAAGCCATCGCTTCGTGGGTAAATATGTTCTGATTTTAACTGCTTTTGCCAGGATGCGATGTCTAGCGACAAGTCGCTACGCGTCTACGCCAATAGGCTCTACTTCCCTACGACGCCAAGGGTAAACAACTACATCAAGCTTACGACTCATCAATTAAATCATTGTAGGAAACACAACCATGACTGACGAAAAGATTAGACAAATAGCTTTCTATGGTAAAGGCGGTATTGGGAAATCTACTACTTCTCAAAATACCTTAGCAGCAATGGCTGAAATGGGTCAACGCATTCTAATTGTTGGTTGCGATCCGAAAGCTGACTCTACCCGTTTGATGCTACACAGTAAAGCTCAAACAAGTGTTCTGCAATTGGCTGCTGAACGCGGTGCTGTAGAAGATATTGAACTCGAAGAAGTAATGCTTACTGGTTTCCGCGATGTACGTTGTGTGGAGTCTGGTGGGCCTGAACCTGGTGTGGGTTGCGCTGGTCGTGGTATTATTACCGCTATCAACTTCTTGGAAGAAAACGGTGCTTACAAAGATGTTGATTTTGTAAGTTACGACGTTTTGGGTGACGTTGTGTGCGGTGGTTTCGCTATGCCTATCCGTGAAGGTAAGGCACAAGAAATCTACATCGTTACCTCTGGTGAAATGATGGCGATGTATGCAGCTAACAACATTGCTCGTGGTGTTCTCAAGTATGCTCACACAGGCGGCGTACGCTTGGGTGGTTTGATTTGTAACAGCCGTAACGTTGACCGGGAAATCGATTTAATCGAAACCTTGGCAAAACGTTTGAACACCCAAATGATTCACTACGTACCTCGTGACAACATTGTTCAACACGCAGAATTGCGCCGGATGACTGTTAACGAGTACGCGCCTGATAGCAATCAAAGTAACGAATATCGGATACTAGCTAAAAAGATCATCGACAACGACAAACTCGCCGTCCCCACCCCCATTGAGATGGAAGAGTTAGAAGAGTTGTTGATTGAATTCGGTATTCTTGAAAGCGACGAAAATACCGCAATGCTAGTTGGTAAGTCTGCTACTGAAGCACCCGTAAAGTAGTATCAATTAAATAATGGTTTAGGGTGGGCTGTTGCCCACCTTTCCTCTAATTTTTGCATTTCTTTGTTTGAATCCTTAATAGAAATATATAGCGATCGCTCGTTCCCTGCAAGAAGCCGCTACGCATTTATATAGAAGAGATATTTCCAGATTTGAAAGCTATACATCCCTACTCCCAAGTGGAAACATCTCGCAGCAAATTAGGAATTTCTCCTTGAGATAAGGGAAACTCTAGTAAAGTTTCTCTAATACCCAAATATCCCGATTCAGCAAACGATAAAAGCATTCGTGAAAGCGCTAGCCAAACCTCCGGTTCGTATTCCCAATCACGATAACGTGAAGCTTGACCAGCTATTGAACGTAATGCCCAAAAATAAGAGTTTCTTACCACCGAACCACCTTTTTTAAACTCTGGCAAATCTTCGTGGTGGATAAAAAGTATTTTATTTTCAATTTTGGCTCTCATAACAATTTTAGATTTTAGATTTTAGATTTTAGATTAAAATAAATTTTAAGTAGGGCCATTATGGCTTTAGCTTAACGCACTGTGTTGTACGGTGGTACATTGCCTTTACTAAAAAAATGCTGTCAAACCTAACATCCTAGCCTAGTACGAAAGTGAGGTTTTTCAAATTATGTGCAAAGATATAAGAATGTAGAGATTTCGCAATGATAAAATCTCTACATTGAATACCTAAAAATTGGCGTTTAAACCCAGACGAAAAGTAAATCCAGGGCTATATATGCGATTAACTCGCTCATATTGCTCATCCAGTAGATTTTCTAAGTAAACTGTTAGTCCTAAATTGCTAGTTAGAGGTATACGCCCGCTCAAATCTAAATTCACGAAAGACGGTGCAAAATCTGTAGGCTTGTCATTAGAGTTAGCAAAGATGGATCTGCGAGCGCCACTATTGTAGGTAACATACAAGTTAGCTTGCCAACCTGAATTTTCATAACCTACACCAGTTTGCAGTACAGAGTAGGGAATTAAACCTAATTGTAAACCTTTCTCTGTCCCTGTTTTTATTTGGGAATCTGTATAAGTATAGTTGAGGAAAGTTGACCAGCCAGTGGCAATTTTTAATTGCAATGCAGCTTCTAAACTATTGGTATCTACTAATCCAATGTTTGCCCATTTTCCAGCGATGACTCCTAAGCGATCGCCTATACTACTACCAAAGTAAGTAAACTGTCCAATCAGATTTTGAGAAAAATTAACATCGATTCCTGCACTCCAAGTAGAGCCAGTTTCTGGTCTTAAATCAGGATTAGGTTCCCAACCATGAACTGTATCATAAACATACAACTGATCTAACCCAGGATTGCGTTGTGCCCCTGCCCAACTTCCACGCACTGCTATTAATGGTGTGACGGCGTAACGTAACCCAACACTAGGGTTGAGATAATTTCCAAATTGGCTGTCAAAGGTTTGCCTTAGCCCTAAATCTATCAGAAAGTTATCGCTAATATTCCAAGTATTGACAGCAAATAAAGCTGTATTGAACAAACTCCTATCTTCAGTTTCATTTTTGGCAATATTACTAGGATTTGTACTCAAAACATCACCGGTTAAGTCGGTGTTTTTTAAATCTAATCCCCAACGCAATTTATTATTCGCAGTAATTTTCCACTCATGATCTACCCTGGCTGTAAGTTGTTGGGTATCTAAAGCTCCTGTACGGTAAAACGATCCTGTAGGGCCGTAAGTGCTGAAATAATCTTGGTTATAACCAATTGAGGTTGTTAGGTTAGAGCTTTCGCCATTACCTAACCGAGTTTTCCAAGATAAGCCAATATTTAAACCATCGTGGTCTAATCTATCTCTTTGGAGAGGAAACCCAAAATAAATTAAGCCACGACGACTGCTGAGTGCAGTAACATCTAAATTCAGAGAATTTTTTTGATTTAAATCTACTCCAATGCTACCAAAATAGGTACTTGTAGCTGTGTCTGCATTTGATAAAAATCCCTGTTCGTCACGATTTGCTGCACCTACAGGAACGCGGTAACGGTTATCTGTAAAAAATCTTTCAAAGCTAAAGTTGTACTTGACTTTATCGGATGAACCACCATAAGTCACTTGTTGATTATTTAAACTCAATGAGCCAAATTCTGCACTAGCACTCAATTTAGGTTTGCCATAACCTTCCTTGGTAATAATATTCACAACTCCCCCAAAGGCTGAGGAACCAAATAAAGCGGAGGCTGTGCCGCTATATAATTCGACTCGTTCAATCGCCTCTACAGGAATGCTATTTAAATCAGTTCCACCATGATAAATGTTGACATTAGTGTTAATTTGTCTACCATTAATCAAAAATACAGATTGATTAATTGAGGCTCCCCGATAGTATGTACCTGTGTGAATATCTGCACCATGACCGACATCATTGATTGCAAAACCAGGCATTCTTTTCAAAATATCGGCTAAACTTGCAGCACCCTGCTTCTTAATTTCTTCTCGATCGATTACGTAAGTTGGAGTAGATTGGGGTAGGTTGTCTGGTTCTGCGATCGCTTCTATCGAAATGTCTGCATCATCGCTCGGAGTTTGCTCTGCTTCTGGCTGAGTTTCTTCTGGATTAACTTGAATTGGTACAGATTGTTGAGATAATAATTCGGCATTAGTGGCGGGTAGCTCAATTTCACTCAAACTCGGAATATCTGAAATAACTTCGGTTGATTTATTAGTATTTCTCTGCTCAATTTCACTCTCAACAGCATAACTAGGAGATGCTATCAGTAAAGGTAAAGCAACTGTTAGCAACAAAAAATCCTTTTTCACGTTCTCTTTCACACCAAGTAAAAACAGTTACTACGTAGCATTGTGGCTGTAATAGTAAAATCGTGTCAAAAGACACGCTGTCATATTTCTAAAGACCGGATGAGACTATTTGTCAAATTACTATGTGTTAGACTCTAGAGCGATCGCATTTAAAGAAGGTAGAACGGGATTTGACCTAGATGATTTGGAGCCATGTAAAGAGCCGTACCTTGCAGGAAACTGTGGCAATAGTGAGGGTTTTAAACCCTTGCTCTTTACCGTTAGCGCATCCTAACGCAGGCATCGCTTTACTGAAGCAGATTGCGCGGCGTGTCGCAAACAGCGCAGTTTTCCTTCAGTCTGTTGCCCTCTACATTAATTTTTCCCACTTAAGGAATAGAGATTTTATTACTAATGATAGAGTCAATAATATTATTTTGAAGTTAAAATTGAGTGTTATTGACTTCTAAAGAATTATTAGTAACTCTTAGATTTTAACTAATTATTCAAAAAAGTTGAAGTCAATAATATTTGCCGAAAAACTAATATTCAAGATTTATTTATGTATGTAGCTTTATGGCCGGGAAATGTATATCCTTTAGGTGCAACTTGGGATGGTAAAGGAACAAACTTTGCTTTATTTTCGGAAAATGCAACAGGGGTAGAGCTTTGTTTATTTGATAACGATGACGAAGAAATCCGCTTGCCTTTGACAGAAAAAAATAATTTTGTTTGGCATGGTTACTTACCAGGAGTTGGCCCAGGTCAAAAGTATGGGTTTAGAGTGCATGGGATGTGGGCACCGGAAGTTGGTCATCGATTCAATCCAAACAAACTATTAATTGACCCCTACGCTAAGGCAATTGACGGTGAGTTTAGTAACGATCCAGCTGTCTTTGGCTACTCTCTAGACGCTGAGGAAAAAGACTTAGTTTTTTCCGAACTAGATGATGCCAAAATAATGCCCAAGTGTGTTGTGGTGGATCAATCTTTTGATTGGGAAGGCGATAAACTGCTTGCTACACCTTGGTATAGAACTGTTATTTATGAAACTCACGTCAAAGGTTTTACTAAACTACACCCAGCTATTCCAGAAGAGTTGCGCGGCACTTATGCCGGTTTGGCACATCCTGCTGCAATTCAACACTTACTGCAATTAGGAATTACAGCAGTAGAGTTGATGCCAGTACATCATTTTTTATCTCATCCGGGACATTTAGAAGGAAAAGGATTAAGCAATTACTGGGGCTACGATTCCATCAACTATTTTGCTCCCTATTCTAGTTACAGTGCTAGTGGGACAGCGGGAGAACAAGTCGCTGAATTCAAGCAAATGGTCAAGGCACTACATTTCGCTGGAATTGAAGTGATCTTAGATGTAGTCTACAACCACACTGGCGAAGGAAATCATTTCGGGCCAACGCTGTCTTTGCGAGGTATTGATAATTCTGTATATTACCGTTTGGTAAAAGACGATCCTCGCTACTACATGGATTTTACAGGCTGCGGTAACTCTCTGAATGTGCGTCATGCTCAAGTTCTGAAGTTAATCATGGATAGCCTGCGCTATTGGGTAACAGAAATGCATGTAGATGGCTTCCGCTTTGATTTGGCCTCGGCGCTGGCGCGGGAACTATATGAAGTAGATAATCTATCAGCTTTCTTTGATATTATTCATCAAGACCCAATCTTGGCAGATGTGAAGCTGATTGCTGAACCTTGGGACTTAGGAGAAGGCGGCTATCAAGTCGGGAACTTTCCACTGCGTTGGTCTGAGTGGAATGGTAGATATCGGGATACAGTCAGAGATTTTTGGCGTGGTGTAGATGATAGTTTAGGACAATTTGCCTACTGTTTTACCGGTAGCCCCGATCTATATCAAACAAACGGGCGCAACCCAAATGCAAGTATTAATTTCATAACTGCTCATGATGGTTTCACGTTAAATGATTTGGTTAGCTACAACGAAAAGCATAACGAGGCAAACGGGGAAGACAGTAGAGATGGTGAAAGCCATAATAGATCCTGGAATTGTGGTGCAGAAGGCGAAACCGACGATCCAGAAGTAATGCGTTTGCGCGAACGGCAACGACGAAACTTTTTAGCAACCCTAATGCTATCTCAAGGTGTCCCAATGCTATTAGAGGGGGATGAAATTGGCTGTAGTCAAAACGGAAATAATAATGTCTACTGCCAAGACAATGAGATTTCTTGGCGGCATTGGGATTTGCATAAAGCGAACTCGGATTTATTAGACTTTACACGCGAACTAATTAATTTTCGCCATCAGCATCCAGTATTCCGACGACGTAAGTGGTTTCAAGGCCGTCCCATTCACGGTTTAGGTATCAATGATATTGCTTGGTTTAATTCTGATGGCAGTGAAATGACTGAGCAGCAGTGGCTAGTTAGTTATGCCAAAGTAATGGAGATTTTTTTGAATGGGCAGGGAATTGCTACTCCGGGCGATCGTGGTGAGCGGATTATTGATGAAAGTTTTCTGATATTTTTTAACGCTCACTACGAGTTAATTGAGTTTGCTTTACCCGATGACTTTAAAGAAAAGGTATGGGAGATAGTAATTGACACTAATGAACCTCGCTTTTTAGATCGGGGAAAATTAGTTTCTGGCTCTCAAACTGTACCAGTTTCAGATCGCTCTCTGATGGTGTTACGCCTTATTAGTTAGCAGTATGAAGAGAAAAAAAATGGTCAACTGTATAGAAAAATATATTTTTCTATACAGTTGATAAAATACTTTAACCATTTTTACTTGTAACTCTAATTAGGAAACGCAAAGCTTCATTTACTGCTTCCGAATTGGGAAACATTTGGGCAACATCAGGTTCTAAAAAAACTGTCAATTTTTCAATATTATGAAAATTATATTCACCATTTATTATATTGGTTTCTACAAAATCCTGATTTGATTGAGGGTTATTCTGTATTATGGTTGTTTGGCAAGATGCAGCATTTAATTTATTAGCTAGTGATTCCCAACTACTAACTTTCAGATTAAAGTGAGCCTTTGCATCCCGTAATGTTTTAAACTGTTGCTTTAGAAAATCAATAGTGTAAATATGCTTCTGAGATACCTGTTTCTCTACATTTAGGTCTGACTCAACCATATCAACTACTTCATTAATAAGTTGGTCATGATTTTCGGCAATTTGAGCAGCAGCGCCTAAAATTCGAGAAGTTGCTGTTATCTGTACATCAGTCTCTTGTTTCAGGCGATCGGCAATACTGCGAATTTGATCTCCCAGCCTCGCTTTACCTTGTTTTTGCGTGGTTGATAGTGATTTTTTGTTCATGAGTATGCCTGTTTATTCAGAAAGTATGTCTTTAATTGCCAGCCAGATGCGTTTAAATTTTTGTATCAAACCCATAGGATTATTAGTTGTTTCTTCTTCCACCGAATCAACTAGAGATTGAATTCTATCCATACGTTCTGCTACAACGTAAAGATTATTTACTGCTTCATCTTTACTTGCTAAAGAGTCACGCAATAGCACAACCATCTGAGCAATTTCTCGTTTTAGTTTTTCATTCTCCGCTTTCCGGCGAGTTTCCCATCCCTTAATGCTAGCTTTGGAACGACGCTCATGCTTGAGTTCTGCTTTAGCCTCATTGTATAAAGTCAAATACATTTCTCGTTCAGAGTTTACTGACTCATATTTGGTAAGTAATTCTGTTGCTCTCGCTTTTTCTTCGTTGTAGAGACAGAGCGTTTGTTGATGACTTTGTTTTTCATCCACAAAGAACTGGTAATTTTGAGTGACTCGCTCTTTTAACTCATCAGCTTCGAGTTGACAAGTTTGAATCTCTCGTTGGTGAACATGAACTAATTGGGATATTTTTGCTTTTTCTTCATTGTAAAGGTAAAGCGTCTTTTGATGATTTTCTTGCTCATCAATATAGAAGCGATAGTTTTGAGTAACTTGCTCTTTTAGCTCATTAGCTTCAATTTCGTAAGTTTGAATCTTTTGCTGAACATGAACCAGTTGGGATGCAGCTTCTTCATTATGTTTCGCAAGTTTTCGCGCCTCTTCAAGATTGGCACGAACAGTCATCAATGAAAGTTTAAGCTCATGATAAGAAACTGGTTCTTTCTGCTGTGAGCGAGGATTATTAACAGCGTTGTCATAATTAGAATCTCTGCGATCGCCTCTTTTCATTGGCATAATTTAAGTTCCTATGTAAATATTTGTTATATTTAAATATAAATATTTAGTTTAGCCGAGATAAACTCATTGAAGTGTGATCTGGGTTCTACTAGTAATATGATCTGACTCTAGATTGAGATATGTTTTCTTCTGTCTTAGGCGTTTAAATTTCCAGACGAGCGATTTTCAAGAGCTAGAGAGATCGCGCTTCATAAGTAAGCTAGGCTCCAAAAGATGAAGGGAATAAACCTAAAACCTTCGTACCAAAGTTATCTCTGTTTTTTTTGCAAGCACAACCCCGGTTAAAGTACGCTCTATAATCGTTAGCATTGAGACGAATCGCAATAATTTATGATTCAAGCCTTACGCAAACTAGTTACATTCGATGAATTCGTTGCTAAATATCCTGACAATACAGGAAAACGTTATGAATTGCATGATGGAGTAATTGTAGAGATGCCGCAACCTACAGGCGACCATGAAGAGGTAGTTGGATTTTTAGCCTTTGAAATTACTAGAGAGTGTATTCGTTTAAATCTCCCCTATTTCATACCTAAAACAGCATTAGTCAAACCGCCTGAAAATGAATCGGCTTACTCATCAGATGTGCTGATATTAAATCGCCCTAATTTGGTAAATGAACCTCTGTGGAAAAAAGAATCTACTGTAAGTCAAGCGGAATCAATACCCTTAGTAGTTGAGGTAGTGAGTAACAATTGGCGTGATGATTATTTAAAAAAAGCTGCTGATTATGAGGGTGTAGGCATCCCAGAATACTGGATTGTAGATTATGCTGCTTTAGGCGGTAGGCGATTTATTGGCAACCCCAAACAAGCAACTGTCTCGCTTTTCACTTTAATTGAGGGAGAATATCAAGTCAGCCAGTTTCAAGGTAGCGATGCCTGCGGCGGTAAACAACGCATTATCTCACCTCTTTTCCCCGAATTAGATTTAACCGCCAAACAGATTTTTCAAGCTGGTGGATACCCTGTATAGCCCTGGCAGTCTTATAAAATAGCGATTTCAGTTGCAGACGAAATTTGTTCTCGCAAACTCTTCAGTAAATCTAAAGTTTTTTCGTAGGCAACTTTTTTTCCTTGGTTTTCAAAATACTCAGATGCTTTTTGTAAATCAGATATAGCTCCTAAGTGATATCCTAAGCGATACTGAGCTACTCCCCGATTAACATAAGCTTGACCATTACTGGGATTAAGTCTGATGACTTGCGAAAAATCACGCACTGCACCCAAGTCATCTCCGTTTCGTCCGCAAGCACAACCCCGGTTAAAGTACGCTCTATAATCGTTAGCATTGAGGCGAATTGCTAAATTAAAGTCGAGCATCGCAGCTTGGATATCTTGCAAGACAAAATGTGCTAAACCTCGGTCATTATAGATATCTGCAAGCAATAAGCTACTGATTCGAGGAATTTGAGTTAGGGCTAAATTAAAGTCAAGAATTGCCTCCAAGTCTTTCCCATCCCCAGCACGGGCTAAACCTCGGTTGTAATAGGCTCGAAAATCGGATGGTTTAAGTGTAACGGCTCGGTTATGATCGACAATGGCAGCTGGATAATCCCCTTGTCTGTAGTGTGCTACTCCCCGGTTCAGATAAGCCTCGAAGTTATCCGGTGCAAAATTTATCGCTTGAGTACAATCTGCGATCGCTTGATGGTAATCTTGTAATTGCAGATAAGCAAGACAGCGATCGCTATAAGCGACAGCCAAATCTTTCTTAAGTTCAATCGCCTGGTTGAAATTCTCTATTGCTTCCTGATAATCACCGCGCCGCATCTTATCTACACCCAACTCTAAGAAATCACCCGCTATTATTTGGGTAATTAAAATGGGTGAAGAATGTGCAGGTAAAGTCAAAAAAGTCAGAGGAAAAGCAATAATTATACTGAAAAATAATCGCCAGAAATTACTCATAATACCAAATGAGGATAGGTAGTATTGTTTGATATTTTTGGAACAGTCTTTTTATAAAGACTATTAATCCAAAATCCTAAATTGGTATATGCATCCTGTTTGATAATTGCGGCAACTCTAAGATTAGCGGGACAGAAAGCCCCGCCAATTGTTAATTTTTGAAGTTAAATTTTAGTCTACTTCCAACCATTATCTGCTTGTGAAAGCACATAAGCCGCTACATCTTCAATTTGGTTAGACTTCAAACGTTTGCCGAAAGCGGGCATAGCATTTTTACCTTTTGTAACCTGGGAAATAATCGCCTCTGCTGAGTACAAACCATTCTTTTGCAAAGCCTCCTTCTTCAGGTTTTTGTCAGCTTGAACCAAATTCTTTCCTCCTGCGTGACAAGAGGCACAATTGGCACTAAATACTTTAGCTCCACTAGCAGCATCTGCTGCCAATGCTGGACTACTGAAGGCAAATGTGAAGATTGCTATGCCTAACAGTATGACTGTAATCATTTTTTTCATTTCGTGTTCTCTCTGCAATAACGGCTTATTCGGTGCAATATCCTCCATAATTGTCAGTTGAGCCGCTGCCATAGTCAAATGACAAGCTGTCAAACTTAGCCCAAAAATTTTTTAAATTTTGCTTCATAAAAATTTTCAATTACGTCTGTAATTGCATCATGAAGAATTCTGCGTTGATTCCCCGTTCCATGATTAAGATATCCGTAAGCAACTGCCACTTACAATACTTTGCAGGAAGTGTTTTTAAAATTTCACAATGCGATCGTAAAGATTATAAACCTAGATTTATTTAAGTATATTTTATAATAATGAAATGCTGAAAAAACTGATATTTTACGTATTGATATAGTAATTCAGTTTGATTACCAAATTTACTTACGTGGGCAGCAAACAGGAAATAGGAAAAAAGGCATAGCTCCGTACTGAGTCTATCAAATAGGAGTCCTAGCTCGCTAAATTATAATTATGAAAATTTAGTAAACTCTACTGATTACCATAAAACTACTGCAAGAACCCAAATTTATTTTTCGTGCAGATCCCTTAGAGGATGTTTAAAAAATCGTAAAGTATGCCAGAAATCCCGCTTCCATTCTTTTTCCCATTGGCGTCAGCCTATCATCAGACAAGCAAACAGAGGTTTTTAAACCCTCATTTAACCCACATTTACTTATATGGAATGGGGTAGAAAGGTTAAGTTTTCAAGGCTTAGAAGTTACCAAAAATACTTTTCAAACATCCTCTGAGATTAATGGGATAGATTCAACTATAGTCGGTTGATTTAGCTCGATCGGGTTTCTCAATTTTTACTAATGAATTGTGATAATTCAAGTTAATTAGGGAAAAATAAACTCAGGTTATCCAATAGCAACTTTTATGCTAGAGAATCGAGTCGATGTTCCCGGCTATCGAATTGGTGAGAGAATTTACACCAGCAGTCGCACTCTGGTTTACCGAGCTTTGCGAGAGAGCGATCAAACTGCTGTTGCGATCAAACTTCTTAAAAATTGTTATCCCAGTCTGATTGAGTTGGCTCAATTCAAAAATCAGTACACAATTACGAAAATCTTAAATGTTCCTGGGGTTGTTCGGATCTATAGCCTGGAAAATTGTCATAATCGACCCGCTCTGATCTTAGAAGACTTTGGCGGAATTTCTTTGAAGGAGTATGCTGACACTTGGAGACAGGGATTCAGAAAGGTAGCAAGTGAGGAAAATATCTCACGCTTTTGTCCTGAGTTTTTGAGCGAGTTTTTACAGATTGCGATCGCACTTGCTGATATCCTGGCCGATCTCTACCATCACCAAGTTATCCATAAGGATATCAAACCCGCCAATATCCTGATAAATCCGACTACAAAGGAGGTTAAACTCATTGACTTTAGCATTGCTTCACTGCTACCAAGAGTTAACCAACTTTCAACCAGCCCGACTGTTTTAGAAGGAACCCTTGCCTATATCTCGCCCGAACAAACCGGACGAATGAATCGGGGAATTGATTACCGCACTGACTTCTATTCTCTGGGAGTCACTTTCTATGAACTCTTAACTGGGCGATTACCATTTCAATCCGATGATTTGATGGAATTGGTGCATTGTCACATAGCGAAACAACCACCACTTTTAGGGAATAGAGAAGAGATTCCTCAAATTCTCTGTGATATCGTCATGAAACTGATGGCGAAAAATGCTGAAGACCGCTATCAGAATGCATTAGGGCTAAAGCACGATCTGCAAATTTGTTTGGAACAATTGCAGGAGAGTGGAAATATTATCCCATTTCAGCTAGGACATAAGGACGTTTGCGATCGCTTTACAATTCCCGAAAAACTCTATGGACGGGAAGCAGAAGTGGCAATGCTACTAGCAACCTTTGAACGGGTGCGCCAGGGAACTTCTGAAATCATTCTGGTGGCAGGTTCCTCTGGTATTGGGAAAACGGCAATTGTCAACGAAGTTCACAAACCGATCGCCCGTCAGCGCGGATACTTTATCAAAGGCAAATTCGATCAATTTAATCGGAATATTCCCTTTTTTGCTTTGGTGCAAGCATTCCGGGACTTAATGGCACAACTGCTGACAGAGAGCGATGCTCAAATTAACCAGTGGAAGACCCAAATTTTATCTACATTGGGTGAAAGTGGTCAAGTGATTATTGAGGTGATTCCAGAACTCGAACGAATCATTGGCAAACAGCCCTCTGTGCCGGAATTATCGGGTACTGCTGTCCAAAGCCGCTTCAATTTGCTATTTCAGAAATTCATTCAAGTATTCACAACTCAAGAGCATCCCCTGGTCATTTTCCTCGATGATTTACAGTGGGCAGACTTGGCTTCTTTAAAACTGATGCATCTGTTGATGAGTGAAGCCAATAACTCTTATTTGTTAGTGATTGGAGCATATCGAGATAATGAGGTTTCTTCTGCACATCCCTTGATGTTGACCATTGAGGAGATGCGTCAAGAGGCGATTACAGTTAGCAGTATTGTCCTTTCTGCCCTTACCGAAGCCGACCTAAATCAACTGATTGCAGATACGCTGAAATATTCAGCAGAACAAGCAATTGCGATCGCCAATTTGGTGTATCAAAAGACCAAAGGTAATCCATTTTTCACTAACCAGTTTCTCAAATCGCTGCATGAAGATGGACTGATCGCCTTTGCCAGCAGAACAGGCGATTGGCAGTGCAATCTTGCTCAAATCCGGGCGCTTTCTTTTACAGAAGATATTGTAGAGTTTGTAGTGCTGCAACTCCAAAAATTGCGATCGCAGACGCAAGATGTTCTCAAACTGGCCGCCTGTGTTGGCAATCAGTTTGATTTAGAAACCCTATCGATTGTCTATGAAAAATCTCCAGCCCAAACCGCAGCAGATTTGTGGCCAGCTCTCAAGGATGGATTAATTTTGCCCGGTGGTGAAGGGTATACATTCTTTCAGAATGAGTCTGTTGTCATAGATGATTTGACAAACGATCGCGGATCGATAACTATTACCTACAAATTCTTCCACGATCGCATTCAACAAGCCGCTTATTCACTAATTCCAGCCAACCAAAAACCAGCAACTCACCTGAAGATTGGTCAATTACTGTTGAGTAATACCCCGGAAACTGAGCAAGAATTGCTGATTTTTGAAATTGTCAACCAATTGAATCTTGGCAAAGAACTGATCGGATCTCAGCCCGATCGCGATCGACTGGCACAACTTAACCTACTCGCAGGAAAAAAAGCTAAATCTACTACATCATACCAGGTAGCAATTGAGTATTTAACTACCGGGATTGATTTATTGAGATCCGACTGTTGGCACACTCAATATGAATTGGCTCTAGTACTGCACGAATCAGCCGCCGAAGCTGCTTACCTTTGTGGTGCCCACGAACAGATGGAGCAATTGGCTCAAACAGTAATGCAGCAAGCCAAAACTTCACTAGATCAAATCAGCATTTACGAAACCCAAATTCAGGCGTATACAACTCAAAATAATGTAATAGGCGCGATCGCGATCGCTCGCCAGGGAATGAGTCTGTTCGGCGTGGTTTTTCCCGAAACATCTACCCCCGAAGATATTCAGCAAGCCCTTCAGGAAACTGCTGCCTTAATTAACGGGCGTGATATTGCTTCCTTGGTTGACTTACCCCTGATGACGGCAAAAGACAAGCTGGCTGTTAACCGAATTGTGGCAAACGTTGCTCCCGCCGTTTACACCGCCGAACCAAATCTGTTTCCCCTAGTCATCCTGTCACAAGTCAAAGCATCAATTCAGTATGGCAATGCTCCATTTTCTGCCTTCTGTTATGCCGCCTATGGCATTCTGTTAAACGGAATTCTCCAAGATATTGAAAAAGCCTATCTCTTTGGCAACCTGGCTTTGGCGCTAACTGACAAATTTAATATTACTGACATCAAACCTACTGTATTTTATGTTACGGGTGCTTTTATCACCTATTTGAAGTCTCCACTACAAAAATCTTTACAGCTGATCCTGGAGGGCTACAAAATTGCTCTGGAAACTAGAAATGTATATTACGTTGCCTTCAATACGAAAGACATCTGTCAGTATTCTTATTTTTTGGGACGAGAACTGAAATCGTTAGAGGAAGATATCCGGGCTTACTGTCATGTTTTGGAAAATTTTAGGCAAGACATGGTTCTTAACTACTGCCGTGTCTTTTGGCAAACAGTTTTGAATTTGCTCGGCAAGGCTGAAAATCCCTGTATTTTAACGGGTGAGGTACTTGATGAAGCAAAATTTTTGACTCAAATGCATAATGCGAACGACTTGGTGGGGCCTCACTACTTCTGGCTACACAAGTTGATTCTCTGTTATTTGTTTGAAAACATCTCTCAAGCAGTGGAAACAGCTGCTCAAGCTAGAGTTTATCTAGTTGCAGGCACGGGCTATGCTACTGTGCAGATGTTTTATTTTTATGATTCATTGACGGCTCTGGCAGAATATTCTACAGCTACGGGCGATCGCCGAGAAATGTTACTGGAGCGGGTGAGAGAAAACCAGGAAAAAATGAAGACATGGGCGCACCACGCACCCATGAATTATTTGCACAAATTTGAACTAGTAAAAGCCGAAGAATGCCGAGTCTTGGGACTGATGGCGCAGGCTGTGGATCTTTACGATCGCGCGATCGCTGGGGCAAAAGTCAATGGATACATTCAAGAAGTTGCCCTCGCCAATGAATTGGCTGCCCGATTTTACTTGGAATCGCACAAAGAAACGTTGGCGTACCACTTTGTAGAAGCAAGTTACGCGCACCGTTCCCCAGGAAAGCACATGGAAGGTATGGCTCAAATTTACTTGATGAATGCCTATTACAGTTACCTAAAATGGGGAGCTGTAGCCAAAGTCAAGCAGTTGGAGAGCCAATATCCTCAATTCTTGGCTACGAGCCTTCAGGAGGAGGAAAATGCTTCTACAGACCCTAGCCTCACCACTACAATCGGATTCACACACACTAGTTCCAGTGGGACTGAAGCGTTAGATTTAGTAACGGTGATGAAAGCCTCTCATGCATTGGCTGGAGAAATTGAGTTAGAAAAGCTGTTGACAACCTTGATGCGAGTTGTAAGCGAAAATGCCGGGGCTGAAAAATCAGTAATTTTGCTGCTTCAAGAGGATAATTGGGTGGTTGCAGCTCAAAGAAGCAGCAAAGCGATCGTCGAAGAGGAGCGATCTATGCCTTTGCATGAAAGCCTTGGGGGAAATCTGCACTCCTTACCTCTTTCAGCCAGTCAGGATATTCCTAAAACGGTGGTGAACTATGTATCGCGTACTTCCGAAACCTTAGTGCTAGATGATGCCCGCAAAGAAACCACCTTTGCCAACGATCCCTATATTATTCAATGGCAACCTAAAAGCTTGCTATGTACGCCTATTCACAATCGCGGCCAGATCGTTGGCATCCTATACCTAGAAAACAGTTTGACGACTGGAGCCTTTACCCAAAACCGTCTTGAAGTTTTGCGGCTGCTCACAGTACAAGCTGCCATCTCGCTGCAAAATGCCATGTTTTATAACAATCTTGCCGTAGCAAAAGCCCAACTAGAGGATTACAGCCATACCTTGGAGCAAAAAGTAGAGCAGAGAACTTTTGAGTTGAATGATAAAAATCAGCATCTCTCGGAAACTTTAGAACAACTGCAACACACCCAAAGCCAACTGATTCAAACTGAAAAAATGTCTTCATTGGGGCAAATGGTGGCAGGTATCGCTCACGAAATTAACAACCCGATTAACTTTATCTATGGCAATGTCACCTATACCAATGAATATTGTCAAAATTTGCTGCACTTGGTCGATCTGTATCAACACTACTATCCTCAACCATTTGCTGAGATTCAAGAAGAACTAGAGGCCATAGATTTAAACTTCCTCAAATCTGACCTCCAAAAATTACTGCAATCAATGAAACTAGGAGCAGATCGCATCCGCCAGATTGTTCTTTCTCTCCGCAATTTCTCGCGCCTGGATGAGGCTGAAATGAAAACTGTCAATCTTCATGAAGGTATTGACAGCACCTTGTTAATTTTACAGCACCGTCTAGAAGAGAAAACATACCGCCCCGCAATTAATGTGATTAAGGAATATGCCCAACTGCCTGAAGTAAATTGCTACGCTAGTCAGATAAATCAAGTATTTATGAATATTCTTAGCAATGCAATTGATGCATTAGATTCATTATTCACAACTGAACATACACAAACAAAAATCCCCACCATCGAAATTCGTACCAAAATGACTGAGGCTGATACAATAACCATTCAAATTGTAGATAATGGGTCTGGTATGTCTGAAAAGGTGAAGCAGCATTTATTTGACCCATTTTTCACAACAAAGCCTATTGGCACAGGAACAGGCTTAGGATTATCGATTAGCTACTCTATTGTAGAAAAACATCGGGGACGACTAAGTGTAATCTCGGAGGTAGGAAAAGGAGCAGAGTTTTCCCTCTCTATCCCATCAAATTCAGTAAAGTGAAAAGTTCTAAGATCGGGTTTAGCACGTCAGAGTAATGGCATCTCAATCAAGCTTGACTTTTTGTAATTAAAAATTAAAAATGTAATTTTTTACAACACAACCTATAATTTAACAGTATCTTTTTCCGTGAAAAAAATTTAAAGATAAAACAAGATAAAAATTGTCTTGTTTCATCTTTCAATTTTTATTTAACAGATCCTAACTGAGTAAGCGCATGTTCTGTAACACGACAAATTCGCCAATCATCTAATATAGAGGCTCCCATACTACGGTAAAATGCTTGGGCTGACTCGTTCCAATCTAAGACACTCCACTCTAATCGCCCACAATCACGTTCTACAGCTATCTGAGCGACTTTAGTCAACAGAGCCTTACCAATACCTTGCCTACGATATTCTGGTAAAACAAATAAATCTTCCAGATAAATTCCCGGCTTAGTCAGAAATGTTGAATAATTATGAAAAAACAGCGCAAAACCAACAGCTTGACCCGCAGATTCCGCTAATATTGCCTCTATATATCTTTGCGAACCAAATAAATGCTCCTGAAGTGCTAGAGCATTGCCAGTAACAGCGTGAGATAATTTTTCATATTCTGCAAGTCCCTCAATTAATTTAAACAATACGCTGCAATCGGCTGCTTGGGCAAAACGCACAATCAAATTGCTATCCGAAGTCATTCGTCTATAGTCCATAGTTTATAGTCCATAGTCTATAGGCAACTGGGCAATTTTTTTTGAGTATTGACTAAATAAGAGCCGAAAAACGCTACAAAACGCTTGATTTTTGCGAATTGCAAAGCTAATTAAGTTTCAGATTGCATCTCTATCTTGAGCAATGAGATTAAATCAACCAACCTTTTAAGCGTTTGGCTATGTGAGGACGGCGCAATTTCCGCATGGCTTTGCTTTGAATTTGACGCACTCGCTCGCGAGAAAGATTGAACATATTGCCAACTTCTTCTAAAGTACATGGTTCGCTGGTTGTCAAACCATAACGCAGAGAAATCACATCTTTCTCTCGTGGAGTTAACACATCACCCAAAACTTCCCAAATCTCCTGACGCATCATGTTTTCATTCATTTTTGCTTCAGGAGACAAGTTATCTTCATCTTCTAGCAAATCCATTAATTCCGTGTCTTCTTCTTTACCGACGCGGTGGTTGAGAGAAAGTGCTTGTCGTCGTAGCTGTTGTAGCTGACGTAGTTGTTGCACGCTAATCTCTAAATATTCTGCCATTTCACCTTCGGTAGGATTACGACAGAGTTTTTGTTTGAGTTCCCGTTGGGCTTTTTTTAGCTTGTTAAGCTTTTCGACAATATGAATTGGTAGTCGAATTGTTCGCGCATCGTTAGCGATCGCTCTGGTAATCGCTTGTCTAATCCACCAATAGGCGTAAGTAGAAAACTTATATCCTTTATCGGGATCGAATTTTTCTGTAGCACGATTTAAACCCATTGCTCCTTCTTGAATTAAATCCAGAAAAGGCACTCCCCGATTTAAATATCGCTTGGCGATAGACACTACCAATCTCAAGTTAGAGCGAATCATTTTGCGTTTTGCTACTCTCCCTTGATACAAGCGATTTTCTAGTTGCTTTTCCGTCATCCCTAACTCAGAAGCCACTTCTAATTTGCTAGCTTCATGTTCCAGTTTTAACTCTAAAGCCGCTTGTATTTCTCTAAATTCCTCTATAAACCTAACTCGCCGCGCTAACTCTACTTCTTCATCAGCTTTTAAAAGCGGATAACGTGCCATTTCTTTAAAAAATGCGCCGACAGCATCATCATGTTCGGTTTTGTTGTATCCTGAAGGACGAGCCGCCGCCATGTCATCTCCATCGCGTTCGTCCGATTCCAGATTTTCTACTACAATTGGAGATTCTTCTTCTGCCACTGCATTTAAACTATCGAGTGATGGTTCTTCGATATCAGCAGCATTCTCCAGTATTTCCATTTTTCCCAATTCAACAATATTCATATTTTCCTTTAGGGATTGTTGCTTTGTTTGGTACATAATTCATTTACACCTACTCGTTTGAGGCTTGGTAGTTTTCCCTAATGGACGATGCACCCGTAAAGAATAGCGAAATATAAGCTGATGCTAATTTGTCTACAGAAATAAAAATCGGCATCTACCTAGTATTTATAGGTTACACTTATATACAACCTATAACGAAACTGACCTTAGCACCCAATAAAACTTTTTTTTAGATTCCCAACAGATATATTCTTCATTTTTTTCGGAATTATCAAATATGTCAAACCCCCCTCAAACTTTCTCAACCTTAACAAATATAAAAATTTCAGCTAATCATCCAAATATCTTAAAGTTTCATATATTTTTCTAAATATTTATAATGTTTTAGGCGCTGGAGTCCACTGTAGAAAAGGAATACCTACTAATGGGTTTACGCATTCCCGATTTGATTTCCAGTTACCTACACAATCCAAATTACAAGAGTAAGAGCTTAATTTCGATCTGATATTACTTTGTATAAAAGCATCTCATATACAGAAAGGGTTGAATATCTACCGATAGGCGGAAAAAGGCTACTCCATATTTAGTAGATAGAGTAACTGTTGCAGCAATAGCCGACATGCTTTTATTTGTATAGTGGGCACCAAATATTTATTGCATATATAGTTGATACGAATTTGTCTAGTAGATTACATAAGAGGAAAATTATCAAGTATTATGAAGAATAACAGTATTGAGAAATACCATTTAAATTTAAGAAAGCGAAAAACTAAAGTTTAGTTAGCTAGGTTGATTTTGACCAGCTATGTGAAGGAAATATTTAATTATAAAATCAGCAAGTATGTATATTAATGACATAAAAATATCTCCTTTAGTGGTAAGTGAACCGAGTGAATCATATAAGTCAGGTGAAACTGTTAATCGGTGGGTTGAAGTATTGGTAGACTGTCCAGGAAGTACAGGACTATTTACTTATCGATTGCCAGCCCAGTTAGAAATCAAACCAGGGGATATTTTGAGCGTGCCATTTGGGGCGCAACAATTAGGAGCGATCGCGATTCGATTACTGGCACAACCCAATATCGATTTACCACCAGAAAAAATCCGGGAAGTAGAAGATATAGTCAGCGTTGGATTTTTCCCAAGTGCTTATTGGGAATTACTCAACCGAGTTGCGGCATATTACTATACGCCGTTGATTCAAGTAATCCGGGTTGCTCTGCCGCCAGGGTTACTGGGGCGATCGCAGCGTCGTATCCGCCTGGTTGGAGAGAGAGGGGCAGGGGAGCAGAGGGGCAGGGGGGCAAAGGGGAGTAGTTATTTACTGGGATCTGCCGATCCTTTAGCTTTTTTGACTCCAACTGCGCGGCAAGTTTGGGAACTTTTACAAGGGCAGCCGGCGGGGGACTACAGTTTTATTTACTTGCAACAAAAAGTCAAATCTGCTTATCGGGGAATTCGGGAATTATTGCGA
Organism: Nostoc sp. DedQUE05; assembly: GCF_034530955.1. Classification (NCBI taxonomy): domain Bacteria; kingdom Bacillati; phylum Cyanobacteriota; class Cyanophyceae; order Nostocales; family Nostocaceae; genus Nostoc; species Nostoc sp. DedQUE05. The sequence goes on along the minus strand of NZ_JAVRCB010000002.1, from coordinate 96,253 downwards.
TTTGGTTTAGTAGAAAGCTACTTAGAACCACCACGACTAACTCGACCAAAATTGCAAAAAGCAGTTACGCTCACAGGTACAATTGATCAAGAGTTAACTACTCGCCAACGAGAGATTTTAGAAGTGCTGCGGCGACGTGGTGGCGAGTTATGGTTAAATGAGTTCTTACAGATTTGTAAAACAACTACCCCTACCCTGAAAGGGCTAGAGGAAAAAGGCTACATCGTCATCGAAGAACGGGAAGTTTTGCGAACCGAACAAGGCCCAACTTTAGTAGGCGATGGTGCTAAATCTTTAACTACAGCTCAAGCTAGTGCCTTAGCGACAATCCAGACATTAGATAAATTTGCTCAAGTTTTATTGCATGGGGTGACAGGTTCAGGAAAAACCGAAGTATATTTGCAAGCGATCGCACCTCTCCTCAATCAAGGTAAATCTGCCTTGGTTTTAGTCCCAGAAATTGGACTTACACCCCAGCTAACCGATCGTTTTCGCGCCCGTTTTGGTAATAAAGTTAGCGTTTATCACAGCGCCCTCTCAGATGGTGAACGTTACGATACTTGGCGACAAATGCTTACCGGAGAACCCCAAGTTGTCATTGGTACTCGCAGCGCCGTTTTCGCCCCTTTGCCCAACTTGGGTTTAATTATTTTAGATGAAGAACACGATAGCAGCTTTAAACAAGATTCCCCCATACCCACCTACCACGCCCGCACTGTTGCCCAGTGGCGAGCCGAATTAGAAAATTGCCCTTTGGTGTTGGGTTCCGCTACGCCTTCATTGGAAACTTGGGTAAGCGTGAGGAGGCAGGGGAGCAGGGGAGCAGGGGAGCAGGGGAGCAGAGGGGCAGGGGGAGAATTCGTAACTCCTCACTCCTCACTCCTAACTCCTAACTCCTCACTCAGCACTCAGCACTCAGCACTCAGCACTCATTATTTAAGTTTGCCTGAACGCATTAATTCTCGCCCTTTACCGCCTGTGGAAATTGTCGATATGCGGCAAGAGTTACAACAGGGAAATCGTTCTATATTTAGTAGATCGCTGCAAACAGCTTTAGAAGAGTTGCAAGAAAGAAAACAACAGGGAATTTTATTTATCCATCGCCGGGGACACAGTACTTTTGTTTCTTGCCGCAGTTGTGGATATGTATTAGAATGTCCGCACTGTGATGTGTCGCTGGCGTATCACCACACCGAAGAAAAAGCGCCGGAATTATTGCGGTGTCATTATTGTAATTATGCGCGATCGCACCCCAAATTTTGCCCTGATTGTAGTTCCCCTTATCTGAAATTTTTCGGTAGCGGTACTCAACGGGTAACGCAGGAACTAGCAAGGCAGTTCCCAGAGTTGCGCTTGATTCGTTTTGATAGCGATACCACCCGCAATAAAGGCTCCCATCGTACCCTACTTACTCGGTTTGCCAACGGCGAAGCAGATTTGTTAGTCGGTACGCAAATGCTCACTAAAGGTTTGGATTTACCACAGGTGACACTTGTGGGTGTTGTCGCCGCCGATGGATTACTAAATTTATCAGATTATCGCGCTAGCGAACGAGCGTTTCAAACTTTGACTCAAGTCGCTGGACGTGCTGGTAGAGGTGAAGATCCCGGTAGAGTGATTGTGCAGACTTATACTACAGAGCATCAGGTAATTGCAGCAGTGCGATCGCACGATTATCAATCTTTCTCTCAAGCTGAATTGGAACAACGCCAAGCACTCAATTATCCTCCATACGGGCGGTTAATTTTGTTGCGTTTGAGTAGTCTCGACCCGATTCAAGTGCAAAATACGGCGCAAGTTATTGCTACAGCCTTGAGTACAGAAGAAGAATTTGAGATATTGGGACCAGCACCAGCGAGTGTTTTACGAGTAGCTAATCGTTATCGCTGGCAAATATTGATTAAATTTGCCCCTGATGCCTTACCGCGATTACCAGATTGGGAAGAAGTGCGATCGCTTTGTCCTTCATCTGTAAGTTTAACTATTGATGTAGACCCGTTAAATATTATGTGATCGTTATGCGATCGTAAATTACTACCCCACCCAGTTGCGCACTGATAAATAAAGCTGATTTGCTTAGTAATTAAGTTAATCTCTGCATAATCCACCTTCAGATAGATGAGTGAATTAAAATATCATCTTATTACAAAGGTAAGTATAGATATTGAAAAATTTTTCCTGATTTACTGTCAAACTTATATCATGTTCGGCTGATTACTTAATAAAATATCTCCATGTTCGTGTTGGGTTTCATTATTGTTAAACACAACATAAATATGGATAAAATATTGGGTTTTGTTTTTCAAAGGCCACTTGCTTGGTTGTCGAGAAACCCCCAGATGTTCGCGGTAGCATCTTTAAGAGTTGCTGTCCTATTGGCGTACCCTTACAGGGAAGCAAGCTACGCCTAGCGTCTCCCTTTGGGAGAAGAGAAGGCTTTACGCTGCACTATTGCCCTTGCTGGTTCCCCAAACTATAGATATTACAAACATTCAACTAGCTTGATATTACTTTTGTATTAACAGCACTGATAAAAATGAACTCTGCCAGCACCAATTCATATCGTATCCATTTAAAGACTTATCATTAAGACGGCAAGGGTTAGGGGGAAAAGGGTTTCCTGATTTTTGTACAGATGCGGGAATTATAACTAATTAGGCGGACATGATATTAAGGTTGGTTTACGGTAATAATTTTAAAGATTTATTGCTTTTTACGTAATCATGCTGTGCCAAGTTGAGGCATTAGAAAGTTCCCCTATAATTCTCTTAAAAACAAGTTCAGTATTGATGTATAAAAAGTATTTAATAAATACTTTTTATACATTCTGGAGAAATGAGTTCCCTAAGACTTGCGGTCATTACGTTCGTTTATAGCTAGTGAAAGATTGCCAAGAATAATCATTGCAGATACTTGGCCGAATGGCACGCTTGTTAACGGCAAACCCATTATATATAAGGCTTTTGGGTGTGGGGTGTGGCTGAGTGGCTGAGTGGGTGCAGGTTTAAAGCCTCGCCCCACGCGCACGAAAAATCCTTATTTCGCAAGGCAGGTAAAAGCCCCACCCGGAGTGTCTGTCTTAATTTCCCTACACCCCACACCCAATACAACCTGCACCCTGTTCACTTTTCTTGATTTTTCCCTACACCCAACACCCTACCCCCAACACCCTGCCCAGACGAGCTTTCAGCTTTACAAGCGTGCCATTCGATACTTGGCCAATGTTAATGGACTACTTACTTATCAACTACGAACACAACGGCAAGGCATACTATGATTTACAAGATTAAACCCAAAATACTGGTATTAGCAATTGTTCAAGGGATTGCTTTTCAACCAAATAATGCTCCTGTACCATCTGGGTATATTAAAGATATCGGTCAAGCCTACAATGATACTAGAGGTTTTGGTTGGGTGCGTGAAGATAGCTTAGGCAATAGTACACCCACTCCCCTTGATATCCAACTCAATACACGCGATCGCAACCAAAGTGGCATCGATCGGCGACTAAATAGACTGATTCATCTGCAATATCCTCCTAGCAATGCGGGAACAGGAGTCACGATACCTGCTGCTTGGGAATATGCCCTATCTAATGGTTCGTACAATGTGACTGTTAGCGTCGGTGATGCTATTAATAGTGTAAATAGTAAGCACCAGATCAATATAGAAGGGACGGCTGCTATTTCTGGCTTTGTACCAACGGCAACCAAAAAGTTTGCCGCAATTACCCGGATTGTTAATGTTGCCGATGGCAAGCTCACAATTGATGCTAAAGGTGGTAGGAATACTAAACTCAACTATATTGCGATCGCACCAGGCAATCAGCCCTCGATCAGAACGACCAATCCCAATGATGGTCAGACAAACGTGCCGCCAGATATCTCGATTACAGCAGACCTAAATCTCCCTAACAGTGGGATTGCGGTTAATACTATTTCCGCCTCAACCATCAAGCTGATCGATAGCACTACTAATACACAAGTCAATGCCAATTACAACACTTCCGGGGGTGGAGATGTAATTGTAGTGTCTCCGATAAATCGTCTCAAGAACAATACCAAATATTTGTTACAAGTCACCGACGGGATTAAAGATAGTAATGGTGCTGCATTCTTACCCTATAGCATCAGTTTCACAACAGGCTCTTTTGTGAACCCAGTAAGCAATATTACTTTCGAGCAAATCTCACTAGCGAATGTACCTATCAAACCTTACACCACAGTATTGATTGGGCCTGACAACAAACTCTATGCTGCTACCTTATTGGGTGAGATTTTGCGTTTCCCGATTAATGCTGATGGCACTCTGGGTACGCCACAAACGATTTCCTCATTGCAGACTGCAAATGGTGGTAATCGAACGATCGTTGGTATGCACTTCGATCCCTCATCAACAAATGCTAGCAACCTAATTCTCTGGGTAACAAATAACTACTACTGGAATGCAACTGTTGAGGCGCCAGACTGGAGTGGTAAAATTACTCGTTTAAGCGGCACCAATCTAGAGACAGTAAAAGACTATGTAGTTGATTTACCGCGATCGAGCCGGGATCATCTAACCAATAGCATTGAATTTAAGCCCAATCAGCCAAACGTGCTCTATGTGTTGCAGGGTAGTAATAGTAGTACCGGCGCACCAAACACTGCCTGGAGTAATCGTCCTGAGCAGTTGTTAACTGCTGCTGTATTACGAGTTGACTTGTCCAAAATCACCTCACCTCCTTTAAGCGTTAAGACGGAGGATGGAGGTACTTATAACCCCTTTAAAGCGGACGCGCCTGTAACTATCTTTGCTAGTGGTATACGTAATGCCTACGATCTGGTTTGGCATACCAATGGTCAGTTGTATGTGCCAACGAATGGTTCGGCGGCTGGTGGCAATACGCCAAATACACCTATCCCTTTACCTCTTGCCTGTCACAACCGGATTGATAAGGCTACTAATGGGGCATATACTAGTCCATCTGTGCCTGCTCTTAGCAGTCTAGGCACGCAGCGAGACTTTCTGTTTCGCGTTGTTAAAAATGGTTATTATGGTCATCCCAATCCGAAACGTTGTGAGTGGGTGTTGAGTGGAGGAAATCCTACAGCTGGTACAGATCCAGTTCAGATAAGTGAATATCCCATTGGTACTCTACCTGACCGGAATTGGAAGGGTATTGCCTTCGATTTTGGAGAGCATTTTTCACCTAATGGCATTATTGAATATCGTAGTCATGTTTTAGGTGGTCAGCTGCAAGGCAAACTGCTGGTGACACGCTTCAGTTCAGGGAAAGACATCATTGTGCTAACACCAGGTGGCACAAAGTTGGATATTATAAATTCTCAAACGGGTATTAGTGGTTTTACTGGTTTTAATCCAAGTCCATTGGATTTAGTTGAGAATCCCACGAATGGAAATCTCTACGTAGCGCAACTCAGTCAAGAGACGGGCATGGGCAAAATTACACTTCTGCGTCCACTTAATTAATATCAGTACCGAGCGATCGCAATCAATTCATGCTTGTAGCTGCGCTGACTTTTCACGACATCTGGAAAACCTCTCTCTAAATCTCTCTCCTAAAAGGAGAGAAACTTTGAATTTTCCTCCTTCCCTGGTCGGGAAGGGGGTTAGAGGGTTAGGTTTTTGGTGGACTTTTCCACATAACGTGAAAAGTCAGGTACTTAGAAAGGGTTTTTACTGAAACTGCAAGCATTTATGTTTGCATTTACTCTTTAACAAGCATCGATCTCATAAGTTAATTTTTGTACTTTTATAATTCACTCCAAATTACGGTTGCATTCTAGCGCGACCATAAACTTTTTATATGCATTTATCTAAATCAATGGTTACGAAGCATTCAGAATTTTATAACCCGCAACTTGGGTTAATTATGATGTTGATACTTAATTCCAAACAATTCGGCGACACTAATTTGCGAATGTACTAAAGCCAGCAGCGGGATTTGAACTCGCGACCTTCCGATTACAAGTCGGATGCACTACCACTGTGCTATGCTGGCAAGTCTGACGATTACTCTTAAATTAGCAACCACGATTTATTATTGTACCATAATCCATTTATTTGTCTAGCTGTAAATTCTAAAAAATATCTGCTTCATCCTAAATTAAGTTAAAAGACCAGAAATTTTAGCAATATCGCTGCTTTTGTCGGTTTAAATGGTTGTTCTGGCGTTGCCATTGTGATGAACCAGAAACAATTAGGCATTCTGAATCACTGATAAAGTTGATAAATTAATATTTATAGCAAATTTATAGCAAAAGCTAACTCAAATCCTGGGCTGAACCCAAAAATACCTGGTCAGTTCTAAAACTATATTTTCTTGGCATGGCACGGCTGAATAAAGGAACAGAAATATATAATTATTTTTTAGAGATTACAAGCATGGCAGCATTGCTCGGACGAGATTTATTAAGTCTAGCGGACATCACTTCTACTGAACTTCAAGAACTCTTGCAATTGGCAACTCAACTTAAATCACAACAGTTGAAGTTGCAGTGTAATAAAGTTTTGGGGTTGTTGTTCTCCAAAGCTTCAACTCGCACACGGGTAAGTTTTACTGTGGCGATGTATCAACTTGGTGGGCAGGTAATCGATCTCAATCCTAATGTCACTCAAGTTAGTCGCGGGGAACCTTTGCAGGATACGGCGCGGGTATTAGATCGATATCTGGATATTTTGGCAATTCGTACTTTTGCACACCAAGATTTAGAAACTTTTGCTCACTATGCCAAGATTCCGGTGATTAATGCGCTTACTGATACAGAACATCCTTGTCAGGTATTAGCGGATTTATTGACAATTCAGGAAACCTTTAATACCCTTGCTGGGTTAACTTTGACCTACGTGGGCGATGGGAATAATATGGCTAATTCTCTGATGTTGGGCTGTGCTTTGGTGGGGATGAATGTCAGAATTGCCACTCCTAGCGGATATGAGCCAGATTCTAAAATTGTAGAACAAGCAAGAGCGATCGCTAATAACAAAACAGAAGTCCTCGTCACTCACGATCCAGAATTAGCAGCTAAGGGTTCTGCTGTACTTTACACTGATGTTTGGGCGAGTATGGGGCAAGAAGCCGAAGCAGACAACCGGATGCCAATTTTTCAACCTTACCAAATTTCAGAGCAGCTATTAAGCCTTGCTGACCCAGAGGCAATTGTTTTACACTGCTTACCAGCCCATCGTGGTGAAGAAATTACCGAAGCTGTTATTGAAGGTTCTCAATCACGAGTTTGGGAACAGGCAGAAAATCGCCTGCACGCTCAAAAGGCTTTGCTTGCTAGTATTTTAGGGGCAAAATGAAAGGAGTTAAGAGTTAGGAGTTAAGAGTTAGGAGTCAAAATAGTGAGTGTGCAATTGGCTCCTAACTACTTGCTGGTAAAAAATCTGAAATAAATGGGTAAGAGAAAAGAGAATATTTTTACTTTTGCCTTTCATAATTTTTACTTTTCTCTTGTTATGGGGAGTTTTTTGTAGTACTAATGTTCTAGAGACATTTATAATTACTTCTCGGAAATTTATGGAACGTCTAACAGAAGCTCAACAAGAACTTTACGAATGGTTAGCAGAATACATCAAAACGCACCAGCATTCGCCTTCAATTAGGCAAATGATGCAAGCGATGAACTTGAAGTCACCAGCACCAATTCAAAGCCGTTTAGAACATTTACGCACAAAAAGATATATCGAATGGACTGATGGACAAGCGCGAACGATTCGGATTTTGCGTCCCGTGAAGCAAGGTGTACCAATTTTGGGCACGATCGCTGCTGGTGGTTTAATAGAACCGTTTACTGATGCTGTAGATCATTTAGACTTTTCTAATTTCGATTTACCTCCCCAAACCTACGCTTTGCGGGTAGCTGGCGATAGCATGATTGAAGATTTAATTACTGATGGCGATGTGGTATTTCTGCGTCCAGTAGCAGAACCAAATCATTTAAAAAATGGTACTATCGTCGCCGCTAGAGTAGATGGATTTGGTACAACATTAAAACGTTTTTATCGCCAAGGCGATCGCGTTACCCTCAAACCAGCAAATCCTAAGTACAATCCCATTGAAGTCATGGCTCAACAAGTGCAGGTGCAAGGTTCTCTCATTGGTGTTTGGCGCGGTTACAACTGAGTAATGGGGACTGGGGACTGGGAAAGATAAATACTAATGTCCAATGTCCAATGCCCATTAATTAGGGTTCGTTACCATCTTTGTGCTTAACATTTTATGTACCTGACGAAAAATTCAGTGCAGCAACTGCCCACTTTCCGATTGAAATTACCATTTACAAGGGAAAGTAAGGGCAGTTATTACACGCAACCATTACCAGGATGCCCAAGAATGCCTGTGTCTCTGCAATTGCGGCAATATCAGCGTCAAGCGATCGCTAGCTGGTTTACCAACAATGGCAGAGGGACGCTGAAAATGGCTACTGGTAGTGGTAAAACTATTACTGCATTAGCGATCGCTTGCGAATTATATCAGCAGATTAATTTACAAGTTCTGGTGGTGGTGTGTCCCTACCGCCATCTCGTTACCCAATGGGCGCGAGAATGCGAAAAATTTAATTTGCAACCCATTTTAGCTTTTGAGAATTTACGCACTTGGCAAAGTCAACTTTCTACCCAAATTTATAATCTGCGTTCTGGTTCTCAACGGTTTATCACGGTGATTACTACGAACTCCACTTTAATTGGAGATGGATTTCAGTCTCAACTCAAATATTTTCCCGCCAAAACTTTAATTATTGGGGATGAAGCGCATAATTTAGGCGCACCCAAGTTAGAAGAAAGTTTACCGCGTAGTGTTGGGTTGAGACTAGCTTTATCTGCGACACCAGAGAGGTATTTTGATGATTTTGGGACGCAATCTTTATTTGATTATTTTGGCCCAGTTCTGCAACCGGAGTTTACTTTGAGGGATGCGATCGCTCAAGGTGCTTTGGTACATTATCTGTATTATCCGGTGTTGGTAGAGTTAACTGAAGCAGAAAGTATTGCCTATTTAAAGTTAACTAAAAGAATTGGGCGATCGCTTCTTTATCGAGATCGAGAAAATGGCGAAGCGGGATTTGAAGATAATGAAGATTTAAAACCATTATTGATGCAAAGAGCAAGATTAATTGGTGCAGCAGAAAATAAATTAACAGCCTTGCACGAATTAATGGCGACTCGCCGCGAAACTACTCATACTCTTTTTTATTGTAGCGATGGTTCCCAAGATGCGGGACAACGTTCATCTCTACGCCAACTTAAAGCTGTTGCTAAAATCCTGGGGGTGGATTTAGGGTACAAGGTAAGCACCTATACAGCTCAAACAACTTTACAAGAAAGGGAAATTTTACGGCATCAATTTGAAAGTGGAGAGTTGCAAGGTTTAGTCGCAATTCGTTGTTTAGATGAAGGCGTCGATATTCCGGCAATTCAAACTGCGGTGATTTTATCAAGTTCTGGAAATCCCCGCCAATTTATTCAGCGACGGGGGCGAGTTTTGCGCCCTCATCCAGCTAAAGAACGCGCCACTATATTTGACATGATTGTTTTACCACCAGATTTAGATAGAGAAACTATAGAAGTTGAACGTAATCTATTGAAAAAGGAATTGCGTCGCTTTGTGGAATTTGCTGATTTAGCTGATAACGCTGGTGAAGCAAGAATGAAGTTACTTGATTTACAAAAACGATATGGTTTATTAGATATTTGATGGTGAACTATATAGTTGTATTTTTTTGTAAAATTTTTCGAGTTTTTAAAAAACAAGCATTAAGTATGAAATAATAAAATCATGAATTAGATCATAATAGAATGTAAATAGCTTTAAAAATTCTGCTTACATCCCATTACGATCTAGATTGTTAATATTAATAATAGAAGACAATTCAAGAATAAAGTCTTTTTTCAAAGAAAAGTATAAATTTAAAAAAATAGTTTTTACAAAATTAAAGATAACGCTAACAGTGGCTTTACGGAGGTAAATGCAGTACTAGAAAAAGTTAAAATATAGAAAAACTATATTTCCAAACCGAAGATGTCACAAGATGCGAATATCGATGATGTGCAGGAGCCAATAAACAGCGCTCCGCCGGAAGTACGGCAAATTATTGAGCGGGTATGGAAGCTGGAAAAAGGCAGACTAGATAAAAAGATTAACAGCCATATAAATGATAATATTTTAGACATTATTAAGGAAGAGGTGCGATGAAGCTGACTTCAATCAAGCTCTGCAACTTTCGCTCCTTTTATGGTACGACACCAGAGATGCTTCTGGCTAGTGGAGATATTCAAAACACAACGATTATTCATGGTAATAATGGCTCTGGAAAAACCAGTTTACTAAATGCCTTTACTTGGGTATTATATGAAAAATTTAGTGCAGCATTTGCATCGATAGAACAGTTAGTAAATAAGCGTGCGATCGCAGAAGCTCAAAAAGGTCAAGCTGTAGAATGTTGGGTAGAGATTGGCTGGGAACATGAAGGTAAACGCTATCGAGTTAAACGCACCTGTCGGGGTTATAAAAGCGAAGGTGATTTTGACGCTGGCAAAACTCAATTAACGATGTGGGTTGGTGCGGATGATGGCAAATGGAATATACCAATTCAGCAACCAGACGATATAATTAATCAAATTTTACCCGCTACTTTACATCAATATTTTTTCTTTGACGGCGAACGAATTGAAGAAATAGTTCGTTCTGATAAAAAAGCTGAAATTGCTGAAGCTACAAAAATTTTCTTGGGTGTAGAAGTAATCAACCGTTCCATCAGACATTTAGGAGATGCTAAAAAAACTCTAGAAAATGAGTTAAAAGCGATTGGTGATTCTGAAATTAAACAATTGTTACGACAGCAAGAAAAGATAGAACGAGAGCGTGAACGCATTACCAAGCGACAAACTGAAATTAAAGAAGAGCTAGAATATCAACAAACTTTTAAAAAAGAGACAAGTAACCGCTTGCGAGAACTGAGTGCTGCTAAGGAATTACAAGAAAGATGGCAAAATTTAGAATCGCAGAAAACAGCGAATCAAGAAGAATATAAAAAAACGAAGGAAGCGCTCAAAAAAGTTATTTCTGCGCGGGGTTATACCGTTTTACTCTCAGAAACTACATCCCAGTTCCGAGGAATTATCAATGATTTGAAGGCGCGAGGCGAGTTAACATCAGGGATTTCGCGGGAATTTGTGAATGATTTACTCAATTCTCAGCGCTGTATTTGTGGCGCAGAATTACACGAGGGTAATCATTCTCATACTCATGTGAGTAACTGGCTAAATAAAGCAGGTTCTTCGGCGGTAGAAGAAACTGCAATTCGGATGTTAGCACAAGTAGATGAAATTGATAAGCAAGCAATAGGATTTTGGGAAGAAGTTGATAGAGAACAAAGTAGAATTAATCAGTTAAGGCAAAGCATATCTCAAATTGAAGGCGATTTAGACAATATTCAAGAACGGTTGCGAAAAGATGCTAATGAAGAAATTAGCAGTTTACAAAAACGCTTAGATGAAATTGAAAATAAAATTGATGAATTGAATCGAGAACAGGGTGCAAATCAGCAGCAAATTGCTCAACTCACAACTGAGATTGAAGGTTTAAACAAACAAATCGCCAAGCAAAAGCTGAATGAAGACAAGCAAACTCTAGCACAACGACGAATTAACGCTACTCAAGATGCAATCGAACGGTTAACAGAAGTTAGAAATCGTCAAGAACAACAATTTCGTCTGCAATTAGAAAAGAGAGTGCAAGAAATATTTACTGAGATTTCTGTTACTCCATACATCCCTAAAATTAGCGATAAATATGAACTGACATTAGTAGAAAATACTACAGGTGTGGAAGCGCCAGTTGCAGCTTCTACCGGGGAGAATCAAATTCTCAGTTTATCTTTTATAGCCAGCATCATTGACAAAGTGCGGGAATGGAGTGAGAAACGAAAAATGATGATGATTCCCGATAGTAGTACTTTCCCAATTGTGATGGATTCGCCGTTTGGAAGTTTGGATGAGAATTCGCGGCGACACATTGCGAAGACAATTCCCCAATTAGCGAATCAGTTGATAGTTTTAGTTACTAAGACTCAATGGCGGGGTGAAGTAGAAGCAGAAATGACAGACAGAATTGGTAGAGAATATGTGCTTACGTATTATTCTTCTAAGCCGGATTGCGAACAAGATTATATTGAGTTGGGTGGGGAAAGATATCCTTTGGTGAAACAAAGTCCGAACGAGTTTGAGTATACTGAAATTATCGCGGTTGAACGTAATCTTTAAAGGATAAAGTTATGGTTGCGAGTCCAGATGGAAATTATATGTCTCCCCAAGAATACCTGGAATGGGAAGAACGCCAAGAAATCAAATATGAATATATTGATGGTGAAGTTTTCGCTATGACTGAGGGTACTCTTCCCCATAATGATATTGCTTTAAACTTAGCTTCAGCGTTAAAAAGTCAGCTGCGAGGAAGTGGGTGTCGTGTGAATATGGCGGATGGGAAAGTAGGTGTATCTGAAAAGGGGCCTTTTCATTATCCTGATGTTGTGGTGAGTTGCGATGAACGAGATAAACAAGCTATTCAATTTCTCCAATATCCTTGTTTAATTGTTGAAGTTCTGTCCCCAAGTACAGAAGCTTACGATAGAGGTACAAAATTTACGCGGTATCGTCGCATTCAGACTTTGCAAGAATACGTCCTTATCGATGCTGAAAAAATTGGTTTAGATTGCTTCCGGTTAAATGATAGAGGACTTTGGGAGTTACATCCTTATGAACAAGGGGATGAAGTTCATTTAACTAGCGTTGATTTTCACTTTCCTATTTCTTTGCTTTATGAAGACGTTCAGTTTCCTATTTAAATTAGGATTATCTTCGATTCATGATTAGGAGTTTTATGAGTATTAAAACTGAAGCAACTATTGAAGATTTGTACCATTTACCTGACAATTGTAAAGCAGAGATTGTCAATGGAAAATTGGTGCTGATGTCTCCAACTGGATTTTTACCAGGACGTGCAGGTGGTGAAATTTATGCAAGTTTACGGGATTATGAACGTCTGAAAAAAAGTGGTTATGCTTTGCCTGATAATGTCGGTTTTATTGTCAATCTTCCTAACCGCCGTTCTTTAAGTCCTGATGCTGCATTTTATACTGGCAAACCTACAGGTGGGAAGTTTCTTAATGGTGCGCCTATATTTGCTGCTGAGGTGCGAAGTGAAAATGATTACGGTGATAAGGCTGAGATAGATATGGCTAGTAAACGCCGTGATTATTTTGCGGCTGGTACGCTGGTAGTTTGGGATGTAGATGTGCTTAAAGAGGAAGTTATTAGAGTATATCGTGCTAGTAATCCTGAAGAACCGCAAGTTTATCGCCGTGGTGAGGTAGCTGAAGCTGAACCCGCAGTGCCAGGATGGACTATGTTAGTGGATAATTTGTTTGTTTAGTGTTTGTTTAGCGATCGCCCACATACTATCATCAAATCATACCTTGGCAATTGCGTAAACGTAGCGATCGCTTTTCGCTGTCGGTTAAGATGGCAACAATGTAAATATTAATATCATGGCTGCAAATAGAATTAGGGTTGCTAAAGATAAGGCTGAGTTAGTGAAATCTCTAGTAGCATCAAAAGACACAACTGGGCCTTTTCAGACTTATGTAGAAGTAATGGTGTTTGCAGCAGCTTTAGGCGTTAAATATAAAAAGCGGGTTCCTTTGGGAGAAACCACAAAACGAGAACCATCTCCAATCCCACAAGAAAATTTTGCTTCATTAGGATATGACCTAATCATTAAATTATTAGCAATAAATGAAACTAAAGATATCAATATACTTTCATCTAGAGAAGAACAAGATGAAGATAAACGTACTCAAATATTTGAAGAATATGCTAATGGAGGACTGGAGATTTTACAAAACGAGTTGCGAGGTTCTGTTGACTACTCAGAGCGACTTTTATTAGTTCTGATTTCTGAAAGAGGGACAAAAGAACAGTTAGAAGAAGAATTTGACCTGAGTAAATTTTTAAATTGATTTTTTTACTTGCTTAATTAAGTTATTAAATATGAAAAATATAACTTATTACTGTCAACGCTTTGCTGAATTAAATGTGAGAATTAGCCGAAAACGTGGTAATGCTCAATATAAACCAATCCTACTTTTATCTGTAATTGATTTGATTGCGCGAGGTATTAATACTACGAATGAAATTCCCGTTTCCGACGAATTAATTCAAACATTTGAGAGGTATTGGAATGTAATTGGTTCTCCGTCTTACAAAGGTGGCTTACACTATCCTTTCTTCCATCTCCAAAATGAGGGCTTTTGGTACTTAAAATTTAAGCCTGAATTTAATGGGTTACAGCCAAAAACAATTAACAAACTAAAAGAGGCTGTTGAATACGCATATCTAGACAATGAATTATTTAACTTTTTGGAAGATGAATCTTCTAGAAAAGAACTAATTGACGCACTTGTGACAGCTTTCTTTTCTGATAATGAAAATGATATAGAAGCGATTTTACAAATAAATCAAGCTTTTCAAGATGATCCGTTAGAGATAGAAAAATTAATTGAAACAGTAAATTTAGAGGCTAATCCCAGATGGGGATGGAAACGAGCAGTTATTAGAAATGCTTTTTTTAGGACAGCAATTATACATATTTATGATTACAAATGTGCTTTTTGTGGACTCAAAGTAACTAAAAAAGTAAATCAAAATATTGTGGATGGCGCACACATTAAGCCATTTTCACAGTTTTATGATAGCAAAATTAATAATGGAATTGCTCTTTGCAAAAATCATCATTGGGCATTTGATAGGGGTTGGTTTACTGTAGATAAACAATACAAAATCATAGTTAGTAATGATTTAGTAGAAGTATCTCCCCATGTTAAACCTATGAAAGATTTTCATGGTGAAACAATACTTCTACCAAATACAGAGCAACACTTTCCAGAACTAGAAGCACTGCAATGGCATCGCCAAAATATATTTCAAGCATAATTACAGGATAGGTGGAAGTCCTACCGCTTTCGGTTCAACAAGCTTGCCATCAAAACTTATAGTTTTATCTTCCACAGTCCTAGCATCCGCCAAAGCTTTACGAAGTTCAGCACGTTCCATCTGTTCCTGAATTCCACCCAGGATGTAAACCAATAACTTCGCCGCTAAATCTCGTCCAGCAACCTGCACCCGCTTTTTATTTGGGTCATACAAAACCCCATACCAGAGAGATTGGGGATATTCCATACCACTAAAGCCGCCTTGTTGGTCGAACTTCCGCAGCTTCTTAAAAATATCTGCTAGGGAAAAACCTTTTTTAAATACCAAAATTCCTAAAGCTTGCGCTAATGCAACTTGAGCAACCGGACGGAAAAGCATATTTCCTTCACCTCCATCTTTCTCAAAGCTAAAGCGCCGCAAAGCTGGTGTATCCTCGTGTTCTAAAATTTTATAACTTGAAAGACTAGCTAAATTATCAAATAGCTTGCTAAATTCCTGAATTCCCTGCTCAAGTTCTTCATCTTCTGGACGCATGGGTATTAGACCTTTCTCCAAGGGTTTCCAGTGGGGGAACTTTTGAGCCAAATATCGCTCAGACATATCTTGTAGAGCTTGCAATGTCGTCAAAACTGTAGAATTGGAAGCCACTGTTGCACTATTCCAATTAACGCGGGGATTGCGTTCTTGTCGTTGTTCTAATAGTGGATGTGTAACTGCAATTTTTCTAGCAACGATCGCAAAACCATCATCCTCATTCAACTGTGTTAGTTGCCCTTTAGTCAACGGTGCAGCCATCAGGTTGACATGAACAAAAATCGATCTTACCCTCCGCCTCGCCTGGGTGCGAGTTTCCCCAGCCGCTACCGCACAGATAAACTCAATACCAATTTTTTCCTTGGGTAAATTTTGCAAGTAAGCAAGGTCTACTTGGTACTTTTCTATCAAATCATTGACTGTAATAAAACTGTCATCAGCACCTTTATCTTTTTTATATCGCTGGAGTTTACGAGTTTTGATTAACTCCATCAACCCCTGAACCCCCATTAATCTGTGTTGCCCATCTAGTGCATAAATAGTTACATCATCCTCAGAAATATTTAGCAGACCTACCTTACCGTCTTTATCTAGGGGTATAAAATCAGTCGTAGACTTTGTAGCGCGTCCTTCACTATCCCACTCAGCAGCTTTGGGATTATCCACCCACGGTTGATTAATCACCACTAGCACCGGCGGAAACTTATGATTGTCTCTAGCCGCTAAATACTGGACTAGCGGTGCTTGACGTGACCAATCAAGCGGACGTTGCTGAATTTCATCAATACTATCTGCGTCAATCTCGACATTATCAGTTTCAGGATTGTACTTTTTTTGAAACAAAGGTAAGCCAGAGGCGAAGTGAACCCGACCTGCGAACCATTCCAATGTAACAGAGCTAACATAAGCCTCAGTACCACCCATCTCGGTTTTTTGAACGAGAATCTGATCTTTTCTCCCTAAAAACTTCTCTAGGAGTAATGCTAGTACCTGCTTTTCCTTGTTTTCCCGTTCCAGGTATTCTCTAGCAATGTCAGCAGTGGGGTCAGATGCGCTATCTTTCATGTTAATTTTAAAAACAGAATAGGATTATGTCGTTTAATTATCCAAAAATTTGGATATTAGTAGTAAAGTTTTTAAAAACTTTTCTTCAGCCCAGGTCGGTGGGTTTTGTCTATATAGCCGCGAATTCTATTCGCCCGAATATTACGCCAGGTTTCCAGAGAGAAGGAGAAATGACTACAGCACAACAAGCAGAAAATAAAGGTCAGCAAACACGTACTGTAGCAGAGTTAGTGGAATACATCCAAGCTCTCACCACTGAAATTCAAGAATTGTATTGTTTAGACCAGATACCTTGGGTAGTAGGCTATTCCGGTGGTAAAGATAGTACTGCCACTTTACAGCTTATCTGGAATGCGATCGCAGCACTACCAATTGAAAAGCGAAAAAAGACTATTCATGTTATTACAACTGACACACTGGTAGAAAACCCTGTAGTCTCTGTTTGGGTACGCAAATCCTTAGAAAGGATGAAAGTTGCTGCTCAAGAACAGAAAATGCCCATTGAACCACATTTATTACACCCAGAAATCAAAGAGACATTCTGGGTAAGCTTGATTGGTAAAGGTTATCCAACGCCGCGAGGAAAATTTCGTTGGTGTACAGACCGTCTAAAAATTCATCCTTCTAACCACTTTATACGTGATGTGGTTAGAGTAAATGGGGAAGTTATTCTTGTTTTAGGTACGCGCAAGGCTGAAAGTGTCAAACGTGCTATCTCAATGGAAAAGCATCAAGCAGGTAGCCTTAAAGATCGTCTTATTTCTGATTCAAGTTCACATACATCTCTGCTTTACCATAGTGCAAGCTTGCCTAATTCTTTAATTTATAGCCCTATTGAAGACTGGCGTACTGATGAAGTTTGGATTTACCTAAATCAATGGCAAAACCCTTGGGGATATAGCAACAAAGATTTGTTCACTATGTATCGAGGTGCTACAGCAGATAATGAATGTCCACTAGTTGTTGATACTTCGACTGCTAGCTGTGGTGATTCTCGATTTGGGTGCTGGGTTTGCACAATTGTTAGTAAAGATAAATCAATGGAGGCAATGATTCAAAATGATGAAGAAAAAGAATGGATGCAGCCTCTATTAGATATCCGTAATGAATTAGATAATAGAGATGACCGCGATAAAAGAGACTTCCGTCGCATCTGGGGAGAAGTCCAACTTTTTGAACGCCATGTAGATGGTGAAACCTCTATTGAACCAATTCACGGCCCCTATACTAAATTTTGGCGGGAACATTGGCTCAGACGATTATTAGAAGCGCAAACAAAAACTCGTCGTACAGCGCCAGAAAATATGCGCGACATCACCCTAATTACTCTAGAAGAAATGAGTGAAATTCGCCGCATTTGGCTAGAAGAAAAACACGAATTTGATGATAGCTTACCCCGGATTTATCAAGAAGTGACTGGTGAAGAATTTCAAGATCCCCGTCCTGGTGCTGACTATAGCTTACTAGGTCGTGATGAGTGGATAGTATTAGAAGAAATCTGTGAAGGTGACGCGATGCACTTGGAACTCATGGCGAAATTGTTAGACACAGAACGCCAGTATCGCAAAAAGACTCGTCGCGTGGGAATATACGAAACCCTAGAAAAATGTTTTAATACAAGTTCCCGTTCCCCAGAAGATGCGATTAAAAATGCTCGTTTGAAACGCGAGTTAAGCGAAGCAGTTAGTCAAGGTGATGTTGCAAAAGTCAAGCAGATGACTTTGGGCGATGTTGCACCAATCAATGAAGTAGATGAAGGTAAAAGTGAAAGCGATGAAGAGGTAACTTGGGCAAGTATGAAATTCAAAAAGGAAAACTCAGAATAATAGAAGATGGGAGTCAACAAACTACTTAAAGAACGCTTGACAAAGTTTGATCATTTTAAAACAAGCGAGGTTCTATGATTCAAGCCATACACAAATTAGTAACTTTTGAAGATTTTGCAGCTTGGCGGCCTGAAGGTGGAAGATACGAATTACATGATGGCGTGATTGTTGAAATAGCTCAACCAGTAGGAGATCATGAGGATGTTGTTGGTTTTTTGGCGCTAAATATATCTATCGAAATTGGGCGACAAAAACTTCCTTACTTCATTCCAAAAACTGTATTAGTCAAGCCATTTGAAGGTGAATCAGCTTATTCACCAGATATTTTAATAATCAATCGACCAAATTTAGTGAATGAGCCTTTCTGGAAAAAAGAATCAACTGTATCTCAAGCTACATCTATTCCCTTAGTTATTGAAGTTGTTAGTACTAATTGGCGAGATGATTACTACAAAAAATTAGCTGATTATGAGGCTATAGGTATTCCCGAATATTGGATTATAGATTACGCGGCTATAGGTGCTAGGAAGTTTATTGGTAATCCTAAACTGCCTACTATATCCATTTATGAATTAATTGATAGTGAGTACCAAGTTACTCAATTTAAAGGCGATACCCATATTGTCTCCCCTACTTTCCCAGAATTGAATTTAACCGCCGAACAGATTTTTCAAGCTGGAGGTGTGCAAATCTAGCCACGCTTACCAACACCGAGACAGATGCAATCGCATTTCTTAACAGTTAGTGATGGTATTATCTATATTTCATAGACAATATTTTTTCTCAATGCATCAGACAAAATCATCTAATTAATTTTATCTGATTCCTTTGATCGCAAAGTTTCTGCTTCTGCGATCGCCGTTGAACTCATGTTAATCTTAGGATGTTTTAAAAGTCGTGATTGATTTATCAAATATTTTACCCCACCCTAACCCTCCCCTTATAAAGGGGAGGGAACTTGATTTTCTTGTTTCCCCCCTTTATAAGGGGGGATTAAGGGGGGTAAAAAATCACACCATATAACTTTTCAAACACACTCTTAAAAATCAATGATATTTCTTGAACTCGTATTACAAAACTTTGGCCCCTATAGTGGAAAACAAGTAATCAACCTTAACCCAAAAATTGATGAGGAAACCTCACACCCAATTATCTTATTAGGTGGGATGAATGGCGGCGGAAAAACTACCCTTATGGATGCCATTCGTCTCGCTCTTTATGGCCCCCGCGCCCAATGTTCTACCCGTGGGAATTTAAGTTATAGCGATTTTCTCAATCAATGTGTCAACAACAAAATAGATCCAGTTGCAGACACCCGGATTGAATTACTTTTTGAACATATTGAAAACGATAAACCAATAAAATACCGTGTTGTACGTAGTTGGACAAAAAATCCTAAAGACGGGAAAGATACATTAGGTATTTTAGGTGACAGTGATACCTGGCCTGATGCTTTAGTTAATATTTGGGATGAATATATTGAAAATCTCCTGCCATTAGGTATTTCTAACTTATTTCTCTTTGATGGTGAACAGGTTAAAGAACTCGCAGAACAGGAAACACCACCACCAGTTGTAGTAGATGCAATTCGCGGACTTTTAGGTTTAGAGTTAGCAGATCGTTTAGCAGTTGATTTAGATATTTTAGTTAACCGTAAACTTAAAGAAGTTGGTAATAGTAAAGATTTAGCAAACCTAGAGGAAATTGAAACTAGGTTAACCCAACAGCAAGAAGATTATCAAACAACAGAAGAAAAGCTAGAAACTCTCAAAAATCAGGTAGAAGATTTAGAACAAAAGCAGCAAGAAGCCTTTGATAAATTCATTTCTGAAGGTGGGAAGATTGCCGCAGAACGCAATCAACTAGAACTACAACAGGATACAAAAACTGCGGAAATCGAACAAGTACGTCAATCGATGTGTGAATTGGCGGCTGATGTTTTACCTCTGGCATTAATTCCCAATTTGCTTAATCAGGTGCAAGCACAGGGAGAAAAGGAATTTCGCCATCAACAGGTAGAAATTTCTAAAGATTTGTTAATTGAGCGAGATCAGCGCTTACTCGCTTGGCTAAATCAAGGGGAAATTTCTCCGATTCAAGTTGAAAAAATTCAATCTTTTCTAGTCCAAGATGTAGATAATTTATATGCCAAGACTATCCAAATAGAAGCACCTTGGCTATTAGCTGATGATGAAAGCTTAAGTCAGCTAGATAATCTCATATATCACTTACAAAATTCTAAACTTTCTGCAAAAGAGAAATTAGGTATTCTCAAAAATAAAGAAGAAGAAATTCATACTCTAGAAAGACAAGTGCAAACAGCAGCAGCACCCGAAGATTATACAAAGCTGCGTCAAGCACTAGAAACGGCACAAAATCAAGTTGTTGAAGCTAAAGCAAATTATGAAACAATCCGTCGCCGTTTAGCTGAATTAGAAACTGTTATTGCTAAGTCTAAAAAAGAACTAAATGATTATACTGTAGAAAATATTAAACATAAAAATAGCGAACATATTATTACCTCAGCAGCAAAAGTTCAAGAAACGCTCAAGACTTTTCGGGAAAAATTAACTCTGCGAAAACTCAATAAATTAGAGGAGGAAGTTAAAAACTGCTTCCTTTATCTTCTCCACAAATCAGACTTAGTGCATCGCATCACCATTGATACTAAAACTTTTAGCCTTTTGCTTTACGATTTAAATGGTAAACCTGTGCCTAAACATCGTCTCTCGGCTGGCGAAAAACAACTACTTGCGATCGCATTCCTCTGGGGTTTAGCCAAAGTCTCTGGACACCGCTTACCAGTAGCAATCGATACGCCACTAGGTAGACTAGACTCCTCACACCGCAGCAACTTAGTTGAACGTTACTTTCCATCCGCCAGCCACCAAGTGATTTTGTTATCTACGGATACTGAGATTGGCAAAAAAGAAGTAGAAACACTGCGAGAAAACGAAGCGATCGCCCGCGAATATCTCCTCAAATACGACTCGTCCACCCGCCAAACAACTATTCAACCAGGCTACTTTTGGTAATTCGTAATTCGTAATTCGTAATTCGTAATTATTTACCTTTGAGTCGTTTGGTGGAAGCAACTAGAATTTTGCCAATTTCATTTGCCTCTTGGAGAAGTAGTTGAAATTTGTGTCTATCCACTAATTCGGATTCAATTAATATTTCCAACCAGTATTGTGTTTCTCTTGCTTCTTTCAAAGCGATTTCTAATTTATTGATAAAATCTCTATTAGATTGGGCAGACTGTGCTTCTCGAACATTTGCACTAATCGAAGTACCGGAACGAAGTAATTGTTTAGAGAGAATTCTATAAACACCAGGTTTTTCATCTAAAAAGCAACAAGCTTTAACAATTCTTACTGCAAAACTTCTTGTCCGATCAGTAATGCTACTATTAGTTACCATATTTCTCTTTTAAATCTTAATATCTATGTTTCCCCCATCTAAAATAAAAATTACAGTATCAGTCTAAATCAATTACGAATTACGAATTACGAATTACGAATTATTATGGAATCCCCAATCGAAAGAATAAAACTGTCTCAAACAGCCAAAGACCAACTTACCAAACTTAAGCGCAGCACCAAAATCGATCAATGGAATATCCTATGCCGTTGGGCGTTTTGTCGTTCCCTCGCAGAAGCAACCACACCCTCCCCCGTCCCAATTCCCCAGGATAGTAATGTCGAAATGAGTTGGCGCGTTTTTGGTGGCGAAATGTCTGATATACTCCTCCTCGCCCTCAAGCAACGCTGTCATAATGACGGTTATTCTATTGACAAAGAAACCCTTGCTACCCAATTTCGGTTACATTTGCATCGCGGAATTGGCTACTTAGCAGGCGATCCAAATATCAAGAAAATTGAAGATTTAATTGAACTTGCTGTTAAACCTTGAAAGAATATTAGCTGCTAACTGTCTTAATTACGAATTACGAATTACGAATTACGAATTAGTATTATGCCTGAAGCGCTAGAAATTGAGCGTCATAGAGCTGCGATCGCTCGCACTGACATATCTCGCCCCGTGCGATTGGCAATAGAATGGGCAATCCTGAATCCAGACACCACTTTTTTTGATTACGGTTGCGGCTACGGTGGTGATGTCCAGCGAGTTAAAAATTTAGGTTACACCAGTACAGGCTGGGACCCTTACTACTATCCCGATATCCCACGCACCCCCGCCGATGTGGTCAACTTGGGCTATGTCCTCAACGTCATTGAAGACTCAGAGGAACGCCGTCAAAGCCTAATCCAAGCTTGGGAACTCACCGGGAAAGTTTTAATTGTCGCGGCTCAAATACTAATTAACGCTCCCAGCAAAACCCAACTTGCTTACAATGATGGCATTGTGACGCGCCGCAATACTTTCCAGAAATATTACGAACAACAAGAACTCAAAACTTATATTGATGAAGTCCTAAATGTAGATGCAGTGCCGATCGCACTAGGAGTCTATTTTGTTTTTCGAGATGAAGCGGAAAAAGAAAGTTACAAAGCTATCCGCTTTTTTTCTAGCACTTCTACACCGCGAGTCCGCATCCCCACTAAGCGGTTTGAAGATTATCAAGAACAGCTGCAACCACTCATGGCTTTTTTTACCAAGCGCGGTAGACTACCTGTGAAAGGCGAATTGGAAAATGAGCAAGAATTACTGAGGGAATTTGGTAACTTTCGCCGCGCCTTTGGTGTAATTTTACAAGCAACTGATGAAGCAGAATGGGATGCGATCGCTTATCGTCGTTCTCTGGATATCCAAGTTTATCTCGCCCTGACTCACTTTGATAAACGTCCCGCATGGCAAAAACTAGCTCCAGAAATGCGTCACGATATCAAAGCCTTTTTTAGTAGCTACGAGGAAGCGTGCCTTGTAGCCGACCAAAAACTTTTCAGCTTAGGTAAATCTGGAGTAATTCAAACTGCGTGTGAAAAAAGCAAAATAGGTAAACACACACGCGGTGCGCTTTACGTCCATGTTTCAGCATTAGCAGCACTCGATCCCTTGCTACGAATTTGTGAAGGCTGCGCTAGCCGCACCATTGGGCGTGTAGATGGGGCTACATTAATAAAATATCACACTGATAAGCCGCAAATATCCTACCTGTTTTACCCCGACTTCGATACTAATCCCCACCCGGCGTTAAAAGCCAGCATAGGTATTGACTTAAAAACCCTATTCATCACTCACCGAGACTACGAAACTAGGGCAAATCCGCCGATTTTGCACCGAAAGGAAACATTTGTTACCAGCGACTACCCACGCTACGAAGAATTTGCTAAACTCACCCAACAAGAAGAGAAATTAGGATTGCTCAAGGGTAAAAGCGATATCGGCACTCGTGAAGGTTGGGAAAAATGCCTCACTGCACACAGAGTCGAAATCAGAGGGCATCAGGTTTATTCAATTTAAGAAAGTTAAGAAAACGCTGACCTATAAGGTTATCCTGAATTTGTATTTAACCCAAGTAAATCTTGGTAGTTTGTCATATTTGCGATAAATTACACAGCAGCTGTAGCAAATTTCAATCCCCGATCGGGATTATATAAGGAACTGCTGCCGCTCGGATAATTCAAACCTTTATAGGTAATAGTTACATGATATGCTTTTACATTTCCTCGTTGGATTTTATTGATATTTCCTCAAAAGAGGCAAAAAGTTGAGAATATGAGGAAAATTAAATCGCTGCTGGGAGTTTTCGGTAGTCGCAAGATGGCGGCTTTATTATTTTTAGGTTTTTCATCGGGTTTACCATTATTGTTAATTGGTAATACCTTAAAAGCTTGGATGACCGTAGAAAAGGTAGACTTAGCCGCTATTGGTTGGTTTAGCCTTGCTAGTTTGCCTTATTCCTTGAAGTTTCTGTGGTCGCCGTTCCTGGACAGATTCAGCTTACCAATTTTGGGACGAAGACGGGGTTGGTTAATTTTGACGCAGATTGCTTTGATTATAGCGATCGCAGTTATGGCTTTTCAACAACCCAAACAAGCATTACAGCTACTAGCAATCAACGCTATAGTCATCGCCTTTATCAGTGCAACTCAAGATATCGCTGCTGATGCCTACCGTACCGACGTTTTAGAAAAACTAGAAATGGGGGCTGGTGCAGCAGTTTTTATCTTAGGTTATCGAATTGCCCTGTTAATCGCAGGTGCTTTAGCTTTGATACTTGCTGACAAACTGCCTTGGTCATCGGTTTACTTGTTTATGGCAGGAACGATGGTAATTGGTATTCTTGCCACCTTGTTCGCACCAGAACCCCAGGAAATTAGCCCTCCAAGTTCTCTTGCTGATGCTGTCATCTTGCCGTTTCAGGAATTTTTTCAGCGTCAAGGGATTATCAAAGCTATTTTAATGCTTGCATTCATCACTCTATACAAGCTAGGCGATGCTTTGTTGAGCAATATGACCACGCCTTTTTTGCTGCAAACTGGTTTTACCAAAACCGACATTGGGGCAATTCAAGTGGGGATGGGGTTAATTGCGACGATTGTTGGCGCTTTAGCAGGTGGTTCAATTTTGAGTGCTATTGGCATCAATAGATCGCTTTGGGTTTTTGGTATTCTACAAGCAGTAAGTAATTTAGCTTACTTTTTTCTAGCATATATCGGTCAAAACTACCAAGCTATGGTACTTGCCATCAACGTAGAACAATTTTGTGGTGGATTGGGGACAGCAGCCTTTGTTGCCTTTTTGATGAGTCTTTGTAACCAGAGGTTTTCCGCAACCCAATATGCTTTGTTATCCAGCTTAATGGCTGTCAGTCGTGATATTCTGGCGGCCCCTGGAGGCGCGATCGCCCAAAGCACGGGTTGGCCTATATTTTTCTTAATTACCATCGCCGCCGCTGTACCAGGACTATTCCTATTGCCAGTATTTGCCCCCTGGAACCCTCAGCCAGTGGCAGTATCCAGACCAGGACTTGAGGACGAAGAAGAGGATATATGGGGAATCAAGTAGTTATTGCTGTCGGCACATTCATCCTCTTACTGACTGGTTTATTACTTGGCTATGTTCTCTCGCAGTTAGTTCTAGGATTTTTAGCATTTAACCTCTTAACTTTTTTTGGAACACTCAGCCTAATTTTAATTTTTGGTACGCTTTATTACGTTTTATTTTGGCAATTGCGAAGAGAACAATCCCGGCCATCAACTCCATCAACCATCAATCAAGGGATACCAACCCAGGTAGAGGAGGGTTTATCTGATAGCTATCTCAAAAACAGGCTAATAGCTAAATTATCTGGTGACACTGCCGCAGCCGAACGGTTAATTGAACAGGCAAAGGAAACTTATCCTGGGATGCCGGAGAACTGGTATTGCGAAAGAGTACTTGATGACTTGGAAAGCGATCGCCAGAGGGAGTAGGGGAAGCAGGGGAGGCAGGGGAGCAGGGGGGCAGGGGAGCAGGGGAGCAGGGGAGCAGAGAAGAATAATTAATCCCTAATGCCCAATTCCCAATGCCCCATTCCCATCTACAAAAAATTGCTAAAATCAATCAAGAATACTTCACAAATCTTTAGCTAGGTTCTCATAAAAGTTTCTAGCTTCTTGCAATTAAAATATGGCTATTTTTCGTCAATACATCGCCCCACTGCTTGTAGTACTAGTATTTGTTTTTGCCCTAGTGGCAGTCAGCGCCCGGATATTTTTACCATCCGATATGGCAGCACCCGCACCAATTGAAGAGGTACAGGTAACTTCTCAACCTACTCCAACTGATTTACCTCCAGCAACACATAACGCGATCTAGCTAAGTCAATAAATATCAGTAGTGTCTGAGCAACTATTACCTGGATACATTATTCGCCGTGGCTCCCTTTTAGAGCGATCGCTGCTGCTCAAATTCATGCAGCGAACTTACCAGGATCTCTTTCCCAACGAGGATTTTTCCCACTTAGAGCAAACAGTTAAGCAATACTTTTCTAGCGATACGCCCTTGTGGTGGGTAGAAGAGGAGGGGGAGCAGGGAGAAGGGAGCAGGGAGCAGGGAGAGCAGGGGGAGATGAGGGAGACAAGAAGAATAAGCAATGCCCCATGCCCCATTCCCAATGCCCAATTCCCAACGCCCAATTCCCCCATAGCCTGCCTCTGGGTTGGCAATGCCATAGATCAAGTACATGGGAACCGTCATGCTCACATCTTTATTCTCTACGTTGTACCAGAACATCGGCGGCGGGGTATTGGTACAGCCTTGATGCGATATGTGGAAAATTGGGCTATTCAAAGAGGCGATCGCCAGATTGGACTGCAAGTATTTCAATCAAACAAACCCGCATTGAATCTTTATAATCAGTTAGGCTATCAAACCCAATCCCTATGGATGGTAAAATTCCTGAGTGCAGAAAAATAAACTCAAGGATAGCGATAATATACTGTTGCATCTGAGTTATGGAGGTTCTCGTTTGCATAAAACTCAACGAGGAAGAAAGGAAAATGTATAAGAACCCAACTAATATATATAAATATAAAGATAAAGCTTTAACTTATTAGCGCGGGGGATTATGTGTTAATCCCTTTTCGGGATTGAAATCAAATTATGTATGACGAAGACGATCTAAGCCTACTGGATATTGAGGAGGAGCTAGAAAGCCCCTTAGATAAAATAGAGCCACTAACTGCCGAATCAGTTGTGGCCAAGCCCGATCCAGAAGTGATGCTAGCCTTGCTGGAAAATCCCCAGCCCCAGCAAAGAATGTTAGCAGCACGTGCTTTTTGTGATATAGAAGATGCCCGTGCTACCCCCCATCTGATTCGCCTGTTAACTGATACCTGTCCCTTGGTGCGGGTAAGTGCAGCTTATGGCATCGGACGCAATCCCAGTTTTGAAGCAGTGAGTCCGTTAATTGCTCAACTAAACAGTGATTGGAATGGCTATGTGCGTAAAGGTGTAGTTTGGGCTTTAGGAAACTGTCGCGATCGCCGTTCTTTAGCACCTTTAGCAAACGCTCTCAGAACCGACATTTCCGCAGTGCGTTTGTGGGCTGCTAGCGCCTTAGCACAAATGGCAGAAGTCGGTTATGAAGCAGTGATAGGCGCAATACCACCATTAATTGAAGCCTTAGTCCAAGATCCCGTGGCAGCAGTGCGGAGTAACAGTGCTTGGGCAATTGGTCAACTGTGCCGCGAATTGCCTTCTAATGTAGTTTATGCCACAGCGATCGATGCCCTAATTCAAGCCTTTGCCGAAGACCAAGATTTGGGAGTCCGAGAAGACGCCAAAGCCTCACTGTTAGGAGTGGGCGATCCCCGTGGCTTGCAGTTGATTGAAACCCTGGAACAAGAAGGGTGGTTTTGATTTGGGCATTGGGCATTGGGCATTGGGCATTGGGTATTAATCACTTGAATTCCAATTCCTAACTCCCAACTTCTAACTCCTAACTCAGCCCTTACTGTCCTTCAGCTACAGGTTTGACCAAATTTAAGTCATAAGGGCGCTCAGTATCATCCTCACCCAAATATTCACCATTTTGAATTTCCAGAATAACTAGCGGAATATGCCCAGGATTATCTACTTTATGTAGTGTTGCAGCCGGGACATAAGTTGATTCGTTTCGATTCAGTAATATTTCCGTATCGCCACAAGTCACCTTCGCCACGCCGGAAACTACAACCCAATGTTCATTGCGGTGATAATGAATTTGTGGTTTAATTCCGTGCCTGGGCTTAATTTCCACACGACTAATTCTATAAGTTTCTCCCTCCTCGATTACCTCTACCTCACCCCAATATCGTGTACCTGAATGTGGAGACAATTCGTTGATATTTGACTGGGTATTATTTTCATTGGGAGTCATAATTAATTTCTCAACCAGATAAGTATTAGTATTTATCAGTAATTTACCGTAAACGAGATAAACCTGGGTAGGGAGATGCAGTCACAACGTCTCTATTGATGACAACTGCTCTAACTTTACTTGAGGCAACAGATTCTATTCGTGAATTTTTAAATGTTTGAAGGCGTGAATTGTTCACTCCCCCGTATACTGAATCCGATAAATCCGATTATTGGCTTCTTCTGTTAGTAGTAAACTGCCATCTGGCAACACCAGTAAACCTACAGGCCGTCCCCAAGTGGTTGGTACAGAAGGATTTAGCAAAAATCCTGTGAGAAAGTCTTCGTAGTAGCCAAGCGATCGCCCTTTAGCATCAAAGGGAACAAATACAATTTTATAACCAGTGCCGCGATCGCGATTCCAAGAACCACGAAAAGCAGCAAAAGCACCGTTCTGGTATTTTTTGGGATACGTTTTACCATCATAAAACTGCAAACCCAATGCTGCGGAGTGCGCCTGAAACAGCACATCTGGCGTTTGAGTTCGGGCTACTAAATCAGGACGTTTACTTTTGTTATCCGTCTTTTGCCGCGGATCGAGGTTGTTTGGTGTTAGATAAGCATAGGGCCAGCCGTAAAATGCCCCTTGTTTAACACGTGTTAGATAGTCTGGCACCAAATCATCACCAATTCCATCCCGTTCGTTAACAGTGGTATAAAGTTCCTTAGTTACAGGATGAAAGTCTAAACCAACAGGGTTACGCAAGCCGGAAGCGAAAGTTTGCTGCTGGGAACCATCTAAATTCATCACCTGTATCGAAGCCCGTGGTAGGGGTTCTTCATCTACATTGGTTCCCGATCCAACTGAAATATATAATTTATTGCGATCGGGCGAGACAACGACATTGCGCGTCCAATGGTTGTTATAACCTTGAGCGGGCAAATCGGCAATTTTTTCCCCTTTACCTGTAATTTTGTTTTGCTCTTTCGTATAGGGAAAACGCACTACAGCATCTGTGTTTCCCAGAAAAAAGGAATTACCTGCAAAAGCCATTCCAAAGGGTCTATTGAGTCCGTTATCACTACTAGCAAAGGTTTCTCGAACGTCAGCGACACCATCGCCGTTGCTGTCACGCAATAGACGAATCCGATTTTGCCCGGTTTCAGTTACTAAAACATCACCATTGGGGGTTAAAGCTAACCAGCGTGGGGCATCTAAACCTTCAGCAAAGACATTTACTGTGAAGCCTGGTGGTACACGCAGCACCGGATTTTCTGGAATAGGCACAACTTCAGGCCGCTTCGAGGCGCTTTCGGTTGCAAAGGGTGCTGGTAAATTCTTTAGATTGATTCGGATGGGTGTAGGTGAAAGTACTTCAGTACGGACAATATTTTTTGGCTGTGTAGGATTCGGTGTCAGTTGGGTAGAAGGTACGGATTTTTGAGGGGTGGGATTATCTGAGTTAGCGCGAGTCTGGTTACAGGCTGCTGCCAAAATCATTAAAAAAACTGGCAGCAAAAAACGCGCAGGAACTTTCATGGTGGTAGACACTATACACAATGTTCCTACTCTAGACCTGAGGCTTAATAATTGTCGCCAGTCAAAAGTTTGATTTTTCTTAGTTGTCAACCTATTAATAATTCAAAAATAAAGCACTAGTAACTAGATTCTATTCCCGATGACCAATGCTCAATGTTTACACATACAAACATTTATTAGTGAACAAAAAATTTTCAAATTCTGCTGCTGGTAAGGGACGACTAAATAGAAAACCTTGCATAGAGTTACATTTGTATTGGCGTAAAAAACCTAGTTCTGGTTCTGTCTCTACACCTTCAGCCACTACATCTAAATTGAGATTGTGAGCCATCTGAATTAATGCCTTAGCGATGGCTGACTTTTGGGAATCATTAGCAACATTATGGATAAAATAACGATCTATTTTTAATGTATTAATTGGTAAGTTTTTCAGATAAATCAAAGAAGAGTAACCCGTACCAAAATCATCGATCGCAATTTTTATACCCAAAGATTGCAATTTGCTCATAGTAGCGATCGCACTATTGACATCTTGCATAATCATACTTTCAGTGAGTTCTAGTTCTAGGTCATGTGGTTCTATATTATTCACGGATATAAAATTAACTATATTATGAATGAAATCTGGCTGATTAAATTCAATGGCTGACAGATTTACAGCAACAATCAATGAATCAATTCCAGCATCACGCCAGCTTTTAATTTGTTCGCATACCCTTTTTAATACCCATTTACCAATTGGAACAATTAAACCTGTAGACTCTGCTAACGGAATAAATTCTGTTGGATAAATCATTCCTAACTCTGGACTTTGCCAGCGTAATAAACTTTCAGCACCTACTATTTTTCCAGATGTAATATCGACTATTGGTTGATAATAAATTTCAAATTCTTGAAAATTATGTTGTTTTATAGCTCGGTGTAAGCTAATTTCTAACAACTGTATTTTTGGAGACAAGTTATTAATGACAGTCTGAGAAGATAAATACCTTTTTAAAGTAGCGTATTTTTCCAACCTGTTCATAATGGCACTTAATAACTCAGCTCGAGTGAATGGCTTAGTTATATAGTCATCTGCACCCATATCCATACCTTGGCGGAAGTCAGATTTAGCAGATTTGGCAGTGAGAAAGATGAAGGGAATGGTTGCCGTAGATGGTTCTTGACGTAATGCTGTGAGCACACCATAACCGTCAATTTCTGGCATCATCATATCACAAAGAATTAAATCAGGAACTTCGGAGATAGCCAAATTTACCCCGATTCTGCCATTAGCCGCAGCAATAGTTTCAAAATCCTCAGCTTCTAGCAAATCTAAAATGTTTTCCCGGACTGCTTCTTCATCTTCTATTATTAATATTTTTGGCATAAATTACCTCATATTTCTATTTGTTTTCCGACATTATCCAGTAATACTTATTACAAAAAAATGTTTTTTATAATTTAAGTATTTTAACTTTGTAGATATCTCCACAATTTTTTAAAATTGTCATTTTTAATCTAGCATCTAGTATATTAACACCATTGATAGCGCGATAAAATGATTTAAGAATATTTCCTATGTTTTCTTGGAAAATACAAATTTGCCAATCTTTAATTTCAAATAAGGTTTGTCTATATTGGCTAAGTAAATTCAACTTGAAATTGCTATCACCAGAGAAAAATTTAATATAAATTGAAAACAAGTTAATCAAGATGTGTGCCAAAAGTTTTTCATTGATGCAGCAGGTTACAAATTTATATTTACTGATGAAAACAATCAAGCGCCGATAGCCCAGATTCATCTGTATTTGTTCTGGCGATTGTCGGCTGTATTCAACCAAATTGAAGTATGTTGGTCTATACTCTAATTTTCCTACTTCTAACTGGCCAATAATCAACACATCATTCAACATTTCAGTCATGATTATGTGATATTTGGGCTTCTTTGTCTGCATGACCCTATTAGACTTACGGTAAAAGTCCAAATCTCCCTCATAAAGTTCAATGAAGTGAGTGTATTTGCTTGTCGTAGCTTTACGTACTATAGCGCGTACTAGTAACCATTGGGGCTTGAGTAATTGTCTCTCAACGAAAATCTGATGTTCTACCTCCAAGGAACCAATACTAGCATTACCTCTAGTTTTCTCTGTTTTTTGTGCCAGTGCTTGACAGATATAGATGCTTTTAGGAGTAATATTACCGACAATGTTACGTTGCTTATCTACAACTTGAAGTAGTTCCAACTGATGCTGGCACAACCGTGATAGCACTGAGACTATCTTTGAAAATTCTGACATGTTAAATGTCATAACTAAGGTATGCATAACTTCAAAAGTATTGGCTGTTTTCAAGCTAGTTTCAGAAGCTATAAACAGTACCATATCATGCTTGCTGAAGTACCCTACTACCTACGAAGATGAAAAAACAAGATACTTTTACCCTGTGCTATACCAGTGCGTAAGCGTAGTCAATTGTATAAATAGCATCTACTTTAATAGTGATGTTTTTAACACAACCATCAGGAGCAAACAGTCAATTCTTAACTCTAAGCTTTGTAGGCTGATGAGCTGAGGTAAAGTTTGCATAGATTTTCACGATAGCTATCATCAAATAATAGTTATCTAAAGCTGCTTATCTAAGTATTTTCCAATATTTTGACCTTAAACAACTAGTAATTTTTGGGATACAAACACTACAAAAAGTGTGTTAAGAATTACAAACTAGCTTATATCCAGCTAGTTGGGTATTGAGTATTGGGCAAAACAGTTTTGAGTGCTGTTAGCGGAAAGCTAAGGTTTAGCCCGTGCTGAGTTAGGAGTTTTCTTTTGTCCCCTTGTCCCCTTGTCCCCTTGTCCCCTTGTCCCCTTGTCCCCTTGTCTCCCCGCTTCTCTGCCTCTTCACAAAGGACGTAACTGCAACCGCCGTTCGCCATAACGTAATAGCCTTTCTATAGTTACGAGCCGATTTTCCCAAACTTTGACTTGATAGGAATTCGACTTAATTTCTTGGCTCATCAATACCCGAAATTGTGACTGGAACCGAGTTAGAGAGGCTCTCGCCACGAGTAACTTACTAGCAGAAGGAGAAGCGGCAAGCTGATTTAAAGCACTGCGTAAAACTTCTGCCTGGTTGTTAAAATCTGAAATTTTTTGAGATGGTCTTGGTCGTTGGTCATTTTGGAAAACAAATTTCCATTCCCGTTGTAGCGCGGTGTAACGGATGGCGGCAGTTTGAAAAGGCTGACTCAGAGGAATCGGTTCACTTGTTGTAGATTGAATTCTACCTTGGGTGTTACTAAAGAGTTTTTGGAGATCGTTGTTAAAATTCTCTGCGGCAAATAGTGCATAACCACTAACTGGCAAGTCCCTTACCAACTGGAGTTGATCGAATGCCCCGATGGTTGGCAAAGAAAGTAAGCGAATTCCCGGCACCAACAAGGTAGCTCCCAATTGTTTAGAGGCAATCCAGGGTTGGGCCAGTCGTTGAAATCGAGAAGTATCAAGAGCATAAGTCATGGGAACAATTAAATCTACATCCCCCCGTTTTGCCCAAGTTTCCCAATTTTGTTGAATTTTCTGAATCCGTTCTAGTTCTGGCAAAGGAAATACTGCAACCGACAAAATCAAATTCGGTTGCTTTTGTCGCAACTGCTGTGATACTTGGGCGACAAAGCTATCAACTTGCTCGGTGCGAAATTTTGTCCATTTTTGCCACAAATCTGCTTGGCTAGGAGAAATATTCACTGGATCTACACCAGTAAGTTTCTGAAATTGCGCTCTTGCAGCTTTCCCATAGCCATAAGTTCGACCTGCTGATGGATCTTGGAAAGGGTAGCGAATGTAGTCTAGCTGTAAACCATCCACCTTATATTTAGTGACAATTTCCTCATACAGCTTGAGCAAGTATTGCCGCACTTCGGGGTTGGCTGGATCGAAGAATGGCTTGGTCTGACCAACGGGAATCATGTTGCCTAGATTATCGTAGTTTGCCCAATCGGGATGAGCCGCCAGTACTGGCCCTGGATAATTAGGATTAAGGTTGAGAATTTCATTATGACGTTGGTTGCCAGCAGCAAAAGTCCACACCCAAGCGTGTAATTCCATATCTCGCTCATGGGCTAGTTTCACCGCTTCTTCCAGTGGGTTCCACCCACGAATTAATGGGTTTTGCTCTTTTGCCACTTGGCTTGGATAAATTGGATAGCCAGCGTTAACAGTTTCAAAAAAGACGGTATTAATCCCGGCTTGGGCGAGGCGATCAAAAATCTGTGCCAGTCCCGCCTTACTACCAGCGCGAACAATTGTTCCCCGATCTAACCAAACTGCGCGAATTTCTGGTTGAGCTAGTTTCCGATCGACAGGAAACTGCTGCCACAAAGTTGTTTTAGCGATCAGCCACTGTTGACGAGCCAAAGCGTAGTTTTTTTGAGCAATCAATTGGGGTAAATTTTTAGCAATTAGCCTTGCTTGTGCTAACACTTGGTCTTTACTTATGGCTAACGCCCCCAGTTTGGTTGAGGCTAATTGTGTTGGCTGTTCTTTGACAGACTGGGGGGTGTTCAAATTCCTAGAAAACTGTTTTCCCTCACCCTCAGATATTGTTTCGCCAACATTAGCCGCATCAGCTAACACCGCTAAATGAGCGCTTTCCACGCGACCAATCAGATTTTCTAGTTCTTGCTGGAGAGCGATCGCTTGGTTGTTATCAATCGGCTCATTGGAGTTGGGTGCAACATCCAAACGCACCGCTTGTTCTAATTGGTCAATAGCCTCCTGAGAACTTGGGGGTTTGACCATAGGCAAAGGTCTAGGTATGGGAGCAGTGGCAGTTTTAGGAGGAGTCAATGAGGGAGATGAACTACCCCCCTGCCCTCCTGCCCCTCTGCTCCCCTGCCCCTCTGCGCCTCTGCTCCCCTGCACTAAGGGCGCGGCTGCAACAGTTGTAGAGCAGCTTTGGGAACCTCCTGGTATTTTTTTGGTGCGATTTGATGGCGCTAATGCTGTCAAATAGTGATTGATAGTAGTTTTTAACCAGGCATTATCCAACTCGGCTGCGGAGGCTGTATCTGTTCCCCAGCGCCAGCCCAAAAAGGTGGAACGCTCAGTTGTCACGACTGCGGCCGGACTATCTTTGGAATTCCAAACAGCAGGAGATTCAGTGCCCATATCATTAGGAATCACAACGCCGCCGCGCACTTTACCAAATAGTCCAGTTTGATTTGCCCATTCTGGAATCCTGGTTTTTGCAGCTTGAATCTGTTCTGTGTCACTAAGGCTGAATCCCCAATAACCTCCCAAGAGCGATCGCAATAATTGCCGCACTCCTGGCGATGACAAACTACCTACAGGCCCACTAGCAATCAAACGCCCTCCCTTACTCATCCAGTCTTCTAGAGCGATCGCTTGAGTTGGTGTTAATGTCTCGACGTTTGGCAAAAATAATACGCGGCGATCGCCCCAATCTGCCCCACTCTTGACATCATTTAGGGAAATTACACAATATTTCACTCCTGTTGTCTGTAAGCGATCGCTTATCCCTCTCCATTGATTTACATTTTCTTGCCCATACACTACGCTTAATACGGGTTCTTCAGTCGCTGCCGTTGCTGGCAAAATACTCAAAAAACTTAAAACTACAATTTCACAACTTAAAATAAATAATCTTTTAGCTTCTTTAACTTTTAAACTTATATCTTTTTGGTTTTCCTGATAATTCACCAGTGACTCCTCACTTCATTATTAATTAATTTAGTTATTAGTCAGAATTCATTAGTACAGAATATAGGACTTGAGCTTTATCCTAGTAAGTTTACTGAGATTCTCACTTGGCTTAAGTAAGCTAATCTTTTACTTTGCAAAAATCAAATATAATTCCTATAAGCTTTTCGTAGAAGTACTTAGTGAATGACTTTCATCAATCTAGCCTATCAAAAGCAGTAAAAAATGCCAAGATGGATACTCAAATTGCCCAGGCGATTCTATAGAAATTGTTAGCTATTACATTGTGAATTTCATTCCATTGGTGACTAGCTTTTTAGAAAATTTTGTGTTTACCAATTCCAATAGGCTTTTGAGCAATTGCAGAGATTTTTCATTTAAACCTAAAATAAAAAATGCCACTCTTATTCTGATTATCTATTTTTCAGGATTTTTGTGAGTTAAAAAAGTAATACTAGTGCATTTTAAAGCCCTCACCCTAAATCTCTCTCCCAAGCTTGGGAGAGGGACTTTCAAATTGGCTCGGCTCCCTTTTTGCCAAAATAGTGAGAACGGGTTGGCGGATGAAGACAGATTTTGTATTTGTGCAATAAGTCTAATTATTACTCTTGACGATCGCCAGAGTTAAACTAACAATAATTTTTCACGAATTTTTCCAGAAATTTTTAGATAAAATAAGATAATAATTTCAACAGTCGCAATTGCAATCACCAAAATTTATTAAATGTAAAACAATATTTTTAGATTTATTTATGTTTAATTAAAGCTTATCACTTTTGTATTTAACATTAAAATCTTTGGATACAAAAAAATTGCTTTGAGTTGAAATGCTTAAAATTATACTGATTCAAAAAACTTTTATAACAGATAACCACACCCCCAAAGCATTTTCTTGACAAGAATAGGGATCGGGGGTGAAATTTTGCTATGTACTTCATCCACCTGGAAACTACTATAAAACTAAAGGACTAACAAAAACAGCTTAAAGAATACAAGTATTGATTAAATCTTCAACTCCTCCTACTGGTAAAATTTTTGTCTCAAGTTTGCAGGCTAATTCTTCAATACTCATATCATCTAAAAATACCAATTCACCATGTTTGAGCATTACATTTGGTAGTAAAATTCCGTCTCCCAAATCTTGTCCTTGTAAGTTCAACAGCAAATCATGACCCGTTAGTAATCCCGTGACAGTGATACTCTGTCCCCAATAATCACTACATAAAGCACGCATATTTACTTTTAATCCTTCAACAGAATTTAACCGTTTCAAGATAGGTTCAAAGGCATTTTCTACTGCGTTGCCTACTACCCAAGTTAATTTTCTCTGAGGATAAACTTTTGACGGTAGTAATTCTGTTGCCGCGGCTGCAAATTGCTTGATAAACAACTGAATTGAACCAACACCATTATCAATTTGGGGATACTCTTCATATTCAGATTCGCTCGGTAATTCTTCACCTGCAATCAAAAACCACTCATCAGCTAACCAAGCGACGTTAGAGGAAAACTTTTGACGAAATTGTTGCGAGAGTATTTGCACTTGAGAAATTACTTCTTTCGCTTTTTCTCTAGTTACGGGTGTAAGTTCGTCTTCTGGAGGCCGAAACCTTGTCAATCCGACTGGCACAACTGCCACTGATGCCACCGTAGGCACTTCACCAGTATGAAAGGATGCTAAGTCTTTTAAGGTTTGCTCCAGGTGTTCGCCATCATTTATACCAGGACAAACAACTACTTGAGCATGAACTTGTAGCCGTCTTTTTTGAAACCACTTGAGTTGTTGTAAAATTTGTCCCGCACGAGGATTTTTCAAGAGTCTAATTCTAACTTCCGGCTCCGTGGCATGAACAGAAACATACAACGGAGATAAGCGCATTTGTTCAATCCGCTGCCATTCTCTTTCTGGTAAATTGGTCAGGGTAAGATAAGAGCCGTACAAAAAGCTTAAGCGGTAATCGTCGTCTTTAAAGTACAAGCTGGTGCGCTTACCTGGTGGTTGTTGGTCGATAAAGCAAAAAG
Source organism: Nostoc sp. DedQUE05 (assembly GCF_034530955.1). NCBI lineage: Bacteria > Bacillati > Cyanobacteriota > Cyanophyceae > Nostocales > Nostocaceae > Nostoc > Nostoc sp. DedQUE05. Next base: position 58,784 of record NZ_JAVRCB010000002.1, on the reverse strand, counting down.
GACAGCGGTTATTACACTGAATTAAGCCATCAAATAGGGCAGTTTCAAATTCTAGTCCCAAGTCTTGGTCGTAATCTTTTTCGATTTCCAAGCTATGAGTTTTACCAGTAGCGTCTAAAACTTCTAATTCTAAAATTTCATCAGCACACAAAAACTGATAATCAATTAAATCGCGGGGATGTGTACCATTGATTGCAACGATCGCATCCCCAACTTCAAAACCAATCTCTGCGGCTATTGAGTCTGGAAGAACCTTGGTAATTCGAGCAGGATGAATGGTAGTCATGGGGAATGGGGCATTGGGCATTGGGCATTGGGCATTGGGCATTATAGCGTTTCTTAGTTGAGTTTAATACAGACTTAACCTCAGCCTCTTCCCTAGTCGCGTTGGGGAGTAAAATTTAAAGCCTCTCTCCTTTTAGGAGAGAGGAATGGAAGTGAGGTTAGATTGTATTACATACAACCGAGCGATCGCTCTAGTCATTTGCTTTGGACAAAGGACAAATGACAAATGACTAATGACTAATGACTAATGAATATTATCCTTTCCAACCTGCTGCGATCGCTAGTAAGATTGCACTACCGAATGCTAATCTATACCATACGAAGACCAAAGTGTTTTTGGTTGCTAAGTATTTGATCAAAAATGCAATTGATAGGTAGGAAAAAATAAAGGTTGAAATAATTCCTACAATTAACAGTGCAACAATGTTATCTGGCAACTGGTGAGCTTGAAACAACTTGAATATTTTCAAGCTTTTGTACAGCGTCGCAATGGTAAGAGTTGGAAACCCTAACAAAAATGAGAATTTTGCTGCTGTAGCACGTTCTAATCCTAAAAATAAGGCAGTTGTCAACGTCGAACCAGAACGAGAAACGCCCGGAATCAAGGCAAGTGTTTGTCCCAATCCAACCAAAATACCATCCTGAATCTGCAATGACTCAAAACCGCGCTTACGAGTGCCAATTTTTTCTGCTAGAGCTAGTAAAAGTGCCATAATAATTGACATGATGCCAATAATTAATGCACTTTCAGGTAAAATATCTTTCAAAAGGAAGCCGAAAATTAAAGCCGGCAGTGTTCCGACTACAATACCGACAAGAATCTTCCATTCTTCGCGTTGCCAGTCTTTGGCTTTTAGTGCTTCGATTCCACCTTTGACAATACTATAAATCAGCGACCAAAAATACCCCACAATTGCGATAACGCTGCCAAATTGAATTGCGTCAACAAAATCTTTAGAACCTAGTTCTTTCCAACCAAATACCTTGGTAAAAATTATAAGATGTGCAGTACTACTGATTGGCAAAAACTCTGTAATACCTTGAACAATACCTAAAATAAAAGCTTGAATAAACTCCATATACAATTAATACCTTTTTCGTGTGATAGAGATCGTGATGAACATTGTTTGGCTGAGTTTAGCTGATGATGTTGCTTTATATACTCTCTATTGCACCCAATCTTATAGAAAACTCAATTTGACCGATCGAAAACATCATCGAAGACGCTGACTATGTTCTTACACCCGCCTCAATAAGTCAACGCAATTTGAAAAATTCATCAAATTTTAATATTTAGCAGACTCATAGCAGCTGACTTTTCACCTCTGTGTAATCCCTTATTTATAAGGAACTACAAAGGAGTTCTGTATCAGTGGAACTTTAATGGATTCGTCTGGCGCAGAATGTTTTGTTTGGTTTGCACCAGCGCTTGTGGAAATTTTAGTATAATTACAATGCCCCAGGGGGGGATTTGAAAATGTGATATCTTAAGTAAAATAAAGTTTAGTAACAAATATTAAAAACTTTGATTAATAATACACTGTCTTCCTACAGCGTTTCTACCCCTTCTATTGATACTGAGTTGGATTTAGCTGATACTGCGCAAAACGGTATCAGACAATTGGAATCTACACTTTCCCTTTCTTCCTCTTTACCCTTATCTCCTTCTACCCGACAAACTTGGTTAGTGTTTGCAGCAGCGGTGTTTTTGGTAACAGTGCCAGTATTTATAGAAGCGCCAATAGTGCGATCGCTACCAAGTCTGAGTTTAGCAATGACAGGATTTTGGGTATGGCTCAGTTTTGCATTAATGTCACGTCCTGCAACTTACGTCTGGGGCGATTTGCTCTTGGGGTTTAGCTGGAGTTGGTTAGCAGGAGCGATTTACTGGGGTTGGTTACGTTGGGAACCTTTATGGCATCTGCCTGTGGAATTTATCGGTTTACCGTTTGCTTGCTGGTGTCTGGCAAAGAATTGGGGCAAGGTAGGTAACTGGTTTTATTTAGGTTCTTTACTCGGTACAGTTTTAACAGATGTATATTTTTATATAGTAGATTTGATGCCCTATTGGCGGCAAATTATGAGAGTAGATGCAGATGTAGTACCGCAAATCTTACAAAATGCTCTCATACAAGTACAAGCACCTTGGGGACAAACTTGGGCGATAATTCTCGCCGTAGTGCTATTAACAGTAGGAATTTCAGCTTTAGGTCGAAATCAAAGACACTGGTATGCCTTTGGCGGCGCAGTTTTAAGCACAATTTTGGTAGACAGCCTATTTTTGTTAGCTGCGATCGCAGCGTGAAGAAGGTAGGAGACACTATATAGGAATCCATTTTGATTCGGAGAAATTATTTGCGTAGGGAGCGAACAGGGAAGAAGGAATAAAAGTGTACTGAGTTTTTTTCAAAAATCAAATACGAGTCTTATTATATGTTGATGTTGCAATGAGCGTGTGGGCTTCTCTTACTGAAACTTTTCCCAGCCCAATCTACGGCACATCAAAAATGATGCTGTAGATGATTAATTAGTTAAGAAATATTACATAAAAATTGATCGGCATCAAGTCTTTTTTGGCAAGGTTTTCGATCTTAGAAATCGTGCAGTTTTGTGTCTGCTTGAAAGGTAGAATCAGCCACCCCGAAAAGATTTCGTCAAGCAGAGAATGCTGCTGGAATCGTCGATGTAACGCTATTGCAGCCATACAGGCACTCTTTCCACGATGAAAATTTATGGCAAAAGTATAGTCAAACCCAGTAACGGTAAATATTGTGGATATTAATACGCTGTATATTAGTTTCTGATGACTGCTGTGTTGACTAAGCTATCAGCTTTTGTCCTTTGTCCTTTGTCCTTCGTCCTTTGTCAGTTGTCAGTTGTCCTTTGTCCCTTGTCAGTTGTCCTTTACAAATGACCAATGACCAATGACCAATGACCAATGACCAATGACTAATGACTAATGACTAATAACTGTTGTTAGCTTAAAACTTTTATTGCTGTTTGATGGAAAGAGGTAGAAAAATCGTGAAAGGATTGGCGCGTTTATTAACAGTGTTTAGCTTGTTACTTAGTTGCTGGGGATGGTTGGGAACAACTCAGATAGCCCAAGCTGCTAGTTTCAACAGTTTTGCTTTTCCCCAAGTCCCAGTTCTGGCAATTGAGCGGCAGAATCGGGCAGACGCTAAACTAAGAACGGAATTTGGTAAAAAAATCGATTTGAATAATACCAACGTCCGAGCTTTTCAACAGTTTCCAGGGCTTTATCCTACCTTGGCTAAGAAAATCATCACCAATGCTCCCTACCAAAAGGTAGAGGATGTATTGGATCTTCCAGGATTGAGCGATCGCCAAAAACAAACCCTGCAAGCCAACCTCGATAAATTCACCGTGACAGACCTAGAGCCTGCCTTCAATGAAGGAGACGATCGCTTTAACAACGGTATCTACAGATAACTGAATTGCAGTTAATGTAGCAAATAGCAGCCCACTCCTGATTCTAGGGAGTGGGAGATGATATGAGTTAGGAGTTAGGAGTTATGAGTTAAAAATTCAAAACTCCTAACTCCTAACTTCTAACTCCTCACTTCCCCCTACACATTACCTTGTCTCAGATAGATATTCCCAGCCAATTTGATGTCTTAGTAGTCGGCGCTGGTGCCGCTGGACTATACACAGCGCTATGTCTGCCAGAATCCTTGCGAGTCGGTTTGATTACCAAAGAAACCGTTGCTTTATCCGCTAGTGATTGGGCACAAGGTGGCATTGCCGCAGCGATCGCGCCAGAAGATTCTCCCACGCTGCACATTGAAGATACGATCCAGGCAGGTGCAGGTTTATGCGATCGCACCGCTGTTGAATTTCTCGCCGAACATGCCCCTAGCTGTATTCAATCCCTAGTTAACTTGGGGGTAGCTTTTGACCGTCATGGTCAAGCCTTAGCTTTAACTTTGGAAGCCGCCCATTCTCGCCGCCGTGTTCTCCACGCTGCTGACACTACAGGCAGAGAAGTTACTACTACCCTCACCGCTCAAGTATTACGTCGCCAAAATATTCAAGTCATTCAGCAAGCTTTGGCTTTGAGTTTGTGGATTGAAACCGAAACTGGTTGCTGTCAGGGAATTAGCCTGTTTTATCAAGGTAAAATCACCTGGATAAGAGCTGGTGCTGTGGTACTAGCAACCGGTGGCGGCGGTCAGGTATTTGCCCAAACCACTAACCCGGCAGTGAGTACCGGTGATGGGGTAGCGATCGCAGCTCGTGCTGGGGCTATCCTCCGCGATTTAGAATTTGTCCAATTTCACCCGACTGCTCTCACTAAACCTGGTGCCGATCGCTTCTTGATCAGCGAAGCTGTACGCGGTGAAGGGGCACATCTCATCGATAATGAAGGGCGGCGTTTTGCTTTTGACTATCACCCTGCGGGTGAACTTGCGCCTAGAGATGTTGTCAGTAGAGCAATTTTCAGCCATTTACAACGTACTGCCCTTGATTTGGCTACTGCTCATGTGTGGTTAGATATGCGCCCCATCCCCGCTGACAAAATTCGTCAGCGCTTTCCCAATATCATCAAAGTTTGTCAGCATTGGGGAGTTGATGTCTTCCACGAACCAATTCCTGTAGCGCCAGCTGCCCATTACTGGATGGGTGGAATTGTTGCGGATCTGATGAATCGCACAAATATCTCTGGTTTGTATGCAGTGGGTGAAACTGCTAGTACTGGTGTACATGGAGCAAATCGCCTTGCCAGTAATTCCCTGTTAGAATGTATTGTGTTTGGGGCCCAGATGGCTGATATTAAGTTAGAAAATATTGGGCTATCCTCAGAAATACCAGTGCTGCCGTTACGGAAATTTAATGCCGATCCTAGTGAGTGGCACATCCAACAAGCACAGCTAGAAGCACTCAGGGAGAAGTTACCGCGTCTAGTGTGGGAAAGTGCTGGTATTTGTCGGGAGCAATCAAGGCTGGAAAGTGCGATCGCGACTATTGAATCTTGGCAGCAAGATTTTGCCGCCTTGCCTTTAACTCAATTCTTGCTTGCTTTACGTCCAGCAGAACCCGCTAGTTTTGACCTACCAGATGTTGAACGGCAATTAGCACTTTGGGCAGAAACCCGCAATTTAATAGATGTAGCTGATTTAATTCTCAAAAGTGCTGCTTTTAGAACCGAAAGCCGAGGCGGACACTTCCGTTTAGATTATCCTCAATCAGACTCAAATTGGCAAGTTCACACACTTATACAAACAAATCATTGGTGGAAATCTCCACTATTGTCTTGAATAAACTACCTTAAATAGCCTGATGGTTTTCGCAACCCTAAGTACAACATCTTGGAATCAGCTGTTAAGTACAAAGATGTGGTGTCCAAGACGGTAGTTAATTCATCGCGTTGCTCACCAGAATCTAAAATTCAAAATTGCCATCAGCGAGTGCCGCTACCATTATGACTGTCGGGACCACCATAATTTGGTGGAATGTATATGTCTTGTAAATTTTGAGAATTGACCTTGCGGGCGATTAAGGTATTACTGCTAGTAGGGCCAAAAGAATTAGCACTTGCAGTACTGAATATACCTGTGCAATCGGCAATTTTTGGGATCAGTAAATAAGCACCTATGCAGAATATGATAAACTTTGTGATTCGGAAGTTACTCTTCATATATTTCAGTAAATTTACTAAATTTCTTATTTCAAAACGTATTTTTTAGTTACTACCGTATATTTACTGTACTTTTTCAAAAAAGTATTTTAACTTTATGAAATTATTGCTGGTACTGTACAAATCATTGTGGTATTTCCTTGTCGATTAACCTTAATTTGCCGATATTAAATAGTTTTCATACTTAAGTGGTATTTCAAATAGGCGATTTTTACATCAGTCTCAAGTTAGATATGTCAATGATTTACTGCCAGCTTTTTGAGTACTTCATTATTTATTAATAATATCTTAATACTTTTAAGTATAAACACTATGTTCCATAAATCATGAATTCAAAAAAACATGAAATAATACTTATCCAATTGTATAGTTTATAGATTTAATGAGTAAAGATATGTAAAGATAAAACAACATATCTATAGTAATAAAAGGATTTTAAAATTTTGTCTTGCATAATAACCGAATAAATACAAGTATAAAAATGTTTGTAAATTAAATTACATTAAATTTATTTTGAAAATTATTTTTGATCGCTAATTATTTTCTGACATAAATTAGGAGGTTTATCGTTCAAGCCAAAAAGCCTTGCCAGGTCTAGATTTTACGAAAAATTTACCTCGCAAGATATACGCTATATTTTTTCGAGACAGTGCCTTAGACGTGTCTCTGGTCTAAAGTCATAATTTGAATGTAAAAATTGTAACTACAGTGAAAAAAGTTGGAGGCTTGACTCTTAAATAATTAAGCAAACTCGTAGCGATTTTTACCAAGGCGCTTGGCACGGTACATTGCTGTATCAGCTTGTTTCATCAAAGTTTCACTGTCTTGACTGTTGTATGGATAAACACTAATGCCAATACTGGCAGAGACTCGGATTGTATAGCCATCCAAAACAATTGGCTTGGTAATACTGCTTAAAATTTTTTCAGCGACTTTAGCAGCTATTTGGACATTAGGTATTGCCCGTAAAATCACAGTAAATTCATCGCCACCCAAACGAGAAACTGTATCACTAGCGCGTAAAGAGTTGCTGAGTCTTCCAGCAATAGTCATTAGCAAGCGATCGCCCGTCTCGTGTCCTAAAGTATCATTGACTTGCTTAAAGCCATCTAGATCGATAAACAGCAGTCCCAACAACAAGTTATTGTGTTGTGCCCAATGTAAGGACTCGTAAAGTTGTTCGGCAAAAAATTCGCGATTAGATAAACCAGTGAGGGGGTCGTGATATGCTAAATAACGTAAGTGGTCTTCTTTGAGTTTTAATTCATTGTTAGAGCGGGATAGTTCAGCAGCAGTACGCTTCAGCTGTTCTTCCATCAGCTTGCGCTGAGTAATATCTCGGATGACACCAACTAAAAAGAAATTGCCGGCTGAGTCTTTGTGGAGCGATCGCTTAGTGGCAATTAGATGAGTCTGGCCATCAGCATTTGTAAATTCTTCTTCATGTTCTTGGGGTTGCTGAGTCCGAAAAACAAGATCGTCTTGTTGTCGAAATACATCAGCTTCATGTTTTGGGAAAAAGTCATAGTCTGACTTTTCAATTAAAAACTTATTTGGATAACCGATAAATCGACAATACGCCTCATTTAAAACAATCCACTGATGTTGTTCATTTTTCACAAAAATTGGATCGGGGATCGTGTTGATAACGTGATGCAAAAATTCCTTGGAACGTTTCCACTCTCCCTGCATGTGAGCAATATGACTAGTCATCCAAATAGCTGAAGTGCCAAAGCAAACCAATGAGGGAATGAGTGGTATCCACCAACCGTATAAGAAGAAAGCAAGGTATGCACTCAGGGTCAATACAAAGCAACAAATTAGGATACAGAAGAGACTCCTAGTTGCGTGTCGTATCTGCCATATCGTCACGGCTCCCAGATAAGACCAAACAAAAATCCACAAGTATTCCACCAAGTCAGGCCAAACTTTCAGTAATGGTCTTCCATCAACAGCAGCAGAGATTAACTGACTAATAAAATAAGCCTGCAATTGAATACCAGGTAGAGGCTCAGGCTTTGCTATACCCATTACACTGCTGGAATAGGGAATAAATACAGAATCTTGGAGACTGGGCGCAGTTGAACCAACAAGTATAATCCGATCTTTGATTAAGTTTGCTTTGACTTTATCTGCCAGTACATCTCTCATCGATACCTGGCGAAAACTACAAAATTCTCCAGACGAACTTTGACATTTAGGTTTGGGAAAATTGCTCAAAATTTGATAGCCTTTATCATCAGCTCCCACATAAGCACCATCATTAGCCTCAAAACGAGTAAATGCTGCCTTACCCAATTGCAAATACTCAGGGTTGCTTTTTGCTTTGGTGGGAGTAATTCCCTTTGACTTTAAATACAATAAAGCCAACTTCAGCGCAAAACTTTCGTGTACTTCATTTTTAACGTGCCAATACAACAAACTGCGACGCACTTTACCATCAAGATCGTACAGCACGTTATTAAAGCCCACTTGATTTTGATTCAGTCCCACTGGAGGCGGAACACTAAAGTTTTTGTTTTTTGACAGTAGTTCAATACCAATTAAGTTGGGCATTGACTGATAAACATTACGCAATTCTTGATTACCAGGCTCTACTGGCAAATTTCTGTAGATATCTAAGCCAATCGCACGGGGTTTGTGGACATTTAATTTTTGCAACAACTGGACAATCTTCGCATCTGAAATCGGCCACGAACCTACTTCGTTTATATAGGTTTCATCAATTACTACGATCGTAATCCGATCTTCTGGTGGTTCATTTGGACGTAAGCGAAAAAATTGATCCAAAGCCGCTAACTCCAAAGATTGCAATAATCCAAAGGAGTGCAAAAGCAGGACGCAGACTGCAACGCTGGCCGCAGTAATCAATTCTCTGTGTCCTCGACTAAGCGATTGTTTCAGTCCAAAGGTTAACTTCACAAAACGCTTGCCTAGCTGCTGATTCATTGCCATTACCTAGTAGGCAGAAATATTCTCTATTTCCTATAGCTATTAACTATCGGACTAACATAGCTCAAGTAAGAGCTAAATAGAGTTTCTAAAAATTTTTTTAACTCAGCAAGGTTCTTTAAGACATCGTGATATTTGTGATGTATTACCATATATTGAGGCTAATTGTCTGACTAAAAGGCAACTGTGATTGTGGCTCTCAGCACAGATTAATCAATATTGTTGGAAGTGAATTCAGTAAATTTAACTCTCAAAGCCTTCTCTAGTAGAGCCTACTTAATTAAACTCACATTTGCGATCGATTAGGTATTTTACTGAGAATTACGTTAACTTCCAACAGAAACAGCTCTCGGTTCGAGCCTGACATGATTACATCCCAAGGTGGCTCTCAAGTGTTATAAAAAGAAATTAAAATATACAATTTTTAAAGTAAATGTACTTAGCTAATTTCCTTGAGCTTAAGTATTTACAGATCAAAGCCGAAATAAAATTAGTAATTGGGCATTGGATAAGACCTATTATCTGTTACCAAAAACAAAAAAGCCAACTGGAAACAGATTTTACTGTATTCATCCAGTTGACTATGGGGTGTGAACTACTGAATATTCAGTGTAGGTACTTTACTTAAAATACTTGAAGTTCTGAGGCCCTGTGTAACCAGAAACTTTCGCTAGTTCCTCTAAGTTTTGGACTCCGCTATAGCTTTTACCATTAACGATCCAAGTGGGGAAACCTTCAATTTTTGCAGCTTTACATACTTCTGGTTGAGCTTTGAATCCATCGGGGGCGCACTCTACCTTAATGCCATTATTGATTATTTCCTCAGCTTCTTTACCAAAAAGTAGCTTTTGTTCGTGACAGTGAGGACACCAATAAGCACTGTATTCCTTTGCACCTACCTTTGCCAGATGCCTTGCTAAGGCTATTTCTGCCTCACCAGAAGTAGTGGTAACTTCCCAACCGAACGCTGGGTTGGGGTTTTCTTTGGGAGTAAAGGTAATTTTAGTGGGTTGTCCAGGAGTGCCAGGTGTCACACCTGATTGATTCACGCCAGCATAGACGCCTAAAGTACCAATCAGCGTTACCATCCCGACAATCAGGGCGGTAAACAAGATTTGTCCAATATCCTCCCAAGTCCGACCGATAATCGTTAGTACCAAAAGACTTACAGAGAACAAAGCTGAACCGATACAGTAAAGACAAATCGCTTTGATTTGAGATGTCAGCACATACATTAAGTAGCCGCTAAAGACAGACATAGCGATCGCACCTACCAGCAGCAGCCACCACGTCCAATTTTCCAATTGTTTGCGGTTATTGTTTTCCCCTGAGTTGAATACCAAGGGAGCCAAAGCCAATATCACCATACTGGTGTATGCCAAAAACCCAAACAAAGCTAATGGCTGTCCAAAAACCGTTGCCCAAGGACTGGAAAGCACATCATTACAGCCCTTAGCGCCAGCCTGTGCCACACAAGCGGCACTGCCTCCGGTTAACTTTTCTATAGTGAGATAACCTGTTATCAGGGCACCACATCCAGCGATCGCGGCAATCAATGGACGTGACCATTTATGAATCCAAGGAGTAGAACGGCGGCGAATCATAAATTGTTATTGGTTAATGGGCATTGGGGAGGCAGTTGCTCCACTTGGGGTCTCCTCAAGTGGAGCAACTGCTGTCATTGGGCATTGGGCATTGGGCAATTGAGTATTAATTATTTCTTCCCATGCCCCATTCCCCATGCCCCATGCCCCAATTAAGAATGTAACTTCACTTGTTCTGCTGATTTGCTTTCACCTTTGGAGTTCCAATTGCGACGGGCAACTTCCACAAATTGACTGACGCGAATTGGGTCAATTGGTTGCTCTATGCGTCCATGACGTTTTAGGGAACTGGAAACTATTACACCATCTGCTGCTTGCATCAATGTATCAATATTTTCCCAATTAGCCCCACTGCCGATGAACACTGGCGTGCCATTTGCTGCACCACAAGCTAGTTCCAAATCTTCTAAATTAGGAGGACTACCTGTAGCCCAACCAGATAAAATCACTCCGTCTGCTAAACCCCTTTCAATGGTGTCTTTCACGGCGACTGTGAGATTTGGAGAACTCAAAGGACGGGCGTGTTTCACCAACACATCGGCCAGGATTTTAACATCACAGCCCAACTCCCGTCGATAGCGGAGTAGTTGATGGGCTTCTCCCTCAATTAATCCCTGGTCGGTTGCCATCACCCCTGTGAGGACGTTGACGCGGATAAATTGCGCCTGTACGCAGCTAGCGATCGCTATTGCACTTTTGGCGTCATTTCGCAAAACATTTAAGCCTATAGGCAAAGTTACCAAATTTTGTATCCGCTGCACCACAATGGTCATGGCACTCACAACTACTGGATCGACTTGGTTTTTGGTAAACGGCGCGTCGAAAAAATTCTCGACAATCAGACCGTCAACCCCTCCACTTGCTAAGGCTGCGGCTTCTTGTTCGGCACGGTCAATGACCGCTTTTAGGCTACCTCCCCAACGGGGTGAGGTAGGCAGTGGTAGCAAGTGAACCACGCCAATAATTGGTGAGCGAGTTTTAAATATCTGATATAAGTCCACGTCTTTAATCCGCCTCGCACAGTCCAGAGTCCAGATTTTTTTGACTATTGAACGCCAGTTCAACACCACTCCCCTGAAGGTTGGGAACCTCTATATAAGGGTGGCTCTTCAACGGGGAAAACCCCACACGTGACTGGCTTTTCTTGACCCTTGACTCATGACTTTTCATTAACTAGTCAAATGTGTTTTATGATAGTCGGTTTATTGCCTCTTTCCTCAGATGGAAATTGGCGTGAAACCTCCCATAAGATATGTTAAGATAAAACCTGGCTACAAGAGGAGTTTGCCACTCACTAGACGCAAGGCAGCTTTCCGTGGTTTAGGCGTCTTGTCCGCGCACAGTCGTAGGACTTGCCAATCGCCAGGGTAGCATTACTGCTTTATAGGCGTAGTCGCTTTCGTCGATTTCTCTGAGGGTAGCGACTTCTCACAACAAGCCCTTTGGGCGGCTTCCCGATGGGTAGGTTAACAACGCACACGCTGTGGTAATGTAAAATATCAATAGGCAAATTGTTAAAAAAGATTACAAGTGTCAAATGTACCCAAAGACACTTCAATTTACCCTGGGGAACAGATTGATAAAAGTATCATAACATGACCTCTATTTTTATTATTTGATAGGGTCATAAGTCTATGGACAGTTGCTGACAGTGAGAATCTGTTGTCGTACTGTTATTAGAAGGATAGCGATCCCAAACAAGCAAAATTAGCGCCAGAATGTTGACTACAAGAAAAAAATGAAGATATTTTCAAAATATGGGTGACAAGCCAACAATTGCCATTTCTCACCTGGGCTGCGAGAAAAATCGAATTGATACAGAACACATGTTGGGAATGCTCGTAGAAGCAGGCTACGGTGTAGATACAAATGAAGAATTAGCAGATTACGTTATTGTTAATACTTGTAGTTTTATTGAAGCGGCCCGGCAAGAATCTGTCAGAACTTTGGTAGAACTGGCAGAGGCAAACAAAAAGATCGTAATTACTGGCTGTATGGCGCAACACTTCCAAGAACAACTTTTGGAGGAGTTGCCTGAAGCAGTAGCCGTTGTGGGTACAGGCGATTATCACAAAATTGTAAATGTAATTGAGCGTGTTGAACTTGGCGAGCGGGTCAAACAGGTTAGTATTGAGCCAACCTACATCGCCGACGAAACTACACCTCGCTATCGCACGACAACGGAGGGCGTAGCTTACCTCCGAGTTGCGGAAGGATGTGATTATCGTTGTGCATTTTGTATAATTCCTCATCTTCGAGGAAACCAGCGATCGCGTACTATTGAATCTATCGTCGCCGAAGCGGAGCAATTAGTTAGTCAAGGGGTAAAGGAAATTATTTTAATTTCCCAAATCACTACTAATTATGGTCTAGATATTTACGGTCAGCCAAAATTAGCCGAATTACTTCGCGCTTTGGGGAAAGTAGATATACCGTGGATCAGAATGCACTACGCTTATCCCACGGGACTGACCCCAGATGTGATAGCGGCCATCCAAGAAACACCCAACGTCCTGCCTTATCTGGATTTGCCCTTGCAGCATTCTCATCCAGAGATTCTCCGCGCCATGAACCGCCCTTGGCAAGGGCGCGTAAATGATGGGATTATAGATCGCATCAAAACGGCGCTACCAACAGCCGTACTGCGGACAACATTTATTGTTGGTTTCCCAGGAGAAACACAAGAGCATTTTGAGCATCTACTAGAGTTCGTCCAGCGGCATGAATTCGATCATGTTGGTGTCTTCACCTTTTCCTCTGAGGAAGGAACTCCAGCTTATAAGTTGCCAAATCAGTTGTCCCAAGAGGTGATGGACGATCGCCGATACCAACTGATGGAACTCCAGCAACCGATTTCTCAAAAGAAAAATCAACAGGAAGTAGGCAAAATAGTCGATGTCCTGATTGAGCAAGAAAATCCTGAAAGTGGTGAACTAATAGGTCGTTCAGGTAGATTTTCCCCAGAGGTTGATGGTCTGGTGTATGTCAAAGGCCAGGCAAAGTTAGGAACCATCGTGCCAATAGCGATTCACCACGCTGATACATACGACCTCTATGGTCAAGTAGTCAATAACTAAATTGTCCTTTGTCTTTTGTCCTTTGTCTTTTGTTAAATGACCCTTACAGATTTACCCTTATCCCAATATCGACGCTGCATTAATGGCAGTTTTAATGAGGGTTTACCTGAAATTCGGGGACTCACTCGTGGGCATAGCTTCTCTAAAAGTTGAGGCTTTGCTATCGCCCTTGGCTGACTAACTAGCCAATAACTTAATGACTAATGACTAATGACTAATGACCATTGTACAGACGCAATTAATCGCGTCTCTACTGACTAAATGACTAATCCAAAAATCCTTACATAAAATTTAGGACGAATTAATGACTCTTTCATTTCAAGAATTAGGCATTTCCCAAGAACGTGTCGAACAACTAGAAAAAATTGGTTTTACCGAACCAACCAACATTCAAGTGCAAGCAATTCCCCAATTGCTAGCCGGTCGTGATGTGGTAGGTCAATCTCAAACTGGAACAGGTAAAACGGCAGCATTTTCACTGCCAATTTTAGAACGGCTAGATATTAATCAAAGAGCCGTGCAAGCCATAGTTTTAACACCAACTCGTGAATTAGCGATGCAAGTTCACGATGCGATCGCTCAATTCATCGGCAATGAAGGATTGCGGGTGTTAGCAATCTACGGTGGTCAATCAATTGACCGTCAAATGCTGCAACTCAAACGTGGCGTTCACATGGTCGTGGGTACTCCCGGACGGGTAATCGATTTGCTCGATCGCGGCTGTTTAAAGCTCGATCAGGTCAAGTGGTTTGTATTGGATGAAGCTGATGAAATGTTGAGCATGGGCTTTATCGACGATGTGATCAAAATCCTCTCGCAAGCGCCCGTAGAACGCCAAACAGCTTTATTCTCGGCAACAATGCCACCATCGATTCGGATGTTGGTGAACAAGTTCTTGCGATCGCCGGCGACTGTCACCGTTGAGCAACCAAAAGCCGCTCCCAACAAAATTAATCAGGTAGCTTACCTGATCCCTCGCCACTGGACAAAAGCCAAAGCTTTACAGCCGATTCTGGAAATGGAAGATCCAGAAACAGCTTTAATCTTCGTCCGCACTAGACGCACAGCCGCAGAACTCACCAGTCAGTTACAAGCAGCTGGTCACAGTGTCGATGAATACCACGGTGACTTGTCGCAACAAGCGCGAGAACGGTTATTAAGCAGATTCCGTAACCGTCAAGTTCGCTGGGTGGTAGCAACTGATATTGCCGCACGAGGCTTAGATGTCGATCAACTGTCCCATGTGATCAACTACGACTTACCCGATAGCGTAGAAACTTACGTCCATCGCATTGGTCGTACTGGTCGTGCTGGTAAAGAAGGAACAGCAATTTCTTTAGTACAACCATTTGAGCGGCGTAAACAGCAAACATTTGAACGTCATAATCGCCAAAGTTGGCAATTGCTGTCCATTCCTACACGCGCCCAGATTGAAGCAAGACACATTCTGAAATTGCAAGAACAGGTACGGGAAGCTTTGATGGGTGAGCGTTTGGCTTCATTCTTGCCAATTGTTAGCGAACTAATTGAAGAATATGATGCTCAAGCGATCGCCGCAGCTGCACTGCAAATCGCTTACGATCAAACTCGTCCCGCTTGGTTGAGTTCAGACGTAGAAATTCCTCAAGAGGAAAGCTCAACTCCCAAACCAAGACTCGGTAAACGTCGCGAATCTTCTAGCGATCGCCCCCGTGCTGCGTGGAAATCAGATAGCAACAATGGTGAAGAAAGACATTCTTCTCCCAAGCCCAAACTGCGGACAAGTGGACAGGATTCTTCTGCATCTCCTAGTAAAAAGATAGGTTCACCTACAGCTAGGGAATCAGCTTCTTAGTCAAGAGTTAGAAGTTAATCAATTTTGGATTTTAGACTTTTCCTTTAATCCAAAATCAAAATCTAAAATTCGGCAAAGTTAAGAGTTGAGAGTTAAGAGTCAAGAGTTAAGATTTTGACTTTATACTCTTGACTTTTTGGCTTTTTTAGAGGGTTAAAAATACTACAGCCAAGGACGACTAACTTGTTCTAACTCTCTAATTTCATCCTCGTTCAATTTCCAGCCCAAAGCACCAGCATTCTGACGTACCTGTTCGGCTGTCTTCACCCCAGCAATGGGAATAACGTTTCCCTGAGCAATTAACCAGTTGAGAGCAACTTGGGCAGGAGTGCGATTGTATTTTTCTCCGAAATTGCGTAGCAAAGATATGACTGGGGTAATTTTTTGCAGACCTTCTTTCTTAAATCGTGGGTCTATTTTCCTTGCACCAGTGGGGGTTTCGGTACTATCAATACTATACTTCCCTGTGAGTAATCCTTGAGCCAAAGGACTGTAAGCCAAGATAGTCACACCCAACTCACGCGCAGTTGCGATAATACCTTTGCTTTCAACTTGGCGAGTGAGTAAAGAATAGCGCACTTGATTGACAGCCAAAGGTACTCCACGGGTCGCCAATATTTGATGCGCGTCTCGCATTTGCTCTGCTGAGTAATTACTCACACCGACTGCGGCAATTCTGCCTCGCTTCACTTCATCTGCTAGGGCATTTATCAAAGTTTCTTGGCTTAAAAAGAAGGCAAAAGGCCAATGCACTTGATACAGGGCGATTCGTTCAAGTTGTAGGCGTTTGAGACTGGCTGTTAAAGCATCAGAGACGGATTGGGCTGTAAATCGCCACGGTAGTGGGCCAAATTTTGTAGCGATTTGTACAGGTTGTTGTGTCTGTTGCAGAAATTGCCCCAAAAATTTCTCTGATAGTCCCATTCCGTAGATTTCGGCAGTGTCAAAGAAGGTAATACCAGCTTCTAAGGCTGCTGTAAATGCTTCTTGTAACTGTTCTGGGCCGTAGGCACTGCCATAATTCCAAAATAGTTTATCACCCCAAGCCCAAGTGCCGATGCACAAAGGTGTAACAACTGGGCCATTTTGCCCCAATGTGATGTTTTCCACGGTTGCAAAATTTAGTTTATTTACATTTCTTTACTTTTATAGTCTATCGTTACAGACAAGATTGGGTGCGATCGTCATCATTTGCCGCAATTCTTGTTGTGCGTAGGCGTAGCCCCTCGTAGACATCGCAGTTTGCATCAAGATTTACAAATTACACTTGACAATATATCTATTCTCAGAATTAAGGGAGGCTAATAACCTCCCTTTTATAATAGTTGAGTGTATTTACTTGTATTTAAGAATTAGATGATTTATCCTGCTTGGCTTTTTTGATTAATTCCATGTAGACATTAATCTCACTAATTTCTACATCATGCTCAACTCTAGTTACTTTCCATTTCTCCTTTTTTAGGTAAACTTCCTCTCCTACTCTGGGAGTAAATTGGAGGTCATAAAACTTTTTTAGAAAATCTTTTTGATTTTCTTCCCATAATATTACTTTGACTACTTCTTTGCTCATTGCTTATGCCTTTTTGGTTACTAGATGAAGCTAAGTACTTTGATGACATATACACGGCAAGTTTATCTTACTAATTCAATTGAATAGCGTAGTTAAAACCACATTTTAATATTGATATTTTTATGTGGTTTGATTGCGTCCGATAAAGTTACAGGGCAATGCGATAACTTTAGTAAATTTTACTATTGGGTATATTTGAAAATATTTCTCCGTGTGTTGAGGTTAGAAAAATAAATAAAATCTGTCAAACTAAGAGTTATTGCCGTTGCTCAATACTGATTAATACAGTCATTTAGCAACACCAAAATTTTTATACTCCCTAATATACTTAAATGGAAAAGGGATTACGGTACTTTGCCCTGTGCGGACAAAATCAACATCCATAGTTTCAAGGAGTTGTCTAAATATCAGTTTTGAGTTATCCACCGCCACGATTTTACGAAGATGACAGGCATCTTTGAAAGAGAATTGTATCTTTTCTTTTCGATCGCCAACAAGGTAATAAGCTTCTTTTTCAGTTTCACCAAAATATTTTATGTTGAGAGAAGCGTCGAATAAATCTTCTTTGCTCTGGTTATCCTGCGGGAATTTCAATCGAATTTGATGTTTGTCAAGAAGGTAATCTCTAAAACCAATAGCTTCACTTGTACTACTAACATCAATATCCTTATCTCTTACCTTCTTTGTTGTCCCCAAATACTGCGCGATTAAACGCTTAAAATCTCGTTTTGATATAGATTGGTTCCCAATTTTTCTAAGTTCCGATGAGAATGATTCAAATTTTTCAAGATTAAGGTCAGATGCTTCTTGTAAGAATTCTTCAACTAGATCAGCTAGCTCATCTCCACTTCCCTTATCTTCAGGAAGTTCAGTTTCGACTTCCTTGAGAATAGCTTCAATTTTAGAAAGGTCAGGAATACTGATTTCATCAGTTATAAATATCTGATTTATATCACCAGCATCAGAAATAACAAGACCTTCTAATGTCTCGATTTTATCTCCTGAGCTATCCTCTGTCATAAATTTTCTATATTTCTCAAACTTTTGCCAGTTAAATAATATATCTTGACCATCTATTTCGTAAAATTCAAAATTACCATTTGGTTGAATTTCCATAAAAATTACGTGGTCTCTATCTTCATCCCAAGCAGCAAAAGTCCAAATTCCTTTTAGTTGAAGTTTAGCCCAATCAAACAAGTTCAATGTTCGAGAGCTAATATCACGCTTTATAAGCTGTTCCTTTAGAATTGTTTTAACAATAGACTTAGAGACATTTTTTGTTGATTCAATTGTCAGATGTTGCCGCTGAAATTTATCTGTTGAAGGGAGGTATTCGTCCTTTTGTCCTCTTTTTTCATAAAATTCAGCATCATGTATAATTCTAAAATTTAGAGTGTTTTCTTTATCACGTTTACTAACGGTGATTAGTTTTTCATCAGTGATATAAGGAAGAAGAAATTCTTTCAGTGTAATTACTAAATTAGTAGAATCTTCATCATTCACTCTATCAACTATATGTATTGCCTGACCATCTAGTTTTGAGTAAAGTTGTTTTGGACTTTTAAGCAAAGTATTTTTGAGTTCAATGCTGCAATCAATTTCAAGAGTGGAAAAATTAACATTCATGTATTCCGATAGATATTGTTGAATACTATTGAAAACTTGAAACAAAATACCTGCTCGGCTTTTCTCAAATTTATCTATACTTTCAAACTCAAGGAAATTGGTATGAAGCTTTTTACCTTGTTTACTGCATTGTATGTAAGACTTTGTAGGATCTGTATTTTTACCATCAGATGGAAGCGACCTTTTCAGAGTTCCTGTGCCACTATGGAACACATATTCAGGTCTTTTAAGAATTTTTTTTAATTCTGCTGTGCCTTTATATTCTTTTAATATGGAAACCTTTTTTCGATAAGAGACTACACTAACTTTTAATAAGAATTCGTTTGTTTGGCTCTCATCACGACTAAGAGTGATTTCAGCAACACCAATTGCATCATAAAGTTTATTGTTTAAGGGAGGGACTTTAAGTAATGCTCCAGTCAGATTTGAGAAATGTAGATGTTTAAATCTAGAGCGTGATGAACCTAGAGAGTTAACTAATAAACGGGCAAGTGTTACTTCACATATACATTCATCATTTCCAGTATAAACAGCCTGGGGTTTTACCTCAATTGCAGATACACTAGCAAATTTAGGATCGGTTCTAAGTTTTTGAAGTAATACGTAAGTATCATTCGATTTTTTATCAAACATAGCATAGGCATATTGAGCATATCCAACAGACATGGCTTTATAATCTTCACCTATAATACAATCCAGTTCTTCTGCTCCCCACCATTTGCCATTTTTGCCTCGTTTAAAGCGGATAAAAACAAAATCTCTTTCAATAGCATCAATATGAAAATTTATATTTAGTTTATTTGTAAGAATGCTCATGTTAAAAATTCATTCACAATAAATTTAAGTGCTAAATTATCGATTGTATCATTTTTACAGAGATAGGGAACTTCTATAATTTTTCCGCCAAATGATGGAATCGGTTGAAAGGGAGTGTTGGAAGAACCAAGAATATTGATGACAAAAACCCTTTCTGCTCGAACAATCGCCATTTTCTCACAGATTTTATCAATTATTTCATCAGCTTTTACTGCAACCCGATCATTCCATAGCTTGAAGTCTATATAAATATTTTGCTCTGTTTTAAAGTCAAAGAGTTCAAATTCATCTATATTCAGTTCTAGTAAGGGAATATTTAAGAGGTTTTGAAAAATATGTTTCCCACAGACTTCGCCTAATGCCCCTTTATAAATATTGTTAAACATGGGAGGGGTCAGCATTAGTTGAGATTTAGTAAATGTTGTTGCCCAATTATAATCAGTGAATAATTTATGTAGAGTATCGATTTTCATCAACTCTGTAAGACGGGCAGTTTGTTCGCTCACTTCTTTAACTTCTCTTTTACCGTAGTCATCAGAAAAGAAAACTTCGATATCATCATAGTCATTTTCATGCGAGAAATAATATGAATCGGCAGGTTTTGGCAAATGCAGGTAAATATTATTCCAGTTAATATTGCATTCTGACTCTTTGACAATACTTGGTTGATAAAGAACTTGTTCTCTTAGTTCTTGCCACTTTTTAACACTCTGTTTTGTCCACGGCGTACTCAGTTGGCGACGTATGTAAACAGCAGTTTGATTACTTTTATGGGATGCACGGTTTTGTGCTTCTATTAAATCTTCAGATTGGTTAGTCGATTCACCTGCTGATTCAAGGAGAGCAGTATATTCACGAATAGGAATTACATCTTCTGGTAGAGAAAACCCGATTAAATGTTTTCGGATAGAAGCGTCAGCAAGAATATGAATTGTTGGAGCCTTCATATTAGTACGACATATTCGACCTAGTGCCTGAATAATAATTTTATTTAAGTAACGTGAATAAGCATTTGTATTGTATGGGCTGATGAAGTCCTCAGCCTTTCGTCTAGGCTTATATCTTCCTATATATTTATGAAAAGCTTCATCTAGCTTGCTCTTAAACTGGTTTAGTGAAAAATCTCCATTCTCCCGAATAAATTCCAATTGAAAAATATATTTTATAAATTCATCATCATCTATATTATTTTTAAATATATTAACAATAATATTTCTTGGGTTATCTAAATATATCCCGTTAATATCCATGTTTGAATGCTTGGGTAAGCTATTAATATGTATTGGCTCTAGACCAGAAGAAACAGGAAATTGTAAATTTTGTCCAACACCAATCGTTTGGTATGCAGAAATAATAAATCGGCGTTTATTATCTTTTAGCTCATTGAGCAGTTTTTCTTTATTTGCTTCAAATTTATTTGAACTAAGCACAAAAAATGTATCAGCCACAGAACCTTCAATAGTATTTTGATGGCTATCCAATAAAAAATCCGCATATTTATGCAATATATGCAGGTCGAACTTTGGGTCGGAAGGCTTTGGTAATTTACTAAAAAGACAAAGGAACGCATGACAATCAGGATTATCCAAAAAATATTTCCATGCTGTTAAAGCTCTTACATAACGGCAAAATGAAAATTCAATACTTTCTTCATCATCATTAGTAATTGTATGGCGAAGAGTATTCCATAAATCCTGGGCTACTTCTCGATCATTGAAAAGGTCTTCAAGCTGTTTGATTGCTTCTTTTTGTATATCTGTCCCAATAAATTTAGTTTTTATAGAGACTTTATTATATCCTTGAGTTGCTTCGTTATATGCGTTTTGAAGTTTAATAAGAGCATCATCTTTAATACGTATAAATGAATCTCCTAAACGAGATTTCAGATACTTAAGATCATAATTACCAATGTTTGTATAAAGCCCAGCCGTAGCTGAAATACCTACTACCAAAGCTTTTGAGCAAACTCCAGCTAAAAAAGATTCGGGTGTACGGCTGAAGTTAAACATATATATTTTTGATAATGTATCATGCTCATCACTATCGACGATATCATAGTAACGAAACCCCCTATCATAAAAAGTCTGATTTTGGATTGTTCCTTGATAGGATTGCAAGCCATACGGCAAATCATCTTCAAGAATTTTACGGGTTAAAAATTCCACATCTTTAAGGTGAAAATTATTAAGAACTGTCTGAATAGCTAATTTAAAAGGAAAAGTTTCCTGTCCGCCTTTATCTTCCTCTTTTAAATGGCGATAGTTATTTGCTAAATATTTAATTCCTGTCTGAAAATATGATAAATAGCCAGTAATTGTACTCAGCAATTCCTGTATGTCAATACCCGTCTTTTTATATTTAATATTAAAAGCATTAATCCAATTTGTACGGCTATTTATATCTCCAATAATCTCTACACGTTGATTACGATCCAGCACATTATGAAATTTATAATCATAAAAAAGAAAGTTTCTTTCCTTAGTTGAAAAATTCTCGTGAGATTTACAGATATGCTGTAATTGATATTTTTTGAATATATAATTAGCTTTCTCTCGTAATGATTCAATCTGTTCTCGTAGAGATGGCCAGTTTTTACCTGAAGATTGCTGCTTTCGCCATTTTGATTCTTGTAAAAGTACTTCAGGGCACTCGGTTTGCATCAGATGATTATGAATATTTAAGAATAAATCAATAAGATCCACTCGATTTCTTAACCCAGATTCAATAATATTTTTGAGTACAGTTTCTTTGGTAGTATCAAACTCATCAATAAAAATAAGTGATTTATTAATAAACCGCTCAGAGAAGTAATATGATGGTTCAATAAGTGTTGTGTTTTGAGCAACAAACTTATCTATACTAAGAAATAAAATAGTTTTATCATCTGTAAATACTGCGGGATAAAGTTTTCCAATCCATTGGTAATCTTGATTATTCTTGATAGCTGACAGACGAGCCTTTTTCGTTTTAAAATTTTCTGACAATATTCTTTTAATAATGTCTCTGAATGCTGGCTCAATATTTTTACGAATATCTGTTTTAATGTTTTCTTTAAAGTCGCTAGGTAATTGCTCACTTTGGAGCATTTCTATATATTTTTTTAGTTGTAAATATATTTTATTTTTAAATATATCAGGAATTTCTTGGTCAAGTTTTAGTAAGTTGTTGATAACAGGATCGACATTAGAATCAATAAAAAGAACATATTTTTCAAAATCTTCCTCATTTCCATCGGCGATAAAATGTTTTTTTAGTTCGTCAATAGGTAAGTTTTTTTTAAGGTTAGTAATAAACAGAATTTTTCTCTTTTGCTTGGCAAATTCCTTGTAATTAGAATGTATAAACTTTAGAACAATGTATGTTTTACCCGAACCAGTTGCCATACTTAGGAGAAGCAGCCCAAGATTGTCTTGTTTGCAGTATTGGTTTAATATTTCTTCCATATCCCTGATAACCTCATTAAAGTTGAAAAAAGTTGGACGTGAATGTTAAATCTAGATAGCGATCGCCAACTATGACACCACTATTAGCAGTAAAAGTAGAAGTAAAGTAGACTACTATCTCAGTTAGCTCCTATTGATGCCCAGCAAGATTTAAGCCAATGCTTACAAAACAAGCTCTAAATTATCCAAAAGGTGTCATTTACGGTTCTTTTGGGTGGAATAGAGGGGCTATGCAAAGGTTAAATACTGGGATATTCTGCTATCAAGTCCCAGCCCCGATGGAGTAATGAGTATCTTACATCCATCTGTAACATTTTGGCGCGATCGCATCATCGCCATACAAAAAGTTAGCTATGGTAAGCGGTGAAGTATTTGATACCAAAACAAAATTCTCTAACCTCTGTAGCTTCTGCTTTTCAATGAAGTGAAGAATTTAGCAGCTTAAACAGAGGATTTATTTACTCTTTGATAAAATTATGAGCATCTTAATTTGTCATATTTTGGCGCGATCGCTCTGGAAACCATAAAAGGGCAATTGAGGATTTTAATCAAGCTCTTGTCATTTTGCAAAAATATGACAACAGACATAAAATGCCCATTCTATGTATTTTGTTGTGCGGCAATCTGGACAGCTTCTATATCAACATTGAGGTGTTGAGCAATCTGCTCCACACTCATCCCTGTTTTTAGTAACAGAGGGACGGTAAGTTTCAACATTTCAGCTTCCCGTTCTTCTCGACCTTCTTCTCGACCTTCCTCTCGACCTTCTTCTCGACCCTCGGCTTTCGCTTCCTGATAAACCCTTGTTTGCTCTAAAGTCAATCCCAGCATAGCTTCAACTTCCTCTCTACTCAAGGTCGAAAACTTATAAACGGCAATTGTGGTTATGATATTGAGTATTTCGTTTTGCGGCAGTGTGTCCGTTTCCTCTAATTTTACCCGCTCAATCAATTGCTTTGCCTGCTCTGCCATCACTTCATCCGATGCTAGAGTCAACTGCATCAAGTTGATGCCTATTGGCTGCTGATTAGTCGCGCCTAACTCATCTAAATAGATTCGCTGCACTTGGTCGCTATTGAGAAATATTCGATGAGTTTTTTGATCGCTTGGTTCCAAAGAGCGTGATGAAAAAATTACCACACAGAACCAGTCATCATACTGAAAACGATTCCGGTTCAGGTACATCAGCGACTCGGTAAAGAACCGATGGTAAAGAGCTTCATCTCTTTGGAATTGAACTTCAGCAAAAAAGATAACTCTGGATGTTGCATCCTCTGGAGGTAAAAAAACACCATCGATGCGGAAAGCCGTTTCTTTGACTTCAAGTGATTCAAATCGATAGTTTTGTGCTTGAGGAGGAGGGACATCAATCAGTTCAAAGAGTAACCCAGGAAAGCGCTTAAAAATTTGATAGTAAATTGAGTCTCGTTTCACTATTTCATCCTAAAATTCTCTGGTTATGCGTAGGCGTAGCCCGTCGTAGACATCGCACATTACAACCAAGTCCTAAAAATTAATCGTAACTTGGCTGAAGCCTACGCTAATCAAGGTGTATAATCGCTTGCCAAATCGCAACTTCAACTTTTCGTTCGCTGATTTGGAGTGAGTAGGGTTTATCTTTATTTAAAGAGAGAAATTAAATCCTATAAAGCATACGAAAAAGTAGCTATGGCAAGCGGTGAAGTATTTGATACCAAAACCAAATCCCTATCTGTGCCAAGGGTAAACCTGCTGACCATGTTCCGCCTGGGTTTATTTCAAATGGGGTTGAGCATGATGTCCATCTTGACTCTAGGCGTACTCAACAGAGTCATGATTCAAGAAATAGCAATTCCGGCGACGCTGGTATCGGTAGTTCTAGCACTGCCTTTATTTGTTGCTCCTTCGCGTGTCTGGTTCGGACAGATTTCCGATGCCAAGCCGTTATGGGGATACCACCGTACAGCTTATGTTTGGGTGGGCGCGGCAATATTTGCGATCGCAGCATTTTTAGCTATACAAGTGATATGGCAGCTTAATATTGCTGGAAATAATGCAGGTACTTGGGTATGGACAACCCAAACAATTGGCTGGACAGGTCTTTTGGCTTTAGTTTTTGCTGTATACGGTCTAGGAATTTGTGCTAGCGGTACTGCTTTTGCTGCTTTGTTGGTGGATATATCTGAAGAAGATAACCGTTCCAAAGTAGTCGGTGTGGTTTGGTCGATGCTAATGGTGGGGATTATTGTTGGGGCGATTATTAGTGCCAGCTTGCTGAAACAGTTAACCCCAGAAGCAACTGTAGAAACTTTGCAGCCAGCAATCAACCGATTGTTTACTATCGTCCCAGCAATTGTATTTGGTTTAGCGATCGCAGCGACATTTGGCGTAGAAAAAAAATACTCTCAATACTCAACCCGTTCTACATTGGTGAATCGGGAAGATAGCATCACTCTAGGCAATGCTTGGAAAATTTTGACAGCTAGTCCACAAACAGGTATATTTTTCACCTTTTTATTGGTGATGACTATCAGTTTGTTTATGCAAGACCCGATTTTAGAACCTTATGCGGGTCAAGTATTTAAAATGCCCCTAGCGGAAAGTACCAAATTAAATATTTTTTATGGAACAGGTCTATTGATTGCTTATGGCGTTACGGGCTTTTATATTATCCCGCGTTTGGGTAAGCGCAGAACTGCACGTTTTGGCTGTATGTTGGTAGCATTCTGTGCAATATTGCTAGGTATCTCAGGATTCACAGCTAATGCAGCAGTTCTTAAACTAAGTTTGGTCTTGTTCGGTTTAGCCACAGGTTTCTTAACTACAGCCGCAATTAGCTTGATGTTGGATCTCACAGCAGCAGAAGCCGCAGGTACGTTTATTGGAGCATGGGGATTAGCGCAGTCCATCTCTAGAGGAATCGCCGTGGTAATTGGAGGTACAGTTTTGGATATTGGACGCAAGCTGTTACCTAGCGCAGAGTTAGCTTATGGACTGGTATTTGTTCTAGAAGCGGTAGGAATGGTGCTGTCGATTTGGTTTCTGAATCGGGTGAACATCACAGAATTTCAAACAAGTACCAAGCAAGCGATCGCTTCAGTTTTAGAAAGCGATTTAGATTAAACTGTATAGGGCATGGGGCATGGGGCATGGGGCATTGGGCATTGGGCATGGGACAAATGACCAATACTTCGGCTTCTCTACGAGACGCTATGCGTTAGCGGAGCTTTCGCTTTAGCGATACGCTCAGTACAAATGACAAATGACTAATAACCAATGAATGATTTTTGGACAACAATTCTTGATTTTGCCCAAACTACCACTACCAGAGTGGGCAAGCAACTAATGCAAGATTTTGGGCAAGTACAGGCTGACCAAAAAGCTGATGGTAGTTTGGTGACGCAAGCAGATAAATGGGCAGATCGGGAAATTCGGGATGCGATCGCTTCTACTTTCCTTGGCTACGGCATTTTGAGCGAAGAGAGCGATCAGTCATTTCCCGGTACTGAGTGGTGCTGGGTAATCGATCCTCTTGATGGTACAACGAACTTCACACGCGGCATTCCCATCTGGACAATATCTCTGGGTTTGCTGTATCGAGGTACGCCCATTTTTGGGTATATTTACGCCCCAACTCTGAATCAAGCTTTTCATGGGTTTTGGGCAGGTTCATCTGGGTTAACACCCCCAATAGGAGCATTTCTCAACAACCACCCCATCCACACCAGTGTAGATAGTCCTAGCAATAATCACTTTTTTAACCTCTGTTCTCGTAGTACCGCAGTTATCAAAAATGGCTTTCCCTGCAAAATTCGGATGTTGGGTGTAGCTAGCTATAACTTTTTGACAGTTGCTACTGGGGCTACTCTCGGTGGGATTGAGGCGACACCAAAAGTTTGGGACTTAGCCGGGGCTTGGGTAATTGTCCAAGCTGCTGGTGGAGTCTGGGCTTCGCTGAAGTCAGAACCGTTTCCATTGTCACCGGGAGAAGATTATAGCGATCGCTCTTTTCCCACCCTTGTGGTTAGTCGTGCCGAATTAATTCCGGTATTTCAACCTTTTCTCGAAGGCGTAAAAATTTAATTTGCAAATTTATACCTTAAGGAAGCGCTTTTGTCAATCAGCCTCTCGGAGTATTGCATAAGCGATATTAAACTTAACAAAACCCAAGTCAAACAAAGAATTGAGTATAAATAAAGCTAGTAATAATCCTGATTTAAGTGCAAAACCAGTGTAGTTATTAATTTAAGTATAATTGTGACTTTCATCACACTGGTTAATTTAGTATAAAAAATTTTATGTTGTCTAATCTAGATTTAATTCGAGAGTTTGTACAAAACTCTATTCAAAAAAAAGACGTTTTGTTGTCAAATCCTGTTTTGACAGCGCAAACAGTGTATAAAATAAACCAACTAACAGCAAAATCTGAAGGCGTAATTGCCACTGCTCAACTATCAAATACCCTATCTGAATTCTCGATTTCTCCAAAATCAACCCAGTGGGAATTGATAAATCAGGCATTAGCAGAATATAGTTATATTCTCAAAGGAGAAGTAGATAGTCGGGGTTTCTATCAGTATCAATACTGCGAAGTTCCCAAAGGCTATCAGATGAATTGTACTAAATGTGTCATTCTATGGCGGGCCTGGTGGAAATATTGCAAACATAGTTCAAGACCAGGGATTCCGTTGGAACTTCTGATTAGAACACGAGATTCATGGTACCCAATTAGAGATTTAATTATCAGTGACGGACTTCTTTATATCAAAACCTTGGGAAGTGAGATTGCACTTGGCTCAGACGATTTAGTTACTTGGTTAAGCAAAGTTGATGTAACCAAAATTAAAGAAATACCTTCTACAGAGACATAGGTGTGGGTATGGGGTTACGGATGTATACCCCTATATTTATTTGCAAACATTTTTCAAAGTGATATTGACAACATAATTAGGCAAAGGACGTGAAGAGAAATGAAAGGACTTTGGCTCGAAAATAAGCAGTTGCAATTACGCACAGATATTCCGGTTCCTGAGCCGCCACAGGGAGAAGCCTTAGTACGCGTCTTGCGTGCAGGTATCTGTAATACCGATCTGGAACTACTTAGAGGCTACTATCCCTACACTGGTATTTTAGGGCATGAATTTGTCGGCATTGTCGAACGAGGGCCAGAACACTTAGTTAACCAACGCGTAGTTGGAGAAATCAATGCTGTATGTGGGCATTGTCGGTTTTGTCGTAGCGGACAACCAACTCATTGCGAAAATCGTACAGTTTTGGGTATTGTCAATCGCAACGGTGCCTTTAGTGAATATCTTTGTTTGCCGGTAGAGAACCTGCATTTAGTACCTGATAATGTGCCAACAGAAGTAGCAACATTTACTGAACCTGTAGCAGCAGCTTTGGAAATTCAGCAGCAAGTGCCATTGCATCCAGACCATCGGGTGCTAGTGGTTGGAGATGGCAAACTAGGGCAGTTAGTAGCTCAGACACTAGCTCTAACTGGCTGTGAACTCGTAGCTGTGGGGCGTCATCGAGAAAAACTGGCTAACTTAGAAGCACGGGGAATAAAAACGAGTCTAGCTGATGATGTTACAGATGGATATTTCGATATCTCAGTAGAATGCACTGGCAATCCAGAAGGATTTGCGATCGCCCGCCGCGCCCTCCGTCCCCGTGGTACGCTTGTACTGAAAAGTACTTATGCTGGCAACCTCAGCCTAGATGTTTCTTCTTTAGTAGTAGATGAAATCACCCTCATCGGCTCCCGTTGTGGCCCCTTTACCCCAGCCCTCCAGCTACTAGCCACAGGACAAGTTGATGTGCAACCTCTGATTCATGCCACCTACCCTCTCATTGAAGGGCTTGCAGCTTTTGAACACGCCCAGAGTCGGGGTGTTTTAAAGATATTGTTAGAGATTAGTTAATTGTCATTGGGTATCGGGCATTGGGCATTAGGAATGCTGAGTGCTGAGTTAGGAGTTAAGAGTTAAGAGTTAGGAGTTTTGTTTATCTCCTTGTCCCCTTGTCCTCTCATCTCCCTGCTCCCCTGCTTCCCCACTCCCTAATATAGATAAGGATTAGTCTTTGGTTGATAGTCACGACAATAGATTGCTTCTTCTGTATTGGCAATAGATGGGCGTACAGTACATTTAAGACGGTAATTGTCGGTAAAAAATTGGCAACCAGTACAGGGAATTTGATGCATTTGCTTGGCTGTACTAACACTATCTCGTGCGGCCGTCCAGAGACTCAACACAACCAGAATAGTTACAGTCCAAGCAACTACAAAACAAATCGGGACTAATAAAGGTTGAATCCCATTAATTAAGAAAAATATCAATTGAAGCATAGTATGTCCTGATACAAATTAGGAGTTAAAAGTATATTAACTCTTAACTCCTAATTCTTAACTTCCCACTATGGAGGTACAAATTAAACGCCAGCATGACCCAGGGCTAAACCTGTTACCAGCATTCCCAGAACAAGGAAAGGTTGGGCACTAGCTTGGTACTTAACATCATTTTTTACGGGGTCACGTAGGAAATACATATCCTGCAAGGTGATTTGCGGGATGATTAACAGTACTAGTATTGCTGCATACAAATTTTCGTGGATGCTGACGAGGTAAGCTGCAATCAATCCTTGAAATATATCAATTGTCGCTACACAAATCCATGCCGCAGTGGTGATGCCAAACATTACGGGTAGTGAATTTAATCCTAGCTGGCGATCGCCTTCTACACTCTTGAAGTCATTGACAATGGCAATACCCAATCCAGCCAAGCTGTAGAACATTGTCAAGATCACAATTGTGGAATTCAGTTCTCCAAATAAAGCGTGTCCTGTAGACCAAGGTAGAGTAATGTAGCTTGCACCCAAGGCGTAGCTACCTAGCCAGCCGTTTTGCTTGAGTTTCAGGGGAGGCGCAGAATAAATATAAGCGATGAAAGAACCGATAATCGCGATCGCTGTAATTGTCGGGAATTCATGACCAGACCACACATCTAGCGCAAATGCCAAACCATAGCCAGCAATCAGTAATACCCAAATCTGAATAATTACCTGGGGTAAGGGAATTGCTCCAGAGGGAATCGGGCGATAAGGTTCATTGATGGCATCGATTTCGCGATCGTAGTAATCATTAAGGATTTGGGTGTAACCTGTCATCAATGGCCCAGCCAATAACATACAGGCTGCTACCTTCAACACATTTTCCAGCGTCCAAGTATAGTTACCAGAAGAAGCCGCACCACAGACTACACCCCAAATTAAGGGAATCCAGGTGATGGGCTTCATGAGCTGTAAACGAATTTTCCAAATCGAAGTTTCTCCAGACGCTGCACCTTTCATCCCCAACATCTGCCTAGTTTTCGCATTGCGATCGGCAGATGCGATCGCTTGCTCATTGAGATTATTTGCCACTGAGTCTAGTGCTTCAGATCGGTTAGGGTCTGGGGGAATGGGAGTTGATTCTGACATAAGGCGTATTTTTTTAGAGTGAGGAGTTAGGAGTTAGAAGTTATGAATTATTAGTTAGGAGTTAGGAGTTATGAATTACGTCTAATGTGAATTAAGTCTAGAAACCCTTGTAATTTCGTGGGTATTCCCAATCATACAATTTTGGGCGAGTCTAGAAACCCTTATGCGATAAGAGGCTTTTCTAATTCACATCAGGCGTGAATTATTATTTTTATTCCTAACTCCTCACTCTTAACTCCTAACTTTGTTCCTACTCCTAACTAACTTAAAACGAAATTATCAAATAATGATTCTGAAACTTTGCTCCAGCAACGGGTCTGCCACTCAGAGCCGGGGGTAAGGGAATATTGCGTCGCTGATCTCCTGCTTCTACCGTGACTTCTGGCCCATATTGGGTAAGTTTGACTTGCTTTTTGTCAAATCCTGGTAAGAATAAGCGTACCTGACGATTGTGGATGTCTATTTCAATAGGTTTGGGAGCCTGTAAAGCTTGTGCTTCAAAGTTGGGTAGAGCGTCTATCAGTGGTTGCCAATCACCCGTGGGCGAGTTGGGAACGACGCTTACAGGTAAGGGTATAAATTCCTCTGACAGATTGATATTTGTCTCAGTAGACACAAGCAAAACACCACCGACAGTTAAACCGATTTGTTGAGCGCTACCCCATAAATAACGAGCATTTGCTACCTCAATCGGATCTCCTGTAGTCACTAAGAAAGCAGCGAGACGCTTGGGATCGGCCAGAGCGGCTCTCCCCTTTTCTAAGAAATTATTGACTTGGTTAGTGGGAGCGGCAAAGTTATCTGCTGTCCAGTTGATATTGAAAAAACTGCTAATCAGAGGTTGAATCAAAGGTGATTCAGTAATTGTCTTCCCCAAGTCGGAGTTGACAAACAATTGCCGAAATCGCCGGACATACCAACTCAGAGATTCTGGCAAACCCAACATTCGCAGCGTTAAAGAGTCGCCCGTGCCATCGTAGACGATCGCATCATATTTGCCACTGGCATCATATTCGCGAATAGCGTTCAGCGCTAGGGCGTTGTCCATCCCCGGCAAGACTACCAGTTCTTGACCAAAAACGTCTTTGAAGATGGGCGTGCGGAGATATTGCGCCTCAAGTTTTTTCACTTCGTCCCAGTTGCGCTCAAGCAGTACAGATGCTTGAAACTGTACCGCCTGTAACTTGGGAGAGATTTCTTGAGGATCGGCAGCAATGGGAGTCCCTAACAGGATTGACAATGTTGGTTCTGCTTGTCCTGCTAGAAGTACGCGCTTGCCTTGACTTGCCAATAATTTGGCGGCGGCGATCGCAATTTTGGTACGAGCGGTTCCGCCTTTGCCCAAAAATGTCAATATTTGAGCCATTAGTTGATTCCTATTTTCACCGCCGATCTTTTCAACTCCAACTTAGCACTCAATATAGACTCTCAACCTGTGCTTTCAACTTCAGAGCCAAAGAAAAATCCGGATCTGAGTTTTTTACTACTACACAGGTTTGATTTCATCTTCAAAAAACCAAGTAGAATAATTGTCTTCAAACAGAACCACTACACCGATTCCACCACCATCAGTGACTTTGTAGCCTTGGATGATACCCACTTGTCCGAGTTTTTTTACAACTGGGGCAGAAACGCGATCGCGTAAACGAAAAACTTTAACCTTTTGTCCGATTTCCATGCCTGATTACAATTTCAGATAAACCAAGTCTCAGTGTAGCGGAATCCGTGACTCTGCTCTCATCAATTCAGGGCAGATGAGGGAGAGATGAGAAAGAATAACTCCTAACTCCTGACTTAACAGCTTAAAATTAAATCGGCAACCAAACAGGTAAATACTTAATGTTTGTCTTTTTTGTTCAAAGACACCCAAAAGCGATCGCGTACTTCTAACAGAGAAAATTGCTATTGTCGGGCAACAATAGACACCGAAAGCACAATTGCGGTTGTCACAGGAACGGCTGCGATCGCACAACTTCGCTAGATAGAGCAGCGCTTCGATCGTTCCATGAACAAATATCTGAATAAAAGCATTTTTATTGACTATAAAGCAATTATATGGTAGAAGTCCTAATTATTTGCGATCGCTCAGTTCTAGGAACCAATTGATAAATTCATTGGTCTTGCCCGGATAGGATGTGATTAAGAGTATAAAAATGGTAACTATTAGGACTTCGATTTGATTTCTAAAAACATACTGAGACTGAAAAGCTTATTTTATAAGGGTTTTATCTAAAATCTTGTTCAAAAATCAGATATGAGTCCCATAGTAACTTATGTTTAACAACGCTTTTTAAAATAAAGTTTTTATTGTTAAAGTAATGCGGTAAAGTAGCCACCAATAGTATAAAATCTGCAAATAATTTAGCTATGAACTGTAGCGGTGTGTAAGGATGAAGCTTTCGGTTAAAAGTAATTCAACTTGGTTGCAAGTGTGGCGCTACTGGGAATTGCTGCACGTCTTGGTAGCGCGAAATCTTAAAGTGCGTTACCGGGGTTCATTTCTAGGGGTTTATTGGTCGCTATTGAACCCGTTGATTATGACCGGGCTATACACTGCAATTTTTGGAACAACGTTTTCGTCGTATTACAATAACTCAATCCCAAACTATGTATTAGCAGCATTTACAGGACTGGTGGTAATCAACTTTTTTTCAGCTTCCACTTCTCAGGCACTGAGTAGTGTAGTAGGTAACGGCTCACTTTTAAATAAAATTCGTCTGCCAGTCAGTATTTTCCCAGTATCAATGATTGCAGCAAATGTGTTTCAGTTTGCCGTTGGAGTGTTGCCTTTATTAGGAATAATAACTTTTGTTAAATCCAAAAGTTTATTAAACGTGGTAGCATTGCTGGTTCCATTTTTAGCGCTGGTTTTAGTCTGTATGGGAGTTGGTTTTTTGGTCAGCGCTTTATATGTATTTTTTAGAGATTTACCTTATTTTTATGAGCTAATTGTATTTGTAATTTGGATCGGTAGTCCTGTATTTTATCCGCCAGACATTGTTCCAAAAACAGTAAAAGCATTTTTAGGATTAAATCCTTTATCACCAGTTATTGAAAGTATCCGGCAGATTACACTATCGGGAATGCTACCAGATTTAAGTTTAATTTGGGGAGCCTTGCTGAGTGGCATAATTATTTTGTCACTGGGATGGGTTTGTTTTCAACTGTGGCGGCATCAATTTATGGATTTGCTGTAAATAAATGGAAGTAATTCGCCTAGATCGAGTTTCGCTGTGGCGACGAACGCAAGAAGAGTTTTCTTATGACCTAAAGAAAACACTCCTATCTTTTTTGGAAGGTAAATATCACCAGCCTGCGAAGAAACAGGTGCTAAATGAAATTGATTTAGTTGTTGAAAAAGGTGAAAAAATAGGTATTATAGGGGCAAATGGCTCTGGTAAATCAACATTATTAAAGATAATTTCTGGGATTTTACAACCTACTAGCGGATTAGTGCGAGTACGAGGTCAAATTGCGCCATTGATTGAACTTGGAGCGGGGTTTGATGCAGAAATTTCTGTGATGGATAATATTTTGTTGTATGGCGTATTACTGGGATATTCCCGAGCAGAAATGCGAAGAAGAACGCTTTCAATATTAGAGTTTGCAGAGTTAGAAGATTATGCATTAGTACCAGTGAAGGGATTATCTTCTGGAATGGTAGCGCGATTAGGGTTTGCGATCGCCACCGATATACAGCCGGATATTTTGATATTAGATGAAGTATTGTCGGTAGGAGATGAAAGTTTCAAAAACAAGTGTAAGCGAAGAATTGAGCAATTTTGGAATCAGAACGCTACTGTATTAGTAGTTTCTCATGATTTAAAATTTATCAAACAATCTTGTGTTAGAGGAATTTGGTTAGATCAAGGAAAAGTGCGTTTTATGGGAAACGCGGATGAAACTGCCGACTACTATTTAAACTCAGTAAGTAAAATTTAATTTAAATTATCTAAATTTCCTTATCAGTAGTAATTTTGCCTGAAGGAAAATGATTTGATGAACTACGTGAATCGAAAGACTATATGATTAGATATACTTAGGCAAAAATTTTAGTTAAGCTTTAAACAAAAATGTATTCTATTGTAAAGAATGATTGATGATAAATTTCAGGAGAATCAGATGGATTACGAAAAAATACTAGAGCGTATAAGTGATGTTTATCAACAATCCGTTAGATTTTATCGTCCGGCTGGAAATGAGGAAGAAGAATCAAGCAAAACTCTACCTCATCAACTACTAAATAATAGTTATGTTACAGAAATTGATGGTAACTATTTATTATTTTTTAATGATATATATACAAATACTATTCGAAAATGGCTAAAAAATATTTTAAAAAAAATATCATGGCCTATCTTTAAAAGACAAGTTTATTATAATTCTGCTGTTAGACGAGTTTTATACAATTTAATTCAAAAAACTGATCAATATTCTACAAGGGATAAAGAAGTAAATAATAAGCTTTCTCAGTTTGAGCAGAAAATAGACCAACTATCTCAACTTAAGCAGAAAATAGACCAACTACCTCAACTTAAACAGAAGATAGACCAACTACCTCAACTTGAACAAAAAATAGAACAGCTTTCTCAACTTGAGCAGAAAATAGAGCAAATTTCTCAACTTGAGCAGAAAATAGA